>NZ_JOGV01000039.1:0-68652 GCF_000721365.1 Streptomyces sp. NRRL F-5650 | reverse complement strand
ACCCCACCCCCACCCCCACCCGTCGCGCACCGCGCCGCATCCTCGCGGAGCGCCCCGTCCGAGCAGAAGGCCCAGGCCCCCATGCGCATCCTCGTGGTCAACGTCAACACCACGCAGTCCATCACCGACGCGATCGGCGCGCAGGCGGCCGGCGCGGCCTCCCCCGGCACCGAGATCGTGCCGCTGACACCGGCCTTCGGGGCGGAGTCCGTCGAGGGCAACTACGAGAGCTACCTCGCGGCGGTCGCGGTGACGGAGGCCGTACGCGCCTATCGGGAGCCGTTCGACGCGGTGGTCCAGGCCGGTTACGGCGAACACGGGCGGGAGGGGTTGCAGGAACTGCTCGACGTACCCGTCGTCGACATCACCGAGGCCGCGGCGAGCACCGCGCAGTACCTGGGCCGCCGCTACTCCGTCGTCACCACCCTCGACCGCACGGTGCCGCTGATCGAGGAGCGGCTGGAGGTGGCCGGGCTGGGCGCCAGGTGCGCCTCGGTGCGGGCGAGCGGGCTCGCCGTACTCGATCTGGAGCGGGACGAACAGGCCGCCGTGGACGCCATCACCGAGCAGGCCGCCCACGCGGTCGAGGACGACCGGGCCGAGGTGATCTGCCTGGGCTGCGGGGGCATGGCCGGGCTCGCCGAACGCGTGGTGGAGCGCACCGGTGTCCCCGTGGTCGACGGGGTCGCCGCCGCCGTGACGGTGGCGGAATCCCTGGTCCGGCTCGGCCTGTCCACGTCCAAGGTGCGCACCTACGCCCGCCCGCGCCCCAAGCGGATCGTCAACTGGCCCCCGCAGGCGGGCTGAACCGTCGTCGCGCCCTCCCGCCCGGACCGCCCGCGGGTCCCGGGGTATTCTGACGGGCCGCCCGACCGCCGCTGTGCACGGCGCGGTCGGCGTGCCGGGAAAGGGAAGACGGACGAAGGACGGCGATGGCTGCGTCAGAGGGCTTCAGGCCCGAGTCCGAGCGGGTCACGCAGCGGTTGCGCGACGAGATCATCGACGGTGTGCGTGCCCCCGGCAGCCGCCTGGTGGAGCGGGAGCTGGCCGAGTCCCTCGGGGTGAGCCGGCTCCCCGTCCGCGAGGCCCTCAAGACGCTGGTGTCGGAGGGACTGGTGACCCCGAGGCCGCGCAGTTGGGCGGTGGTGCGGGAGTTCACCACGAGCGACATCGCCGACCTGGACGAGGTGCGGTCGGGCCTGGAGACCCTGGGCTTCCGGCTGGCGGCCCAACGGCACACGCGGGAGGGGCTGGAGCGGCTGCGCGCGACGGTGGACGCCGAACTCGACGCGGCGCGCGCCGACGACGCCGTGCGGGCCCGCCGGGCGGCCGCCGACTTCCACGAGACCGTCGTCTCCCTGGCCGCCAACGAGCTGCTCAACGAGCTGGAGCGGGTCCTGCGCAGCCGGCTGCGCTGGCTCCTGGGCCAGCACGACGACCTGCTGGCCGTCGCCCTGGAACACGAAGCCCTCTACCGGGCCATCGCGGCACGCGACGTGGACCGCGTCCAGGAGCTGGTCCTGCACCACTTGGCGACGAGCCGCAGCGCGGCCCTGGGGCACCTCGCGCAGGAGCGCGCCTAGGGGGGGGGCGTTCGGACCTCGTTCGGACCCGAACAGGTTCCGAACGAGGTCCGAGCGACACCCCCTGGGTTCCGAGGTCCGCCGGGCGCGGAGGTCCGCGGTGCTCGGCGGAGACCGGGCCGCGGGCCGCCGCCGGACCGCAAGCCCGCAAGCCCGCACCCCCACCTCGGTCTCATGAGCCAGGGAGAGACCCCGTCGGCCAGTACCTCGGGACGGCGCTCAGGACGGCTTGGACGGCAAAGCGGCGACGGATGACCGCAACACACCTCCCGCCGGACGCGACCGCGGCGCGGTGCGCGGACGGGGGACGGACACGGGTGGCGAGACGTAGGACGGCGAACCGGGGGCATACGGATGACCCGAGGCTTTCTCCCCCGCCGACCCACGGGAGTCCCCTGTGACGCCGAGCCTGCGCACCGCCCGCGCGTGCCGTGCCACCGCCGTGCTCCTTCTCGCCGCCGCCGGATACGCGGCCACCCACCACCCCTGGCTCGCGCTGCCCGGTCTGTACGCCGCCGCCGTGTTCGCCTGGTGCGCCGCGCGGGAGGGTGCGATGCACCGGCACAGCGTCCTCCTGGCCCGGCGTGCGGAGCGCCTGGCCCGCCCGCGGCCGTCGACCGGAGCGGGTCCGGAGCCGTGCTGCGCGTTCTGGCGGTACTCCTTCGGCGCCGACCACGGTCCGGAGTGTGCCCGCCCCGCCGCCGCCCTCCTCCCTGTCCGCGGCGGCTGCTGCGAGCGGTGGTGGACCTCGCTGGGTGCCCGGCACGACGCGTCCTGCCGCCGGCGCACCGACACCCCGGGCCGGAAGCCCGAGGCCGCGGGTCCGAAGTGAACCCGGGGCGTCGCCGACGCCGGAGGTGGACGGCCCGGGCGGGGTCCGGAGGCGCGGACGGCGGGCGTCGCCGGCGATACCATCGGGCGGCAGACCGGCCGGGAAGGAACGCATGGCGAAGCAGGACGGCGGGGGCAGGCGCCCGCCGGGGATGACGGACGTGGCCCGGGCCGCCGGGGTCTCCGCGCAGACGGTGTCGCGCGTGCTCTCCGGGCATCCGAACGTGCGGGAGGAGACGCGGGCCGAGGTCCTGGCCGCGGTGGCCCGGCTCGGCTACCGGCGCAACAACGCGGCGCGCATGCTGTCCTCCGGGCGCAGCCGGACGATCGGCGTGGTGACGCTGCGCACCACCTTCTACTCCCGCGCCGCGATCACCTCCGGCATCGAGGGCGCCGCCCGGAGCGCCGGGTACGCGGTGAGCACCGCGACGGCCGACTCGCTCGACACCTTCGCGATCGAGTCCGCCCTGTCCCGGCTCGTCGACCAGGGCGTCGAGGGCGTCGTCCTGGCGGTGCCGCTGATCACCGGGAGTTCCCGGCTCGAGGAGCTGACCCGTGCCACGCCGACCCTCACCGTCGACGGTTCGCGCACGGACGCCACCGGGGTCGTGGCCGTCGACCAGTCCCTCACCGCCCGTCTGGCCACGCGGCACCTGCTGGACCTCGGCCACGAGACGGTGTGGCACCTGGCGGGCCCCGGCGAGTGGCTGGAGGCCGCGAGCCGGCGCGACGGCTGGCGCACGACGCTGGAGTCGGCGGGGCGTGCGGTGCCGCCTCCCCTGGAGGGCGACTGGTCGCCCGCATCCGGATACCGTGCCGGACTCGTCCTGGGCCGGATCCCGGAGGTGACCGCGGTGTTCGTCGCCGGCGACGAGATGGCGTTCGGTCTGCTCCGGGCGCTGCGGGAGCTGGGACGGCGCGTGCCCGAGGACATCTCCGTGGTGGGCGTCGACGACATCGAGCTGGCGGAGTACTGCGCACCGCCGCTGACCACGGTCGCCCAGCCGTTCACACAGATGGGCGAGCTCGCCGTGGCTCGGCTGCTGCGTCACATCGCGGCCCCGGAGACGGTGCCCGAACCGGCGTCGGTGGAGCCCCGCCTCGTCGTCCGCGCGAGCACGGCGGCGCCGCCGGGGCCGCCGTCGAGGTCGCGGGAGACGCCGGCGGTACCGGGCGCCGCCACGTCCTGCGACGTCTGAGCGGCGGCCTCCGCCCGGCAAGTGCCTCCGGAACTCGGCACTTTGCCTTTTCTTTGCCTTTCGGGAACCCTGTGGTTCCGGGGCGCGTTCATCCTGTTGACCGCGGGACATCGGCCGCGGACGGACCGGTACGCAGCGACAGAAGCCGAGGTGGCACGAGTGGCGATGTGGGACAAGATCAAGGACCAGGCCAAGACCTTCCAGCAGTCCCAGGGCACTCGGGGAGGGGGCGGCTCCGGGCATCAGGGGTCGCACGGCCCGCTGGGCGGCGGCAGGCCGGGCACGTCCTCCGGGGGTTCCAAGGGCCAGTTGATCGGGATGTTCAAGTCCCAGCTCGCCTCGGCCAAGAACGAACTCAGGAGCGGTGCCTACCGGGACGCCAGCATGGCCCTGTGCGCGCTGGTCGCCGCCGCGGACGGACGGGTGGACCCCGCCGAGCGCCGGCGCGTGGAGGAGCTGATCGTCTCGAACGAGGTGCTGCAGAACTTCCCGGCGGACCAGCTCCGCCAGCGGTTCAACCAGCACGTGGACCGGCTCCTCGCCAACTTCGAGCAGGGCAGGACCGAGGCGCTCCAGGTGATCGGCAAGGCCGCGAAGAAGCCCGCCGAGGCCCGTGCCGTCGTGCAGACCGGCATGGTCGTCGCCGGGGCCGACGGCACCTTCGACCAGTCCGAGCAGCAGGCGATCCGCGAGGCGTGCACCGCGCTCGGCGTCCCGCCCTCGGAGTTCGGCGTCTGAGCCCCGGTCAGCCGCGTCGCCGGTGCGCCGCGACGCGCTCCCGGGTCGCGCAGCGGCGCGAGCAGTAGCGGCGTTCCGGGCCGCTGCCCCGCGTGATGAAGACGTCGGGGCAGGCGACGGACGCACAGACCCGGCCGGGCGGGCGCTGGCGGTCCCAGAGGAGGACGGCCAGCGCCATGCAGGAGGAGGCCAGGAACCACTCCGGCCACGGCGCGTCGTCGTCGCCGTCGAGGTGCGGGTGCCAGGGCGTACCACCGCTGTGGGAGGTCAGCCGGAGCGGCCCCGTGTGCGCGCCGAGGAGGCGGTTCAGGACGTGCGCGGCGGCGTCGGCGGAGTCCGCGGCGAACACCTCCCGCAGCAGGTCCGCCGCCGCACGCATCCCGTCGACGTCGCGGGGGGTGAGGTCGACGGGACCGGTCTCGCCGTAGGCGCGCAGCACTTCGGCCACCGCCTCGGGTGCGGGTGCGGTGCCGGAAGGGCCGCCCGCGAGTGCGTTGACGAGGGCGGCGGTGCGCCGTGCCGTGGTCAGTACGGAGTGCCTGGTGGACCAGTCGGCGTCGAGGGGAGAGGTCACCATCCGAATGTAACGCATATTGCGGAGTTTTGAGTTACCTCCGTAACGTCTGCCGGGTGCCAAAGGGTTACTCAGTACGCTCCTACCTGGCCGGGGCGACGGCGGCGCGCGCCGGTGACGAGATGGCGGGACCGGCGCTGCTGCTGGCCGGGCTCGCCCTGACCGGATCGGCGGCTCACGCGTCGTCGCTGCTCGCGGGCATCACGGTCTCCGCGGCGGTCGGTGGGCCGGTGCTCGGGGCCCTCCTGGACCGGGCGGAGCGGCCGGGCCGCCTCCTTGCCTGCGCGCTGGCGCTGTACGCGGCGGGCCTGACCGCGGTCCTCGCCGGGCTGGGCCGCCTTCCGGCCGCCTGCACCGTGGTGCTCGCGGTGCTCACGGGGCTGCTGGGCCCGGCGCTGTCGGGCGGCTGGACCGCGCAGCTCCCCAGGGTGGCGGCGGGCGCCCATCTGCCCAGGGCCAACGCACTGGACGCGATGACCTTCGGCGCGGCGGGCCTGGCCGGTCCGGCACTCGCCGGCGGCGCGGCTGAGGCGCTGGGCGCCCCCACGGCCGTCGTGGTCGCCGCGGCACTGGTCGCCGCGGCCGTGCCCGTCGCGTGGCGGTTGCCGGCCCGCACCGACGCGGCCCCGCGGGCGCGGCCCGCCCCCGTGGCCCGCGCCCTCGCCGCCGGGTTCCGGGTCATCCTCCGGCGTCCGCCGCTCGCCCGGGCGACCCTCGTCTCGGTCGTCTGCTGCGCCGCCCAGGGCATGCTGACGGCCTGCGTCCCGCTGCTGGGCGCGCGGGTTCTCGGTTCGGCCGGACGCGGAGCCCTGCTGTTCTCCTGCGCGGCGGTCTCCGCGCTGGCGGCCAACGCCGTACTGGCACGGTACCCGCGCTCCGTCGCCCCGGACACGCTCGTGCGGGCCGCGGCCCTGGTCCAGGCCGCGGCACTGGCCCTGGCCGCGACGGCGGCCGCGACGGGCCGGCCGGCCGCACTCCCGGTGGCCGCCGTCCTCCTCGGCGCCGGCGAGGGCCCGCAGCTCACCGCGCTCTTCGCGGTACGCCACCGGGAGTCCCCCGAGCACCTGCGCGGCCAGATCTTCACCACGGGGGCGAGTCTCAAGGTCACCGCGTTCGCCCTGGGCGCGGCCGTGGCGGGCCCCCTGGCCACGTGGTCCCTGCCGGGCGCCCTGCTGGTGGCGGCGGGCACGGCGGCGACCGCGGCGGCTGTCGGACGGGAAAGGGTTTGACGTCGTCGGCGCCGAACGGTCGGATGACGCCCATGAGTTCAGGTCAAAGGCACCGGGAGCCGTACGACCTCGACGAGCGCCTCGTACGGCGGCTGGTCGAGGGGCAGTTCCCCCGGTGGGCGGGGCTCCCCCTCGAACGCCACCCCTCCGGAGGCACGGTCAACGCCATGTTCCGTCTCGGCCCGGACCTGGTCGTACGGCTGCCCCTGGCCGGGGGCGGCGCGGCGGACGTGACGGCGGAGCGGGAGTGGCTGCCCCGGCTGGCGCCCCTGCTGCCGACCGCCGTACCCGAGGTGCTCGGGGAAGGGGTGCCCGCCGAGGGCTACCCGTGGCCCTGGTCGGTGTACCGGTGGCTGCCCGGGGAGCTTCCCGAGGCCGGCGCGCTGACCGACCCGGTGTCGCTGGCGGTGGACCTGGCCGGGTTCGTCTCGGCGATGTGGAGCGTCGCCCTGCCCGACGCGCCGGCGGCGTACCGCGGCGGGCCGCTCGCCGCGCTCGACGGGCCGACGCGGGCCGCGCTCGACACGCTGCGGGGCCTGCCGGAGGAGGGCGTCGACTGCGACGCGCTGACGGAGGTGTGGCAGGACGCGCTGCGCGCTCCGGCCTGGGACGGTCCGCCCCGGTGGCTGCACGCGGACCTGATGCCGGGCAACCTGCTGGTGACCGGTGGCAGGCTGACCGCGGTGATCGACTTCGGGTGCCTGGGGGTGGGCGACCCGGCCTGCGATCTCTTCCCGGCGTGGAACCTGCTGCCGGCCGGCGCGAGGGAGGTCTTCCGCGAGGCGCTGGGCGTGGACGACGCCACCTGGCGGCGCGGCCGGGGCCGCACCCTCTCCCAGGCGCTGATCGCGCTGCCGTACTACCGGGAGACCAACCCCGCGATGGCCGGCAACGCCCGCCACGTGATCCGGGCGGTCCTGGGTGAGGCGGAGCGGGCCCACTGACCCACGCGAAGCCGGCGGCACCCTCCGGCGACGGGTGTACCCCCGGTCAACTGTCGTAGTCGACCGTCAGTTTCTCGGAGACCGGGTAGGACTGGCAGGTCAGGACGTAGCCTGTGTCGACCTCGGCCGCTTCGAGCGCGTAGTTGCGGCGCATGTCGGCACTGCCGTCGGTGACCAGGGCCCGGCAGGTGCCGCAGACGCCGCCCTTGCAGGCGAAGGGCAGGTCGGGTCGGGACTGCTGGGCGCCGTCGAGGACCGAGCGCTCCCGGGAGAGGGGAGCGGTCGTGGAGCGCCCGTCCAGGATGACGGTGACCTCGCTGACGGGGCCCTCGGGGCCGCTGTCCTCGTGGTGGACCTCCCGCACCGGCTCGTCGTCGGCGTAGAACAGCTCGCGGTGCACGCGCTCGGCCGGAACGCCGAGGCCGGCGAGGACCTGCTGGGCGTCGGCGACCATGCCCTGCGGGCCGCACAGCCACCAGTGGTCCGCGCCCGTCACGTCCACCAGGGAGCCGATGAGCGCCGAGAGCCGCCCGGCGTCCAGGCGGCCGGAGAGCACCTCGGCCTCGCGGGGTTCGCGGGAGAGCACGTGGGCGAGGTGGAAGCGGGTCGGGTGCAGGTCCTTCAGGTCGGCCAGTTCGTCGGCGAACATCACCGTGTCGGTGCGGCGGTTGCCGTAGAAGAGGGTGACGGCGGAGCGGTCGTCGGCGGCCAGCACCGACTCGGCGATGGAGACCATCGGGGTGATGCCCGAACCGGCGGCGATCAGGACGTGGTGGCCGGGGGTGGTCAGATCGGGCGTGAAGAGGCCGGTGGGAGCCATCACCTCCACGGCGTCGCCCGGCCGCACGTCGTTGACCAGCCACGCCGAGAACAGCCCGCCCGGCACCACGCGGACCCCGATGCGCGGCGCCGCACCGGCCGGTGCGCAGATCGAGTACGAACGGCGCTCGTCCCGGCCGTCCACCTCGCGCCGCAGCGTGAGCGACTGACCGGGCGCGAAGGCGAACTCCCCGGCCAGCTCGTCGGGGACCTCGAAGCTCACGGCCGCGGCGTCCGCGCACAGCCGCTCGACGGCGGCGACGCGCAGCGTGTGGAAGGCGGGCCGGCGGCGGGTGCGCACCGGGGCCGCCGGGACGGGGGCGGTCGGGGCCATCAGATCTCCTTGACGTACTCGAACGGCTCGCGGCAGGACCGGCAGCGCCAGAGCGCCTTGCAGGACGTGGCGGCGAAGCGCGAGGTCTCCTCGGTGTCCGCCGAGCCGCAGCGGGGACAGGGCACCGCCGGCCGGGTGGGCGACAGGACGAGGGGGACGGGGCCGCCGCGGGGTGCGGGCCCGGGCGGGGCGATGCCGTGCTCGGCCAGCTTCAGACGCCCCGCCTCGGTGATCCAGTCGCTGGTCCACGGGGGGTCCAGGACGGTGCGGATCTCCACGCGCGGGTACCCCGCCCCGCGCAGCCGCGCGGCGACGTCCGCCCGCATCTCGGCCATGGCCGGACAGCCCGAGTAGGTGGGGGTGAGGCTCGCGACGACGGTGCCGTCCTCGCCGACCTCGACGTCGCGCAGGACGCCGAGGTCGGCGAGGGTGAGCATGGGCAGCTCGGGGTCCGGCACCTGCTCGGCGACGTGCCGGGCGCGGCGGGCGTCCAGGAGTGCGGGGCCGTGGTTCACCATGTCGCCTCCGGGTGGGCGCGGGCGACGCCCTGCAGCTCGGTCAGGAGCGGCGCCAGGTGCTCGGTGTGCTCGCCGGCGCGGCCCGAGCCCGGCAGCGGACGGTACACCGGCAGGGTCAGTCCGGCCGCCTCGGTGACCTGGCGCAGGTCGTCGGCGACCTCGTCGCGCACGTCGTACGCCGCGTGCAGTTCGCCGAGATACGGGGCGACCTCGTCCAGCGCGGCGCGCGTCCGGCGGTGGGACTCGTCCGTGCCGTCGCCCAGGCGCACGCACCACTCGGCGGCGTACTGCCGGTGGTACGTCAGCTCCTTGACGCCCTTGGCGGCGACCGCAGCGAGCACCGGGTCGGGGTGGGCCTGCAGCCGCCGGAAGTGGGCCAGCCGCCAGCTCGAGAGCACCAGCAGCCGTACGACCGCGAACGCGAAGTCGCCGCCGGGCAGCTCGGCCAGGCGGACGTTGCGGAAGCCGCCGGGGTCGCGGAAGTAGGCGTAGGCGTCCTCGTCGCGGCCGGTGCCGTCCACCTGCCCGGCGCGCGAGTACAGCAGGCGGGCCTGGCCGAGGAGGTCGAGGCCGATGTTGGCCAGCGCCACCTCCTCCTCCAGTTCCGGCGCGCGGGTGACCCACTCGGCGAGCCGCTGGGCGCTCACCAGGGCGTCGTCGGCGAGCGCCACGCACTCCCCGGCCAGCTCACCGGCGTCGACGCCCTCGGGCACGGTGGTGTCGACGCCGTGCAGCGGGTCCTCGAAGCCGGTGCCGTAGGCCCAGCGGCTGTCGTCCTCGTGCCCCTCGGCCAGGGTGAGGTAGACGTGGTCGTCGCTCATGCCCTGCTCCTAGATGTGGGGAACGTCGTCGGGGATGTCGTAGAAGGTCGGGTGGCGGTAGACCTTGTCGGCGCTGGGGGCGAAGAAGGGGTCCTTCTCGTCGCGGGTGGAGGCGGCGATGTGCTCGGAGCGCACCACCCAGATGCTCACGCCCTCGTTGCGCCGGGTGTAGAGGTCGCGGGCGTGGGTGAGGGCCATGGCGTCGTCGGCGGCGTGCAGGGAGCCGACGTGGACGTGGTTGAGTCCGCGCTTGCCGCGCACGAAGACCTCGTACAGCGGCCAGCCCTGCCTGCCGGACGTCCCGGGGGTCATGCCGCCGCTCCCTTCCGCGCGCGGGCGGCCTGCTTGGCGGCGTGTGCGGTGGCCGCCTCGCGCACCCAGGCGCCGTCCTCGTGGGCGGTCCGCCGCCGCTCCATCCGCCGGTCGTTGCACGGGCCGTCGCCCTTGATGACGCGCATCAGCTCGTCCCAGTCGGGGGTGCCGAAGTCGTGGTGCCCGCTCTCCTCGTTCCAGCGCAGCTCGGGGTCGGGCAGGGTGACGCCGAGCTTCTCGGCCTGCGGGACGGTCATGTCGACGAAGCGCCGGCGCAGCTCGTCGTTGCTGTGCCGCTTGATCTTCCAGGCCATCGACCGCGCCGAGTTGGGCGAGGCGTCGTCGGGCGGGCCGAACATCATCAGGGACGGCCACCACCAGCGGTTGACGGCGTCCTGGACCATCTCGCGCTGGGCGTCGGTGCCGCGCATCATCGTCATCAGCAGCTCGTAGCCCTGCCGCTGGTGGAAGGACTCCTCCTTGCAGATCCGCACCATCGCGCGCGCGTAGGGACCGTACGAGCTGCGGCACAGGGGCACCTGGTTGCAGATCGCGGCGCCGTCCACGAACCAGCCGATCACGCCGACGTCGGCGAAGCTCAGGGTCGGGTAGTTGAAGATCGACGAGTACTTCTGCCGGCCCTCGATCAGCCGCTGGGTGAGGTCGTCGCGGTCCGCGCCGAGGGTTTCGGCCGCCGAGTACAGGTACAGGCCGTGGCCGGCCTCGTCCTGGACCTTGGCGAAGAGGATCGCCTTGCGGCGCAGCGACGGGGCCCGGGTGATCCACTCGCCCTCGGGCTGCATGCCGATGATCTCCGAGTGCGCGTGCTGGGCGATCTGCCGGATCAGCGTCCTGCGGTAGCCGTCGGGCATCCAGTCCCGCGGCTCGATGCGCTGGTCGCGCGCGATCGTCGCGTCGAAGTGCTCCTGGAGTCCGTCCGGCGCGTCCGGGGGCGGCGCCTCGGCGGCGTGTGTCGTGGTCATCGTCACCAGCTTCCCAACCGACCATTCGTTCGGTACCAGTGTGACGTCTTTCCGCCCGCCGGGCAAGACCCGGACCCGCCGGCCACACCCTTGACAGTGCCGCCGCGTGGCTGGATTACTTGGCCTTGCCGCGCGCTAACCGAATGGTCGGTCGGGAAACAAGGTGGTGGGTACGGTGTCGCAGGCCACTGAGCGGACGCCGACGGAGGCGATGTTCTTCGCGGACGAGGCCTCCCGGGGGCTCGGGATCGAACTGGTGGAGCACGGCGAGGGGACCGCCGTCCTCCGCATGACCGTGACCCCGGCGATGGTGAACGGACACCGGATCGCCCACGGCGGCTACCTGTTCCTGCTCGCCGACACCGCGTTCGCCTGCGCCTGCAACAGCCACGGACCCGTGACGGTCGCGGCCGGCGCCGACATCGTCTTCGTCGCCCCGGCGCGCGAGGGCGACGTGCTCGTGGCCCGCGCCGAGGAACGCGCCCGCTACGGACGCAGCGGGATCTACGACGTGAGCGTGCGCCGCGGCGAGGAGCTGGTCGCGGAGTTCCGCGGACGCAGCCGCAGCGTGCGGGACGACGGACGGGGCACCGCCGACGGCGACGGCAGCGGGGCGCGCAAGGACACGGCGCGCGAGACGCCCGGCACGACGACGAAGGAGTCGCGATGAGCAGCGAGCCGACGACCGGGGCGGCCCCGGCACCCCGACGGGGCGAACCCCTCCCCCACGACCTGCTCGACACCGCCGAGCGCCTGTCCCGCGAGCAGCTCCGTGAGCTCCAGCTCGACCGGCTGCGCGCGACCCTGCGGCACGCCTACGACCACGTGGAGCTGTACCGCAAGAAGTTCGACGCCGCCGGGGTGACCCCCGACGACTGCCGCAGTCTGGCGGACCTGTCCCGTTTCCCCTTCACCACCAAGGCCGATCTGCGGGACACCTACCCCTTCGGCATGTTCGCCGTCCCGATGTCCGAGGTGCGGCGGGTGCACGCCTCCAGCGGCACCACCGGCCGTGCCACGGTCGTCGGGTACACGGACAACGACCTGTCCATGTGGGCGGACGTCATAGCCCGTTCCATCCGCGCCGCGGGCGGCCGCCCGGGCCACAAGGTGCACATCTCCTACGGCTACGGCCTGTTCACCGGCGGTCTGGGCGCGCACTACGGCGCCGAACGCGCAGGCTGCACGGTGATCCCCGCCTCCGGCGGCATGACGGCCCGTCAGGTGCAGATCATCCAGGACTTCCGCCCCGAGATCATCATGGTCACCCCGTCCTACATGCTCACCCTGCTCGACGAGTTCGAGCGCCAGGGCGTCGACCCGCGCACCAGTTCCCTGAAGGTCGGCATCTTCGGCGCCGAGCCGTGGACCGAGGAGATGCGGCGCGAGATCGAGGAGCGCATGGACATCCACGCCGTCGACATCTACGGCCTGTCCGAGGTGATCGGCCCGGGCGTGGCCCAGGAGTGCGTCGAGACCAAGGACGGGCTGCATGTCTGGGAGGACCACTTCTACCCCGAGGTGGTGGACCCGCTCACGGACGCCGTACTGCCGGAGGGCGAGGAGGGCGAGGTCGTCTTCACCTCCCTCACCAAGGAGGCGCTCCCGGTGATCCGGTACCGCACGCGGGACCTGTCCCGGCTGCTGCCCGGCACCGCGCGCCCCGCCTTCCGCCGGATGCAGAAGGTCACCGGCCGCTGCGACGACATGATCATCCTGCGGGGGGTGAACGTCTTCCCCACCCAGGTCGAGGAGGTCGTGCTGCGCACCCCGGGCGTCGCCCCGCACTTCCAGATCCGGCTCACCGAGCGCGGCCGCATGGACCACATGACGGTGCGGGTCGAGGCCCGCCCCGACGCCGGTCCCGAGCAGCGCGAGGCCGCCGCGAGGACGATCGCGCAGGGCGTCAAGGACGGAGTGGGCGTCACCGTCGAGGTGGAGGTCGTCGAGCCCGAGACCCTGGAGCGCTCGCTGGGCAAGATCCGCCGGGTGTGGGACCTGCGGGACGCGTGAAACGTGAGCACGGACACGTGTGTTCAAGGGCCGTACCGGTGTGCGGGAAGAAACGGATGGGCAGTAAAGGCATGATCGGGGGAGGTTGAGTACATCCTGAGGGGACATTCCGTGCGTGTGTGTGTGATCGGTGCAGGTCTGTCGGGGCTGGCGATGGGCCACGCCCTGAAGAGTCGCGGCATCTCCTTCGTCTGCCTGGAGAAGGCACGCGACGTCGGCGGGATCTGGCGACAGCCCGGCGCCGGCGAGCGGGGACCCGGCTACCAGACCCTGCACCTGAACACCGCCAAGCAGCTCACCGGTTACGCGGACTTTCCGATGCCGTCCCACTACCCGCTCTACCCCCGGCACAGCCAGGTCGCCGCCTACCTGCGGTCGTTCGCCGAGTGGGCGGGGCTGCTCGACCACGTCGAGCTGCGCACCGAGGTGGTCTCCGTCCGTCAGGACGAAGACGGCGGGTGGACGGTCGTCAGCCGGGACGCGGACGGCGAGCAGTCCTCCCGCCGGTTCGAGCAGGTGGTCGTCGCCTCCGGCCACCACACCGACCCGGCCCTGCCCGATCCCCTTCCGGCCGGCGCCGACTCCTTTGCCGGAACGATTCTTCATTCCCTCGACTACCGCGACGGCAGCGACTTCACCGGCCGGCGTGTCGTCGTGGTGGGCCTCGGAGCCTCCGCGGTGGACATCGCCGCGGACCTCTCCCGGCACGCGGAGCGGACCCTGCTGTCGGTGCGCCGGGGGCTGCACATCGTGCCCAAGCAGATCTTCGGGAGGTCCCTCGACGAGATCGCCGAAGCCCCGTGGTGGAACGAGATGCCCTTCGCCGAGCGGCGCGAGTGGGTGGAACAGGCCCTGCTGGTGGCCCGGGGCAGACTGTCGGACTACGGCCTGCCCGAACCCGACCACCCGATCCTCTCCTCCGCGACGACGGTCTCGGACGAGATCCTCAGCCGGATCCGGCACGGTGCCGTGACCCCGAAGCCCGCGATCGCCTCGTTCGAGAACGACCGGGTCGTGTTCACGGACGGCAGCTCCGAGACCGCCGACACGGTCGTCTACTGCACCGGCTTCCACATGACCTTCCCCTTCCTGCCCCCGGGCTGCCCGGTCGCGGCCGACGGCTCGGTCGAGCTCTACCGGCGGATCGTCCCGGCCGACCGGCCCGGGCTGTACTTCGTGGGGCTCGTGCGGCCCGCGGGCGCCCTCACCCGGCTGGTGGAGGCCCAGGCCCAGTGGGTGGCACGCCTCGTCGAGGGCACCGCCGCGCTGCCCGGGACCGAGGAGATGCGCGAGGAGATCGGCACGTACCTGGCCGGCATCGTCGAGCGCTACGGCCGGACTCTCGGCTCCTCGATCCAGGTCGACGTGGGTCCCTACCTGGCGGAGTTCCGGGAGCCGCTGCCCGTGTGACCGTCCCGCCGGCCGCTGTCGGCGGCGGTGACCGTGCCCGGGGCTCCCGGCGGATCGCGCCGGGAGCCCCGCCTCGGGCGCGGGCGCCCCGCTCAGCGAACGGACACCGGCCGGCGGACGGTCTCCACGACCGGCGGCCGGACCGAGTAGGCCTCCGAGGAGAGGTACGCCGTCACCCGCGGCGGCCGGTCCCCTTGGTGGGCGAGGGCCAGGTAGGCGATCAGGCCCACCCCGTCCTCGAGCCGCCGCTCGGTGAGGGCGGCCAGGGCACGGTCGAGCACGGAGGCGTCCAGACCGTGGTCGCGCAGCACTCCGTACGCCCGCTCCAGAGCCTCCCCGTCGTGGCGGACGTAGTCACGCACCGGGACGTACAGGGTGAACCCGCTCGGCCGTGCCGCGCCGAGGTCGGTGAAGGAGTGGCAGGACTGAACGGGCCGGGCGTCGAGCCCGCCCCCGTCGGGACCGAGGCCCCCGGCCGTGCGGAAGAAGTCCTCGACCGCCGCCGGCGCGGGACCCGGTTCCATCCGGGACAGCCGGCCCGCCCGGTCCGCCGTGAGGTTGTCGTGGCGCAGGTACACCTTCACCCGTGGGGCCGCCCAGTCCCCGAGGTCCAGGGCGAGGAACGGGTATCCACTGCCCGCGGGGAGGCTGTCGAAGGCCCGGTGGTGCCCGAGCCGGCGCAGGGCCTCGCGCAGCGTCGCGGCGGAACGTTCCTCCCCGTTCGCCGCCGGATTCAGGTAGACCTTGACTCCCGGTACACCGCCGGGCCTGAGTTCCAGGGCGCACCACAGGGCGAGGGGGCCGTGCGGAGCGGGTGGCAGGAACAGATCCAGGATTCCGTCGAGGGCGTCGGTGGTGAAGGACCAGCGCCGCGCCATCCTCCGGACCGCCTCCAGTCCGGCACGGCCGTTGTCCGCCAGACCGGCTGCGCCACAGCCCGGCTCCACCAGGACCCGCATGGCGGGCGACGCCTCGGGCCGGAAGGAGAGGGAGAACTCCACCGGGGTGTGGTCGTCGGACAGGAAGCTGCGGGTGGGCGGCGCCAGGCTCAGCGGCCGCTGGGCCACCGGCCCCAGGGCGTCGGCCAGGACCTGTGCGTAGGTCTCGACGTCGGCGCGGGACAGGCCGGCGACCGGGCCGAGTCTTCGCAACTGGCCGCCGGTGAAGGTGCCGAGCGTGGGTGTGCCCTGCGGGTCCCCGCCCGTCGGCGCGGCCGTCAACGGTCCGCCCCCGGCCGGAGCCGCGCAAAGCGATACCCGCCTCGGGAGGCGGGTACCAGGGGATTCGGCGGCGGGAAAGCGGCGTTCGTGGATATGTGGTCCACGACACCTCCTTTGGCTCATAAGCAACTTGAATACCGCGTTGCTCACTACCCGTGCCGTTTGATCTTCATGCGGAAGGGGCGGATCGGGAGGGTGTTGCGCACGTCACCGTGTGAGCCAGTTGAGGAACTGGCTCCACATGCCCTTGTGTTCGGCCGGACGGGCCGGACCCGCCGGCTTCTCCTGCCCGGGCACCGCGGCGGCCCGCGCCGCCTCGCCGCGCCGTGCGGCGCGTACCGGGGTGAACCGGGCCGGAAGAGTGGCCAGGGCCCGGTTGAAGGGGCCCGGACGCCACGTCAGGCTGTCCTCGGGGACGGCGAGTCCGACGTCGGGCAGTTCGTTGAGCAGGTGCTCGATGGCCGTGACGGTGATGTGCCGGGCCGGTTCCTTGGACGGGCAGGCGTGCGGGCCCGCGCTCCAGGCCAGGTGCGCGCGGTTGCTGCCCGCCTGGCGGGACGCCGTGAGGGCGGGACCGGTGTTGGCGGCGGCGAAACTGACGAGCACGAGGTCGCCCGCCTGCATCTGCTGTCCGGCCAGTTCCGTGTCGACGGCCGGGTAGTGCGGGGCGAAGTTGGCCATGGGCGAGTTCTCCCACAGCGTGTCCTCGAGCGCCTCGTCGATCAGGCCGCCCTCACGGGCGTAGCGCTCGTGGGTCAGCAGCCGGTGCAGGGTGTTGCCGAGGAGGTTGCGCAGGGGTTCGGCTCCCGCGCTGAGCAGCAGGGCGATCTGGTGGAGCATCTCCTCGTCGTCGAGCCGGGCCTCGTGCTGCATGAGCCAGGAGGTGACGTCGTCGCCGGGCTTGCGCCGCTTCAGCGCGACGAGTTCCCCCACGGCCTGGAAGAGCACCGCGGCGGCCTTCTCGGCGTTGACGCCGTCGAACATGCCGGAGATGCCGAACATCACCCGGTCACCGATGTCGGCGGGGCAGCCGAAGAGTTCGTTGAACACGAACAGCGGTAGCTGCTTGGCGTAGTCGCCCAGCAGGTCGGCCGAACCGCGGGCGGCGAACTGGGAGATGAGGTAGGCCGAGGTCTGCTCGGTGCTGCGGCTCAGCCGGCGGGTGTCCACCCGCGCCATGCTGTCCGTGACCGCCTGGCGCAGCCTGAGGTGGTCGGCGCCGTCGGCGAACATGCAGTTGTGCCGGTGGGCGAGCAGCGGCACGACGGGGCTGTCCGGGCTGATCTTGCCCTCGTTGAAGGCCCGCCAGCGGCGCGCGTCCTTGCGGAAGGTGCCGGAGTCCTGGAGCAGTTGGAGCGCCGCGGCGTAGTCCGTGACCAGGGTCGCCTCGACCCCCGGGGCCAGTTCGACGGGGGCCGCGGCGCCGTAGTGGCGCAGGTACTCGTAGTACGCCTGCGGGTGGGCGGCGAACTCCGGTCCGTGCAGGGGAACACGGGCGCCGGAGCCGTGGGCCGGGCAGCCGGGCGGCGGCACCGGCGCGGTGTCGTGGGCGTTCATGGGTGCTCCAGCTCCTGGCGGGTGCGGTCCAGCAAGTAGCGGACGAGGGTGGTCAGTGCGGCGGCCGAGGACTTCTCGTCGCGGGCGTCGCAGGTGACGACGGGGGTGTCGTCGAGCAGGTCGAGTGCCTCGCGCAGCGCCCGCTCGTCGCGCAGCGGCGTGCCGTCGAAGTGGTTGACGGCGATGGCGTAGTCGAGCCCGTAGTGCTCGATGAGGTCGATCACGGGGAAGGAGTCCGCCAGCCGCTCCGGGTCGACCAGCACCAGGGCGCCGAGCGCCCCGCGGGCCATGTCCTCCCACATCTGCACGAAGCGCTGCTGGCCCGGGGTGCCGAAGAGGTAGAGCACGACGCGGTCGCTGATGGTCAGGCGGCCGAAGTCCATGGCGACCGTGGTGGTGGTCTTGCCCCGGACGCCCTTCAGGTCGTCGACCTGCTCGGCGGCCTGCGTCATCGTCTCCTCGGTGGACAGCGGCTCGATCTCGGAGATCGAGCCGATGAGGGTGGTCTTGCCCACCGCGAAGTGCCCGACGACGAGGATCTTGACCGCCGTCTGGGTCGCTCCCTCGCGTACGTAGTCCCGCTCATCCAAACTTGGCGCGGAGCCCATTGAGCACCTCCTCCAGGATCTCTCGGTCCGCGAGGCGGGCGCGGGCCACCGGCGGGCGGGTCATGAGGTGACCGCCCTCCATCAGGGAGGCCAGCAGGATCCGCACGACGCCCAGCGGGAAGTGGGTGTGTCCGGCGATCTCGGCGACCGAGAGGTAGCCGGCGGAGCAGAGGTCGAGCAGGCTCTGCTCCTCGGGGGACAGCCGGGCCGGCCGCTGCTGCTGGTCGGCGGAGGCCGTGACCAGGGTGATGAGGGAGAGGTCGTCCTCGTCGGGCAGACCGCGCCCCTTGGTGATGACGTACGGACGTACTAATTCGGGCGCCTCGGGCTGCCAGCCGTCCTGGCCCGTCACGAGCGGGTGCCCAGGTTCTCGCGCGGCGGTGTCGTCAGCCGCTTGCCGAGCTGGGCGACGAGCTGCTGCATGCGGAAGGTGATGTCCGCCATGTCGACCTCCGGGGAGGCGGAGACGCCGAGGTAGGCACCCTCGCCGGCGGAGATCAGGAAGACCCAGCCGCCGTCGAACTCGACCAGGGTCTGCCGCCAGGTCTGGCTGGGGTCCTCACAGAAGAAGGCGAGGGTGCGGCTGAGAGACTGCACACCGCTCATCGCCGCGGCGACCCGGTCGGCGTCGTCCTTGTCGAAGTCCTGCGTCCGGGCCATCAGCAGGCCGTCGGCGGATATCAGGACCGCGTGCAGGGCGCCCGGAATCTCCAGCGCGCTGTCGAGCATCCATGACAGATCGTCGTTCACGAGACCTCATGTCCTTCGCTGCTTGCACCAGGTGTTTCGCTCGTCCGGCCGGCGGGGTCCGGGGTGTCCGGCCCGGTGACCCGGCCGGACTGCGTTCCGCGCTGGAAGGCACCCATGACCTGTGCCTGCTCGGAGTCGGAGCGGCCCGTCGCGCGCGGGGTGGACGCGCTGCCGGGGACGATGGCCATCGGCCGCTTGCGGCGGCGCCGCGGCAGACCGTCGCCGGTCTGGGAGGAGGTGAGCGCCGGCTCCGGTCCTCCGTCGGGAACCGGGCGGGCCGTGCCGTGGGCGGCGGACGCGGGAGCGGGGGCGGGCGCGGGGGCCTTCTTCTCGGGCATGGCGGTGAGCAGTTCGTGCGGGAGCAGGACCACCGCCCGTACACCTCCGTAGGGGGAGGAGGAGTCCACCGACACCTCGAAGCCGAATCGTTCGCACAGCAGGCCGATGACGGCGAAGCCGAACTGCGGCGGGTTGCCGAGCCCCGCCACGCCCGAGGCGCGCTCGGTGGCGAGCAGCTTGTCGGCGCGGGCCCGCTCCTCGTCGCTCATGCCGACACCCGCGTCGTCCACGACCACGCAGATGCCCTTGGGCACCGTCCGGATGTTGATCTCGACGACGGTGTCCGGGCTGGAGTAGCTGGTGGCGTTGTCGAGCAGCTCGGCCAGGGCCAGGGCGACGGGCTCGACGGCCCGGCTGGTGATGCCGAAGTCGACCTGGGAGAGGATGTCCACGCGGCGGAAGTGCCGGATGCGTCCCTGGGCGCTGCGCACCACGTCGTACACCGAGGCGGTGTCGCGCCGTCCGCCGAGCCAGCCGTCGCAGAGCACGGCGATGGACTGGGCGCGCCGGCCGAACTGCGAGTTGGTGTGGTCGATCTCCAGCAGGTCCTGGAGGAGGGCCGAGTCGCCGTACTTGGTCTGCAGCCGGGAGAGCACCAGTTGCTGTTCGGCGGCGAGGCCCTGAAGGGTCCGCATGGCGGATTTCAGCACCGTCTTCGTCTCGTCCTCGGCCCGCTCCTGGGCGGCCTGCACGGACTTGCCGTAATCGCTCTCCAGCTCGGTGTAGTGATCCCTGAGCCCCTGGACCTGCTGCCGCAATGCCCGTGCCGCCTTGCGCTGGCGACTGATGAGCACGGCGGCGGCGACGAGGGCGACGAGGGCGACCCAGAGCAAGGGGTTCCCTGTGTATTCCGTCATAAGACTCTCTTCAGGCGACTGACAGCCGGCTTGCTGAATTCCGTCCGTGCGGGCGGTCCGGTGGACTGCCCGCACCGGGGAAGCTGCCCGGGCTGCCCCATGTGTCGGGGATGCCGTCTGTCACCCATCCGCCCGCTCCGCAAACGCGGTGATCGTATCACCGCATGATCAGGTGAACTGACGTCAAGAAGCGCCCACACATGAACGGTTGAGACCGGCGAAGTCGGCCTTCGACGCGGTGGGTACAGTCGGCCCCGTGACAGATGCACAAGACACGTTCCGGCCTGCCACGGGGCCGGGGCCGGGCGGTCCGGGATGACACCGGAGGCGATGGCCGCGGTGTTCGCGGCCGGCGTCGGGGCCGGCGCCATCAACAGCGTCGTCGGCTCCGGCACCCTGATCACCTTTCCCGTGCTGCTGGCCACGGGACTGCCGCCGGTCACGGCCACCGTCTCCAACGCGCTCGGCCTGATCCCGGGCTCCATCAGCGGGGCCATCGGCTACCGCGAGGAGCTGCGCGGCCAGCGCCGGCGCGTGCTGAAGCTGGGCTCGGGAGCACTGGCGGGCGGCCTCGCGGGAGCCACGCTCCTGCTGATGCTGCCGGCCGGTGCCTTCGAGACGATCGTGCCGGTCCTGGTGGGCCTCGCCCTGCTGCTGGTGGCGTTCCAGCCGCAGATCGGCCGGCTGGTCCAGCGCCGCCGGGCCCGCACCGGCGCCTCGCCCCGCCGGGACGGCGGTCCGCTGCTGTTCGGCGGCCTGACGCTGGCCAGCGTCTACGGCGGCTACTTCACCGCGGCCCAGGGGATCATCTACCTGTCCCTGATGGGCATGCTCCTGGACGAGCCGCTGCAACGTCTCAACGGCGTCAAGAACGTCCTGGCCGCCGTCGTCAACACCGTCGCCGCGCTCTTCTTCCTCTTCGCCGCGGACTTCGAGTGGACCGCCGTCGGGCTCCTCGCGGTCGGCTCGGGCCTCGGCGGCTACGTCGGTGCCAAGGTGGGCCGCCGCTTCAGCCCGACGGTCCTGCGCATCCTGGTCGTGACGGTCGGCACGGTCGCCCTCGTACAACTGCTGCTGCGCTAGGGGGCGTCCGGCATAACGCCGCGTTATGCGAAGCCGGGACTGTTGGCCGGCCACCGGGCCCGGCATGCTGTGGGCGCCCCCACACACCAGCACGCGCCCCGGCGCGTGCCGTCGGAATCGAGGAGCCTTGCGAACAACGAGACTCGTCCCCGCCCTGCTGGCCGCCGTCGTGGCCGCGCTGCTGTCCGCCCTCGCCCTCGCCCCGACCGCCTCGGCGGTGGAGCCCCGGCCCGGTGACGGCGGCCCCCAGCCGATCATCGGCGGCGGCTACGCGCAGAACGCCCCCTGGGCGGCGCGGCTGTTCTCCAACGGCCAGCAGACCTGCACCTCGACCATCATCTCCCCCACCTGGATCCTCACCGCCAAGCACTGCGTCAGCGGCGGCGGCCTCGCCTTCCGCATCGGCAGTCTCGACCAGGGCTCCGGCGGCACGGTGGCCAACGGCGTGCAGACCGTCACCAGCCCGTCGGCGGACCTCGCGCTGGTCCGGCTCGACCGCTCCGTCTCCGCCACCTACGCCCCGCTCGGCCGGCCGGGCACGGTGCAGGTCGGCCAGACCGTGCAGGTCTACGGCTGGGGCGCGACCTCCCGGTGCGGCTCGGAGATCAACTGCCAGTCCCAGTACCTCAAGGTCGCCAACGTGAGCGTCACCCAGGGCTGCTACGACGCCTACAACGGCCAGGCGATATGCGCCCGCCCCGTCGACGGCATCACCGCGGGCGGCGACTCCGGCGGACCGATGATGGCCGGCGGCGTCCAGGTGGGCGTCGCCTCGACCAGCGACCGGCAGAGCACCACGGCGTACACCAACGTCACCGCCTACCGCTCCTGGATCCAGTCGGTGGCGGGCGTCTGACGCCTCCCGCTCCCGGGTCCCGTGCCCGCCTCCGTCACCGCGGAGCCGGGCACGGGGCCCCGCGGCCGTCCCGAGCCGCCCACGGCCGGGGCCACCCGCCCGCCCGCCGGCCGTCCAGGAAACGGACGGCCCGGCGGGCGGGTGGTGGCTACATCTAGTGTGCACGGTGACCGACCACGGGTGTCCCGCGCGCGAAGGAGCCACGGCATGACCGGCCAGACAGCCATCTCCCGGGAGAACGAGCAAGCGGCGGCCGTGCTGCGGCTCCAGGACGTGAGCGTGCGCCGCTTCACCACGGACCAGTTGATCCTCGACGCCGTCGACTGGACGGTCCGGCCGGGCGAGCACTGGGCACTGCTGGGGGCCAACGGCGCCGGAAAGACCACCCTGCTGCGACTGCTCGGCGCGCTCATGCACCCCACCACGGGCACGGTCGAGGTCCTCGGCAGCCGGCTGGGCCGGGTGGACGTCCGTGAGCTGCGGGCACGCATCGGCCACGTCAACTCGGCCCAGCGGGTGCCGCAGGACCTCACCGCCCACGCGGTCGTGCTCACCGGCCACAGCGGCACCGTGCAGCCCCTGTGGCGGACGTACGGCGAGGAGGTGCGGCTGCGCGCCCGGGACCTCCTGACCGAGCTGGGCGTCAAGGAGCTGGCCGACCGGCCGTACGGTGTCTGCTCGGGCGGGCAGCGGGCGCGGGTCCTGATCGCGCGGGCGCTGATGGCCGATCCGGCCCTGCTCCTGCTGGACGAGCCGTTCAACGCCCTGGACCTCCCCTCCCGCGAGGACCTCGTCGAGGCGATGCACCAACTGGCCGAAGGGAGGCCGCAGTTGGCCACCGTGACGGTCACCCATCATCTGGAGGAACTGTTCCCGGCGGTCAGCCACGCCCTGCTGCTGCGCGAGGGCCGGATCCTGTCCCGGGGCACGGTGGACGACGTCCTCACCGACCCCCTGTTGACTTCCTGTTTCGGCCGGGACATCACGGTGACCCGACGGGACGGCCGCTGGTCTGCCTATTCGGGGCGGCGCGTTTCCGGAACATGACGGCCCGCGAAGGTGTCGTTGCGGTCCCGGTGGGGCCCGCCGGCACACCTTGACCGCGTTTCACCCCCCTGGCTAGCGTCCACGGCATGCGGAACCACCGGCAGTTCACGAAGCGGCGCGCGATCGATCTGATGCGCGTCGCGACCGCGGTGTGTAGCTGAACTCCACACCGGCCCCCGCCGAACTCCACGGCTCGACTGCCCCTTTTTCCTTCTCCCGCATCCCGTGAAGGCCGTCATGACCTCTCGCACACGCATGCCCGGACACCGGCGCCTTTCCCTCCCGGCCGTCCTCGCCCTTCCGTTCCTCCTGGCGTCCTGCGTGACCCCGGCGCAGTCCTCGCCGGACGGCAGGGACCTCTCGGACCGGCCGATCCCGGCCTCGGCCGACCGTGACACCACGCTCACGGTCGGGGCACCCGACCTCAAGGTCGCCCTCGAACTGTCGGGCCGGATCGACCAGCTCCCCTTCAAGGTGAAGTGGGCCAACATCAGCGGCGGACCCCAGTGCTCGGAGGCGTTCCGCGCCGGCGCCCTCGACGTCTGCTCGGCCGCGGACATCCCGGCGATCAACGCGCACTGGACGGGTCTGGACACCAAGCTCGTGGCGGTGAAGTTCCGGGCGGACCCTCTGGAGAACCCCGTCTACGAACTGGGCACGGCCCCGGGTTCCGGCATCAAGTCACTCGCGGACCTGCGGGGGAAGAAGATCGCCTACAGCCCCGGGCAGGCCCAGGGCGCCCTCGTGCTGCGCATCCTGCAGAAAGCCGGCCTCACCCAGCAGGACGTCGAACTCGTCGAACTCGCCAGCACCGGAGACGTCTATCCCACGGCCCTGGGCAACCGACAGGTGGACGCCGCACCCATCGCGGACGTCAACATCAAGCGGTATCTGGCGCATTACGGAAAGGAGGGCGGCGCGACGATCAAGCACGGCCTCCGGGACGACCCGGCGCATCTGTGGGCGCTGACGGACTCCGTGGCCGACGCCGGGAAATCGGCTGCCGTCCGTGAACTCGTGAAGTTCTGGGCGCGGGCCCAGACCTGGATCTACCGGCACCCGGAGGAATGGGTGGCGGGCTATTACGTGAAGGACCAGGGCCTCAGCCGCGAGGACGGCGCATACCTCGTGCGGCGTGCCGGCCGCCCGGACCTGCCCGCGGACTGGACCGAGGCCGTCCACCGGCAGCAGCGGACCATCGACCTGCTGGCGAAGGAACAGGACCGCGAACCCTTCGACGCGGGCCTGCTCTTCGACCGCCGCTACGAGACGGTGGCCGCGCGGGCCGTCGCCGGAGAGGAGAACCGGTCATGAGCACCACGGCCATGGGGAAACAGGCACCCCAGGCGCCGCCCGCACCGGCCGCGCTCCGCCCCGGACGCACCCGCCGCAAACGCCTGGGCCCCGGCAGGCCCGTCCCGTACGGCTGGGCGATCGGCCCGGTGCTGCTGCTCGTGCTGTGGGCGGCCGGCTCGGGACTCGGGTTCTTCGACGTCCGCGCGCTGCCCGCGCCGTGGACCGTCGCCGCCACCGCGGGTGATCTCGCCGACAGCGGCAAGCTCCAGTCCCACCTCGGCACCTCAGCCCAACGCGCCCTGCTGGGGCTCCTGTTCGGCGTGGCGGCCGGGCTGGTGCTCGCGCTCGTCTCCGGGCTCAGCCGGATCGGCGAGGCGCTGATCGACGGCCCCGTGCAGATCAAGCGGTCCATTCCCTCGCTGGCCCTGATCCCGTTGCTGATCCTGTGGTTCGGCATCGGCGAGACGATGAAGGTCGTCACGATCGCCCTCGGCGTGCTCGTGCCGGTGTACATCCACACGCACAACGGTCTGCGCACCATCGACAGCCGCTACGCGGAACTCGCCGAGACGGTACGCCTGGGCCGGTCCGCCTTCGTCCGGCACGTCGTGCTCCCCGGCGCCCTGCCCGGCTTCCTGCTGGGCATGCGGTTCGCGGTGACCTCGGCCTGGCTGGCCCTGGTGGTGGTGGAACAGGTCAACGCCACCAGCGGCATCGGCTACATGATGGAGCTGGCCCGGACGTACGGGCAGACCGACGTCATCATCGTCGGCCTGGTCGTGTACGGCCTGCTCGGCCTGGCCTCCGACGCACTCGTACGGCTCGTGGAGAGGAGGGCCCTGTCGTGGCGACGCACGCTGGCGGGCTGAGGACGGCCGGGGACCGCGCGGCGGTCCGCATCGAGAACCTGGTGCGTTCCTTCGGCGACCGCAGGGTGCTGGACGGGCTCGACCTGTCGATCGCACCCGGTGAGTTCGTGGCACTGCTCGGCCGCAGCGGTTCCGGAAAGAGCACGCTGCTGCGCGCCCTTGCGGGGCTCGACCACGAGGTGGCGGGCAGCGGCGGGCTGACCGCACCCGAGCACGTGTCCGTCGTCTTCCAGGACGCGCGGCTGCTGCCCTGGAAGCGGCTGCTGGACAACGTCGTCCTCGGCCTGTCCGGGCCCCTCGCCGCGGACCGGGGCCGGGACGCGCTCGCCGAAGTCGGGCTGGCCGGGCGCGAGCGTGCCTGGCCCGTCGAGCTTTCGGGCGGTGAGCAGCAGCGCGTCTCGCTCGCCCGCTCCCTCGTCCGCGAGCCGCAACTGCTTCTCGCCGACGAGCCGTTCGGCGCGCTGGACGCGCTGACCCGGACCCGGATGCACGCGCTGCTGCGCCGTCTGTGCGAGCGGCACCGGCCCGCCGTGCTGCTGGTCACCCACGACGTCGACGAGGCCGTCGCGCTGGCGGACCGGGTCGTGGTGCTGGACCGGGGCCGCATCGCGGCCGACCTCCCCGTGGAGCTGCCGGCCCCGCGCCCGCACGCCGGCGCCGCGTACACGGCCCTGCGCGCCCGGCTGCTGGCCCAGCTCGGCGTGGACACCGCCGCAGGTGTGGACGAGACCGACGCGACCGACGAAGGGAAGGCGGCATGAGCGTCCGGAAGCTGCACCTCAACCTGTTCGTCTACCCGGGCGGACACCACGAGGCCGCCTGGCGCCACCACGGCACCGACCCCGGCCGATTCCTGGACATCGGCTTCTACCAGGATCTCGCCCGCCGCGCCGAGGCGGCCGCCTTCGACGCCGTGTTCTTCGCCGACGGCCCCTCCCTCGCGGACAACGTGCGCTACGCGAGCCGCTTCCGGCTCGAACCCCTGACGTGGCTGTCGGCGATCGCCGCCGCCACCGAACGCATCGGCCTGATCGCCACCGCGTCGACCACCTACACCGAGCCGTACAACCTGGCCCGGCTCTTCTCCTCGCTCGACCATCTCAGCAGGGGCCGGGCGGGCTGGAACATCGTCACCACCGGCGCCCCGCAGGCCGCCGGCAACTTCGGCCTGGACGAGCACCCCGTGCACGCCGAACGGTACGACCGCGCACGGGAGTTCGTGGAGGTCGTCACCAAGCTGTGGGACAGCTGGGAGGACGAGGCACTGGTCGTCGACCAGAAGACCGGCGTCTTCGCGGACACCGGGCGCATCCACGAGATCAACCACGCGGGCCGCCACCTGAAGGTGCGCGGACCGCTGAACCTGCCGCGCTCGCCGCAGGGCCGCCCGGTCTACGTCCAGGCCGGTTCGTCGCAGGACGGCCGTTCCTTCGCCGCCGCGTACGCCGAAGCCGTGTTCACGGCCCACCAGACGCTGCGCAGCGGCCAGGAGTTCTACGCCGACCTCAAGGCCCGGGCCGCGGCGCTGGGCCGCGATCCCGGCCGGTTGCTCGTCCTGCCCGGCATGAGCCCGTTCATCGGCTCGACCGAGGCGGAGGCACGGGCGCTGCACAAGGAGTTCGACGACCTCACCCAGCCCGAGTACTCGCTCCACCTGCTCCAGCGCCTGCTGGGACTGGAGCTGAGCACCGCCGAGCTGGACGGCCCGGTCCCCCGGCAGCTCGTCGAGACGCGGGGCGAGCGCGGCAACGGCAGCCGCTTCCGGCTGGTCCTTGACATCGTCGACCGCGAACAGCCCACCGTGCGCCAACTGCTGCACCGGCTCGCGGGCGCACGTGGTCACCGGGTGGTGGCGGGCACTCCCGAGCAGGTCGCCGACCAGCTCCAGGAGTGGTTCGAGCACGGGGCGGCCGACGGCTTCAACATCATGCCGCCCTGGCTGACCGGTGGCTTCGACCTCTTCGCCGACCACGTGGTACCGATCCTGCGGCAACGGGGCCTGTTCCGCGGCACGTACGAGGGCAGCACACTGCGCGAGCACTACGGTCTGCCGCGGCCGGCCACGGAACCCGTCCGCTGAGGGCGCCTGGGGCTGCGGTCAGGCGCAGCCCCAGGCGCCCATCCCCTGCATCCGCGCGAGGCGTTCGGCCACGGCGATCTGCTCGGCGCGGCTGGCGAGGTCCGCGCGCGGCGCGTACTCGAGGCCCCCGGCCGCGGCCCAGCTCGACGGCGCGAACTGCAGCCCGCCGTAGTAGCCGTTGCCGGTGTTCGCCTGCCAGTTGCCGCTGGACTCGCAGGCGGCGATGGCGTCCCAGTCGGTACGCAGCGGCGCCGACGGCGCGGCCACCGCCTGGCCGGTCGCGCCGAGGGCGGTGGCGGCGACCAGGGTCGCCGCGGCGGTGCGGAGCCTGCAGCCACGCGAACCGCGCACGCCGCTCCGACGATCATTTCGTCTACGGATCATAAGATCACTGCTACACCAGACGACCGGGGTCCGCCGCTCAACAGCGCCCCGCCTTGGCCCGGTCGGACCACGAACTCACCCTGCCCGCGCTCCGCCGCACGAGAGGGACCGGGCGGCGGACGCCCCTCGTTCGTGTGAAGAACCGCGAGGGTGTCGTCCAGTCGGGTGACGGCCGGGCGGGTGCGCGCCCGCGCCCGCTTACGGTTTCGCGATGACCTCGATCTCCACTGCCCCGCGCCCCCTGCGTACCGCCGACCTCGGAACGCTCGTCATCATGTCCTGGAGCCGTGACACGCCCGACGGCGCCGTCCCCTTCCTCCTCGCCTGCTCCCTCGGCGACGGGGCGGGCGGCCCCGAGGCGACCCCGGCCGCCGTCGAGGGACTGCTCAGCCGCTCCGGTCTCGCCGTGGGCGGCGACGGCGTCGTCGACGGCACCGTCCTGCCCGCCCTGCCGATCAGCCTGCTGGTCGTGCCGGGTGCCGCGGCGCTCACCATGCCGGGCGTCAGCGCCCAGTTCGCCCCCACCCCGCAGTGGCGGGCGGCGGCCGGCGAACGAGGGTACGCCTGCCTCATCTTCGCCACCCGCCCCTGGCCCGGGGGCGAGACCGGCGACGCCGCGACAGTCGCCGCCTTCGCCAACCACGAGGACACGCTCTCCACCGCCGCTCAGGTCGTCCTGCCGGTACGCAGCCTGCGGACCTGACGGGCGGGCGCCCGCTCCGCCCACCCCGCGGCGTCGGGTCGTCTCACGTCCACAACTCGCCGCTGTCGCACACCCGGGCGCCCATGTTCCGCTCCATCATGCGCAGCGCCGCGTCCGCCAGATCGGCGTGGATGTGGGCGACCGCGTCGCGCGGCACGATGACCTGCAGATGGCGGATGTGCGCGTCGAGGGCCGAGTAGAGCACGCACTGCTCGGTCACCTGCCCGCACAGCACCAGCCGGTCGATGCCCTGCTGGTGGAGCAGATAGGTCAGCGGGGTCTCGAAGAAGATCGAGTGGCGTGCCTTGACCACGAAGAGCGAGGACTCGTCCGGCTTCAGCGGCTCGACGAGCCGGGAGTGCGGTCCCGAGAGGGCCTTGTCGAGGATTTCGCCGTGGTGCGAGCGCCACTCCCCGAAATTGTCGTTGACGTAGATCACGGGGACGCCTTGCCGTCGCGCCCGCTCCAACAGGCCGGTCACCCGCGGCAGTACGGATTCCACGGCGGGGATCAGGAACTCGGCGTCCTCGTGGTCGTAGGTGTTGATCATGTCGATGACGATCAGCGCGGTCTTGCCCATGCCGCCCAGGTTGCCACCGCGGGGCGCGGAATCCCCGCTCCACCCGCCGACCGCGGGCGGGCGAGCCGCCCGGCTCACCACGACGCGCCGCCGGAGGGCCGCGCCTCGTCCGGTCCGGGCGGGAGCGGTTCCCAGGGCACCGGTCCACCGCCCTCGCGCCAGTCGCGCAGCCACTGGGCGTCCACGCAGACTATGCCGCACTGCTCGGCGTAGTCCGCCGCCGGTGCGGTGAACCCGGTGCTGGCGACGAGGACCGCCACGTCGGCCTCGTGCACGGTGAAGCAGGTGCCGCCGAAGCGCTGGAGGTCCTGGGAGCCCACCTTGTGGTCCTCGCTGTAGCGCTTGCACTGGATGACGACCCGCCGGCCGTCGGGCGCCACCGCCAGCACGTCGGCGCCGAGGTCGCCCGCCCCGCCCACGACCTCGACGTCGACGCAGCCGTCCCGCCGGCACAGGTCGGCTATCGCCTCCTCGAACTCGTCGGGGGTGAGTTCCTCGTCCCCGGCGGGGACGACGGCCACGGTGGTCTGCTCCCCGCGCGCGTACGGTGCCGGTGCCGGTGCCGGCTCGCGGTCCTGCTCCAGCGCGTCCAGTGTCGTCGCCGTGGCCGCCGCCAGGGCGTCCGTGGTCCGCAGGGCCGCCCGTGCCGCGACGGGCCGGCCGCGTGTGCGACGGCGCAGGAGCACGGCCGTGACCGCCCCGAGCACCAGGACGAACACCCAGACCGGTCGCCGCTGCGCCGCGTCGAGCGCCATGCGCGCGGCCCATCCCAGCAGGACCAGGGCGAGGGCGGCGAGACCGAAGGTCACGGTGGTCGCCCGCAGGTCGAAGCGGCGCCCCGCGCGTCTGCCGCGGGCACGGTGTTCGGGCACGGTCACGGTGGTCGTTCCTCCCCGGGTGGCCGACATGAAGATCACGTACGCCTTGTGCCCAAGAAGCACGGGTTCAGCGCCCGTTCGTGACACGCCGTCGGATGGCTCATCCCGGCGGTCGGGGAATATGTCAGGCATACCTTCTCGAATATGAAGAAATGCCATGTCGTGTACCTCGTGTGCACCGCAGCGATGATCGGGACGGGGCTCGGTGCGGCCCCGGCGTCCTCCGTCCCCCGGACCCACCTGGTCCACCCCGGGCAGTCGATCCAGAAGGCGGTGGACGCCGCCCGCTCCGGCGACACCGTCCTCGTCACGCCCGGCGTCTACCGCGAGAGCGTCAAGGTGAGCACCCCCGGGCTCACCCTGCGGGGTGTGGGCCGCAGCACGGTCATCCAGCCCGGCACCGAGAAGGCGGCCGACAACACGTGCGCCGAGGGCGGCAACGGCATCTGCGTGATCGGCACGAAGGACAAGAACGTCAAGGGCGTCACCGTCGCCGACCTGACGGTGACCGGGTTCACCCGTACCGGCGTGTTCTCGATGGCCACCGACGGGCTGACGGTCCAGAACGTCAACGCGGTGAAGAACGGCGTGTGGGGCATCGCGCAGGAGCGGTCCGTCCACGGCGTCGTCCGCGGCAACACCGCCCGCGACAACGGCGACGCGGGCATCTTCCTCGCCAACAACATCAAGGCCGAGGAAGGCGCCGCCGACACCGAGGGCACGCTCGTCGCGCACAACCGGCTGGAGGGCAACCGCGTCGGCGTCACCGTCCGGCGCCTGCGCAACCTCGCCGTCGCGGACAACGACATCACGGGCAACTGCGCGGGCGTGTTCGTCGTCGGCGACGAGAACACCCCCAAGGCCGGTGACCTCGTCGTGCGCGACAACCGCGTCGTGCGCAACAACAAGTCCTGCCCGAAGACCGACCGCCTCGAGGCGCTCCAGGGCTCCGGCATCGTCCTGACCGGCGTCGAGAAGGTCCTGGTCGCCGACAACACGGTGGAGGGCAACTCGGGCAAGTCCTCGATGTCGGGCGGCATCGTCCTGGCCGCGAGCATGGTGGGCACCGCCAACGCGAAGAACGAGGTCAACGGCAACCGGCTGCGCGACAACTCGCCCGCCGACCTGGTCAACGCCGGGACCGGCGACACCGGCAAGAGCAACACCTTCACCGGCAACACCTGCGGCGCGTCCAAGCCCGCGGGCCTGTGCTGAGCCGGCCGTAACCACCCGTGGACCGAAGACGGCCCATGGACCGAAGAAGGAAGGAAAGCGGCACATGACGACCGCACAGACTGCCCCGCCCCCGCCCATGCGGCTGAGGGAGCTCGTGTTCGGGGCGGCATGTGCCGCCGCCCTCCGCGCGGCCGCACGGCTCGGCGTCGCCGACGCCCTCGACGACACCCCGATGGCCGTGGAGGACCTCGCGGCCGCGGTGAAGACCGAGCCCAAGCCGCTGCGCCGGCTCCTGCGTGCCCTGACCTGCTACGGCGTCTTCACCGAGCACCGCGACGGGACGTTCGCGCACACCGACATGTCCCGGCTGCTGCGCGAGGACGACCCCCACAGCCTGCGCAACATCACCCTGTGGTGCACCGAACCGTGGACCTGGGACGCCTGGCCCCTGCTCGACGAGGCGGTGCGCACCGGCTCCAACGTCGTCGAGGGCCTGTACGGCAAGGAATTCTTCACCTACCTCAACGAGGACGCGCCCCAGTCGGCCGAGGTCTTCAACCGGGCCATGACCACGTCCAGCCGGCAGTCGGCCCAGGACGTCGCCGCGCTCCTCGACCTGTCGGCGAGCAGCTCGGTGGCCGACATCGGCGGCGGCCAGGGGCACGTGGTGGCGAGCCTGCTGGAGAAGTACCCGGCCATGCAGGGCACCCTGCTCGACCTGCCGCGGGTGGTGGAGAACGCCGACCCCCGCCTGCGCGAGGGCGGTTCGCTCGCGGACCGGGTCCGCATCGTGCCGGGCGACTGCCGCGAGGCCATCCCCGTGCGGGCCGACGTGTACGTCATCAAGAACATCCTGGAGTGGGACGACGACAGCACCGCCCGCGCCCTGGGCAACGTCATCGCGGCCGGCGGTCCGGGGGCCCGGGTCGTCGTCATCGAGAACCTCGTCGACGACACCCCGTCGATGCGGTTCAGCACGGCCATGGACCTGCTGCTGCTCCTCAACGTCGGCGGTGCCAAGCACACCACCGACAGCATGGTCGGCCGGCTGACCGACGCGGGCCTCGTGATCGACGACATCCGCCCGGTCAACCCGTACCTGCACGCCTTCGACTGCACGGTGCCGAAGTGAGCTGACCCGCGCACCCGCACAGGCGTCGGCCGCCGCACCGCGACTCAGCGGTGCGGCGGCCGACGCCTGTGCGTGCGGGCCGGTCAGGCCTCCGGCGCGCGCCGATCGGTGACCAGCTCCATCCGGGCGCCCTCGAGTGCGCGGACGAGTCCGCCGCCCGTCGGGGAACCGGCGTCGGTGAAGCCGTCCAGGAGGGTCGTCAGCTCGGACACCCGGCCGGCGTCCGGCAGGCCCAGGGTCACGGCGGGGTCGCCGTCGTGGAGGTCGCCGCGTACGTCGACCAGCCGGACGACGACGTCGTCGCGCTGGAAGATGGTGCTGCACAGGACGGGGCTCCGAGCATCGTCCGCCGCGGCCTCGTCGTGCTCGGCGAGCACCTGGGCCAGCCGCATCCCGCAGCCCGGCCGGGCCGGGTAGGACAGCGCGTGCCGCTGCGCCGCCGTGCCCACCTCCCCCGCGGTCACGTGGTGGACGGCGGGCAGCGCCGCCCGCGTGTAGAACACCCGGGCGGACTCCGGGTCGGCGAGGTCGCGGTCCTGCTCCAGGTACGGGTTGATGGCCTCCTCGACGGCCCGCACCTCGGGCTGCTCGGCCACGTGCCGCAGGGCCGCGAGCAGGTCGCCGCGCACCTCGATGGCCCGCACCACCCGGTTGCCGTGCAGGAACAGGGACGTACGGCACAGGCGCGTCGTGTCGTCCACGCGCGGCTCGGGAGAGGCGTAGTCGGCGAGGATCTTGCCGACCTGCTCCTCGCTCCCCGGCTTCACCGTGAACGTGAGCGCGTGCCGGATGACGCCGTCGCCGACGCGGGGCGCGGACTGCAGTCCGCCCCGGGCGGCCTCGTCGCCGGCCGCCGCACGGCCGGTCTCGCGGACCACGTGGAAGCGCAGCGACCTGGTGTCCCGGACGCAACTGTGCAGCGGCTTGACCATCCGCACGTGCTCCTCGCTGCTCACCCAGTTCAGGAACGGCGGCGCGCTCTCCCACTCGCTGGTGATGAGCCACTGCGAGGGGTTCTCGATGGACTGGCAGAGCTGCTCGCCGATGTGCCCGGGAACGGACTCGACGTGGCTGCGCAGGTTCTCGTACGTCTCGAGGAACTGCTGCTGGGCTCCGTCGTAGACCTCCACCAGGAGGACGACCCGCAGGCGGGAGCCGTCGAAGACGGACTGGGAGACCTGGTGCGACACCTGTCGCGTCAGCGGTTCCGCAGCGGCGGGGGGCGTGGTGGTCATCTGGCGCACATCTCCTTCGCGGGGCGGTGCTGAACGTCGGCCGCGGTGATGCGACGCCGGCTTGCCTCGATCCTGTGGCCGGCCCCCGCGCCGCGCGACCCGGATGCGTTGGGCGGGTGACCGGCACGCGGCGGTCGGCCGGCGGGCGCGGCCCGGAGCGGGGTGCCCGGGCGGGCGGCTCGGCGGGGCGGCACAGGTGGGCGGCTCGGCGGGGCGGCACAGGTGGGCGGCTCAGGCGAGGTGGGCGAAGACGACCAGGTTGTCGGTGTAGTCCTTGACCTTGTGGTCGTAGTCGCCCGCGCAGGTGATGAGCCGCACCTCGGGCCGGGCGGCGTCGCCGTAGACCCGGTCACTGGGGAACTGGTCCTTGGCGAAGGTCTCCAGGCTGTCGACCACGAAGGTCGCCGTGCGCCCGTCCGCGCGCTCCACCTGGAACTTGTCGCCCTTGTCGAGCTGGTCGAGGCGGGCGAAGACGGCGGCGGACGTCTTGGTGTCCACGTGCCCGGCGATGATCGAGGTGCCCCGCTCGCCGGGGGAGACGCCCTTGGCGTACCAGCCGACGAGGTTGGTGTCACCGGCGGGCGGCGGCTGGAGCTGCCCCTTGTCGCCGATGGCGAGGTCGGTGAAGGGGGCGTCGACGGAGATCTCCGGGATCAGCAGGCGCACGGGATTCGACCGGGGCAGGACGGATCCGGTCCCGCCGGTCCCGCCGGTCCCGCCGGTCGCGGGCGGGGCGGAGGATGCGGTGGTGCCGGGCTGCGCGGGCAGCGGGGGGCGGGAGGAGTCACCGGACGTGTCGTTGCCGCCGATCAGGCTCACCGCCAGGATCAGCAGGGCCACGCCGCACAGCACCATCAGGCCGGAGCGGGAGCCCTGGCCGGTGGCCGTCTCGTCGTCGGGAAGGGGGGTGGGGGCGGGGGGAGGAACGGACATCGGACGACCTCACTGGGGCGCGGCGGCAGGGCGGACGGATGAGCGCGGGCGAGCCGGGCCGCCCCGTGGTTCCTGGGTGGCGGCCCGGCTGCTATCGCGCCCGGCACGGCTTACGCCACTCCGTGAGCCGACTTCTTGCGTCGGACGGCGTACAGGCCGGTCGCGGCGACGGCCAGGACGGCGAGTCCGCCCGCGGTCGTGGTCGGCGTGGCCAGCGCGCCACCGCCGGTGTGCATGCCACCGCGCGGCTTCTCGTGGTCGCCGCCGCCCCGGGAGCCCTCACCCTCGTCCTGCTGGTAGGTCTGCGAGCCGCCCTCCTTGGACTCACGGCCGCCGCCGTCCCAGCCGCCCTCGTTCACCGCGGCCAGCGCACCGCCACCGGTGTGCATGCCACCGCGCGGCTCGTCGTGCCGGCTTCCGTCCTCGCGCTCGTCGCCCGAGTGCCGGTTCTCGCTGCCGCGCTCGTCGCCCGAGTCCTCGTGGCCCCGGCCGCCCTCGTTCACCGCGGCCAGCGCACCGCCACCGGTGTGCATGCCGCCGCGCGGCTTCTCGTGCCCGCTCTCGTCCTCGCGCTCGTCGCCCGAGTGCCGGTTCTCGCTGCCGCGCTCGTCGCCCGAGCCGTCGTGGCCCCGGCCGCCCTCGTTCACCGCGGCCAGCGCGCCACCACCGGTGTGCATGCCGCCGCGCGGCTCGTCGTGCTTGCTTCCGTTGTCGTGCTCCTTGCTGTAGGAAGAGTCGTCGTGGTCCCAGTTGCCGCCGACCGCCGCGTAGGCGCCGGGTGCGCCGAGGACGAAGACGGCCGAGGCCGCCGCCGTGGTCAGGAGCATGCGAGCAGAACGCATCTGAGGTTCCTTCCGTCACGACCGGGTAGCTGCCGCTTCGTCAGCTGAGAGGGCCCGGCCCCGACGTGAATCACCGTCAGCCCGACGCCCGTCTCGCACCACTGGGGCCGCTCAGCCGGGTGAACACGGCGCCCGTCCGGGTGCCGGGGCCGCTCCTCGCCGAAGGCCTCAACACGTGTCAGTGGCCGCGGAGTTGGTTCGGACCGGACGGGCTGCCGTCAGGTGGCCGGCCCGTCACCCGCGCCGCTCCCGCTCCCCCGGTCCAGTCGGCGGGCGGGAGGTCCTCGTTTCCAGACCGACCTGAGCGGCCGGGGCTGGGGGCGGTGACCTCGTTCCGGCTCCGGGACTCCGGCGAGCGGCGTCCGGGCTCTCCGGCACTGGTGGGCGGCATCCTGGCTCCCCGGGGCCGGCGGGCGGCGTCCCGGTCCGCAGGTGTGTCGGGCCGGTCCTCGCGGGGCGTGGGCCCGGTGGGTGCGGGGGCGGGGGTCAGGCGGAGTGGTCGAGGGCGGGGGTGCGGTGCAGGTCCTCGGCGAGGGCCACCGCGGCTCTCATGCGCTTGCCGACCTGTTCCCTGTGCACCTCGAAGCTCTGGCAGACCGCCATCACTATCTCCAGCCCGTGCCGCCCCACCCGGTCGGGGTCCGGGGTGCCGGGCACGGGCAGCGCCGGCTCGCTGTCCCACACCGTGACCTCCACCCGGTCCCCGGCCAGTTCGAGGTCGACCGTCGAAGGGCCGGGCGCGTACTTGCAGGCGTTCGTCAGCAACTCGCTGACCACCAGTTGCACCACTTCCACCGCTCGGTCGGTCACTCTGGCCCCGTGCGCCGTCCGCGCTCGTGCCAGGAACCCCCGGGCCAGCTCCCTGCCCCGGGCGATGTCGCCGGGAATGCCCTCGTACCGCGCCGATACCTTGACCCGCTCGTCACTCAGCCGGTCCCCCATGCGGGCAGCCCCGTCCATCCGATCCGCCCTCTTCCTGAGCCTCGACCGTGTACGCCAGCCCGTCTACCCCCGAATCCGGCGGCATCACCCGTCCCGGCACGGAACCCGCGTGACAGCGGCGTCAGGCGTCCGTCGGGCGCAGGACCAGACACAGGAAGCCGAAGGAGTCCCGGTAGCCCCGCAGCCATCCCTCGCGGTGGGCGGCGGCCGCCTCCAGGGCCTGCGCACGGTCCGGGTCGCCGGGGTGGTCCAGGGCCCACCCGGCCAGGGTCCCGGTCCACGCCCACTCGTAGTCGTCGAGTTCCCGCCGGGTGCTGATGTGCCCGCCCACGGGCGTCCAGCCGTCCGCGGCGACCCGGTCGAGCGTGGTCGGCAGGTCGTCGAGGTCGCCGAGCATCCCGACCGCCTCGGGCGAGGGATCGCCTTCCCAGAATCCGTCGCCGACCAGCACCCGTCCCCCGGGCGCCAGGTGTTCGCGCGCGGCGGCGAGGGTGGCGGTCAGGCCGCCGAAGGCGTGTGCGGAACCGACGCAGAGGACGAGGTCGAAGCGGTGCGGGGCGGTGAAGCGGGCGGCGTCCCGGTGGTGCAGGGTCAGCCGGTCCCCCACCCCGAGCCGGGCCGCCGCCGCGCGGGCGTGGGCGAGCGCGCCCTCGGAGGTGTCGACACCTTCGGCGGTCAGGCGCGGATGCTCGGCGAGGGCGCGCAGGAGCCATTCGGCGCCGCCGCAGCCCAGGTCGAGGACGCGGGCGTCGTCGCCGGGTATCGCGCGGGCCAGGAGCCGCTGTACGGACGCGTCGTCGAGCGGGGCCGCGATCGGGTGGTCCGCATGGGCGAGTCTGGAGATCTGGTCACGTTCCACCGGGGGAGCCTCGCACGACGGGTCCCGGGGGCGCACCCCGTTTCCGGGTCCGCCGAATCGGCGGCTTCCGGGGCTGGTCGGCGTCCGGCCGGTGGCCGATCCTGGTGAACGTGTCGTCGAGCCGGGTGGCAGCGGGCCGCGCGGCCGGAGCCGGGGGTGGCCACGTGACGCAGGACGGACAGGTCTCCGCGAGGAAGGCGGACCGGGGGCGGACCCGGCCGGGCTGCCCGGTCGGCCGGGCCGCCGACGGGACCTGGCAGGTGCGCGATTTCGCCGCCGCGCGGGCGCTGCTGCGCGCCCCCGGCACCGTGCAGGCCGGTCTGGGCATCGAGACGGTGGAGAAGCTGCCGGCGCGGGTCCGCCGGCCGGTGCTCTACCGGGACGGCCCCGAGCACCGCGAGCACCGCAGGCAGACCGCCCGGTACTTCACACCCCGCAGGGTGGACGAGCACTACCGCGGGCCGATGGTGCGGATCGCGCAGGAGCAGCTCACCGCGCTGCGCTCGGCCGGCGAGGCGCCGCTCTCCGACCTCGCCTTCGGTCTGGCCGTCGGTGTGGTGAGCGAGGTGGTCGGGCTGCGGTACAGCAGGCCCGGCATCCGCCGCAGGCTGGAGCGGTTCTTCCCGGAGGAGTTCGGCGAACCGGGGCTGACCAGTGTCCGGGGCCTGTACTGGCTGGTGCGGCAGAACGTCAACTGGCTGCGCATCCACCTGGCCGACGTGCGCCCGGCGATCCGCGCGCACCGCCGCCGCGAGCACGACGACCTGATCTCCCACCTGCTCGCGGAGGGCTGCTCGGACGTCGAGATCCTGGGCGAGTGCCTGACGTTCGCGGCGGCGGGCATGGTCACCACGCGGGAGTTCGTGTGCCTGGCCGCCTGGCACCTGTTCTCGGACGCCGAACTGCTCGGCCACTACCGGTCTGCGGACGAGGCGGGGCGTCTCGCCGTCCTCCAGGAGCTGCTGCGGCTGGAGCCGGTCGTCGGACGGCTGCGCAGGCGGGCCACCGAGCCCGTGGAGCTGCCCGGCCCCGACGGGGCGGTGACCGTGTGCCCCGGCGAGTACGTCGAGGTGTGCCTGGACGAAGCCAACGCCGACCGGAAGGCCGTGGGCGAGTACCCGCTGCGGGTGCGTCCCGAGCGTGCCCGGACGGTCGGTGCGGGCCTCTCCTTCGGCGACGGGCCGCACCGGTGCCCCGGGGCGCACATCGCGCTGCTGGAGACCGACGTCTTCCTCAGCCGCCTGTTCGCCCTCGACGGCGTCCGGATGGACGGCGAGCCGCGCGTGGCCTTCCAGGAGGCCATCGACGGCTACGAGATCCGGGGGCTGACCGTGGCACTCCCCCGGGCCGGCCGCGGCTGACCGGCCCGGAGACCGGCGTACGGCGCCGGTGACGCGGCGTCAGCCGCCGAGGGCGGCGAGAACGACCTCCTTCGCCTCGTCCTGCACCTGGCGGAGGTGGTCCGCGCCGCGGAACGACTCGCCGTAGATCTTGTAGACGTCCTCGGTGCCGGAGGGGCGGGCCGCGAACCAGGCGTTCTCGGTGGTCACCTTGATGCCGCCGATCGGGGCGCCGTTGCCCGGTGCCTCGGTGAGCACGCCGGTGACCGGCTCCCCGGCGAGGGTGTCGGCGGTGACCTGGGCCGGGGACAGCCTGGCCAGGCGGGCCTTCTCCTCCCGGGTCGCGGGGGCGTCGATGCGGGCGTAGGCGGGTTCGCCGAAGCGGGCGGTGAGGGCGGCGTAGTGCTCGGAGGGCGTTTTGCCGGTGACGGCGGTGATCTCGGAGGCGAGCAGGGCGAGGATGATGCCGTCCTTGTCGGTGGTCCACACGGAGCCGTCCCGGCGCAGGAAGGAGGCCCCGGCGGACTCCTCGCCGCCGAAGCCGAGGGAGCCGTCGACCAGCCCGTCCACGAACCACTTGAAGCCCACGGGGACTTCGACCAGTCGCCGGCCCAGGTCGGCGGCGACGCGGTCGATCATGCCGGAGGACACCAGCGTCTTGCCGACGCCCGCGCCGGCCGGCCAGTCGGTGCGGTGGGCGTAGAGGTGGGCGATGGCGGTGGCGAGGTAGTGGTTCGGGTTCATCAGGCCGCCGTCGGGGGTGACGATGCCGTGGCGGTCGGCGTCGGCGTCGTTGCCCGTGGCGATGGTGAAGCGGTCGCGCTGCTCGATCAGCGAGGCCATCGCGTGCGGCGACGAGCAGTCCATGCGGATCTTGCCGTCCCAGTCCAGCGTCATGAACCGCCAGGTCGGGTCGGCGAGCGGATTGACCACCGTCAGGTCGAGGCGGTGCTGTTCGGCGATCCGGCCCCAGTACGCGACGGAGGCCCCGCCGAGCGGGTCGGCGCCGATGCGCACGCCGGCCGAGCGGACGGCGTCGAGGTCGAGGACGCTCGGCAGGTCGCGGACGTAGGCGTCGAGGAAGTCGTACCGGCCGGTGCCCGGCGCGGCGAGTGCCCGCGCGTGGGGCAGGCGGCGTACGTCCTTCAGTCCCGCCGTGATGATCTCGTTGGCCCGGTCCTGGATCCAGGAGGTGGCGTCCGAGCCCGCGGGGCCGCCGTGCGGCGGGTTGTACTTGAATCCGCCGTCGGCGGGCGGGTTGTGCGAGGGGGTGACGACCACGCCGTCGGCGAGGCCCGAGGTGCGGCCCCGGTTGTGGGTGAGGATGGCGTGGGAGACCGCCGGGGTGGGGGTGTAGCCGTCCGCGCTGTCGATGAGGACGCTCACGTCGTTGGCGGCGAACACCTCCAGTGCGGTGACCCTCGCGGGCTCGGACAGGGCGTGCGTGTCGGCGCCCAGGAAGAGCGGGCCGTCGGTGCCCTGTGCCGCGCGGTACTCGCAGATGGCCTGGCTGGTGGCGGCGATGTGGTCCTCGTTGAACGCCGCCGCGAGGGACGAGCCCCGGTGTCCGGAGGTGCCGAAGGCCACGCGCTGGGCGGGCTCGGCCGGGTCCGGGTGCAGGGCGTAGTACGCCGTCACCAGCCGGGCGACGTCGATCAGGTCCTCGGGGCCGGCCGGCTGTCCGGCTCGGTCGTGCTGCATGCGCCCACTCCTCCGGGTAGGTCGGGACTTCGCTCGCGGGTCCCATCTTCCCCCGTCCGGGCGGTGGCGGCGGCACGGGCGCGGTGCGTTCCGGCCGGTGTCAGATGCGGCCGCCGGTGAGACGGGTGAGGGGCCCGTGCGTGTGCCGTCCGGCGCGGCGGCCGACGGCGTACGAGGCGGCGCTCACGGCGGTGAGGCCGGCGCCGACGCCGGCGGCGACGAGTTTGCGGTGTGCGAGGGCGGTCCACGCGGTCTTCGCCGTGGCGGCGGCCCGGCCGGAGGCGGTGGTGACGGCCTGGCGGCCGGCCGCGACGCCCTTGGCCGCCGACTGCACGGCGCCGTTGGCGGCGTCGGCCGAACGCCGGGCACCGGCCTTGGCGGCCGACGCGGCGTCATCCGCCTTGCCCGCGGCGGCCTGCCGGGCGCCCGCGGCGGGTGCGGTGGCCTTCTTCGCGGCGCCGCGCGCCGTGGCATCGGCGGTCCGCGTACCGGCGGTCTTGTTGCTCGTGTCCTTGCTCATGTCCTTGCTCGTGTCCTTGTTCGGATCGCTCATGGACACCGCCTTGCCCGGCGCCGCGCCCGCAAACGCGCCCGTCCCGCACGGGTGCCCAACTCCCGCCGCGGGGAAGGCCGGTGGCGCTCAGCTCGCCGTCGCGGTCGGGGGAAGCTGGGCCGCACTCACCTGCTCGCCCAGCACCTCGGCCATGAACTGCACCAGCCAGCGCTGCGCCGGGCTGCGCGAGGACTCGTGCCGTGCGTACAGGGCGATCTCGATGGGCTCCGTCTCGAACGGCAGCCGCACCAGGCGCACCCGGTGGGAGACGGTGAAGACCTCGCCGACGTACTCGGGGACGATGGCCACCAGGTCGGTCTGTTCCAGCAGGTAGGGCAGCATCGAGAAGCGGGTGGCGTCCACCGCGACCTGCTCCAGCAGCCCGTGGGCGCCCAGCAGGGCCCGGGGCGTGACGTGGCCGCTCGGGCCGAACACCGTGGCGTGGCGCTCCGCCGCGAGGTCGGCCGCAGTGACCGCGTCGCCCCGCACGCGCGGATGGTCCGCGGCGACCATCAGGACGTAGCGCTCGCGGAAGAGCGGGATGCGCACGGTCAGGTGCGAGGTGATCACGGGGGTGGCCACGAAGGCGTCGAGGTCGCCGCGGCGCAACTGGCCCTCGGCGTCGTCCACGTCGAAGGGGCGGACGGTGAACGACACGCCGGGCGCCCGCTCGCGCGTCGCCGCCACGAGCCGGGGCAGGAGTGTCGCCTCGCCGAGGTCGGACAGGGCGATGGTGAAGCGGCCCGACATGCTCCCGGCGTCGAACACGTCGCCCTGGCGGACCGTCCCGTCGATCTCCGCCAGCGCGCGCTGCAGGGGCAGGTACAGCCGCCGGGCGCCGGCGGTGGGGGTCAGTCCGCGTCCGTTGCGGCGGAACAGCTCGTCGTCGAAGTGCCGCCGCAGCTTGCCCAGGCTGTAGCTGACCGTGGGCTGCGTGACGTGGAGCGTCTCCGCGGTGGCCGTGACGCTGCCGGTCTCGTAGAGCAGTACGAAGACGCGGGCCAGGTTGAGATCGAAGGTGCCCATATCGATTGACTCTATATCGGGGTGGCGAAACATTTATTGGTGCCCATGTCGCGGGGTGCCTAGCGTGTGCCGCGTCACTGCGAAAGGAACGTCCGTGCCATCCGTGCGTCGTGTCTCCCACGATTTCCTGGAGCGCCAGGGGCTCACCACCGTCTTCGGCAACCCGGGCTCCAACGAGCTGCCCTTCCTCGCCGAACTGCCCGACGGCTTCCGCTACGTCCTCGGTCTGCACGAGGGCGCCGTCGTCGGCATGGCCGACGGATACGCGCAGGCCACCGGCCGCCCGGTGCTGGTCAACCTGCACGCCGCCTCCGGTTCCGGCAACGCGATGGGCGCCCTGACCAATGCCGTCGCCTCCCGTACGCCGCTGGTCGTGGTCGCCGGACAGCAGGTGCGGCCCGCCATCGGCCCCGAGGCCAACCTGGCCAGCGTCGACGCCCCCGCCCTGATGAAGCCGCTGGTCGGCTGGGCGGCGGAGCCCGCGTGCGCCGGGGACGTGCCGCGCGCGCTCGCCCAGGCCGTCTTCGAGGCGCGGCTCCAGCGCCGGCCGACATACCTGTCGGTGCCGTACGACGACTGGTCGGCCGAGGTCGACGGCAACGCCCTGGCCGTGCTCGACCGGCGGGTGCTGCGGGCCTCGGTGCCCGGGGGCGAGCAGAGCCGGTGGCTCGTCGAGCGGGTCGCCTCGGCCGAGCGGCCCGCGCTGGTGCTGGGCGGCGACATCGACTCGGCCGGCCGCTTCGACGACGCCGTGCGGCTGGCCGAGCGGCTGGGCGGGCCGGTGTGGGCGGCGCCCTCCCAGTTCCGGCTGCCGTTCCCCAACCGGCACCCGCAGTTCCGGGGCGTGCTGCGCCCGCCGGGATCGCGCCGGTCTCCGAGGCGTTCGAGGGGCACGACCTGGTGCTCGTGCTGGGCGCGCCGGTCTTCCGCTACCACGAGCACCTGCCCGGCCGGTACCTGCCCGAGGGCACCCGCCTGATCCAGGTGACCGAGGACGCCTCCGCCGCCGCGCGGGCGCCCATGGGCGAGGCGCTGGTCGCGGACCCGGGTGCCGTCTTCGACGTCCTCCTGGAATCGCTCGGTGCGGCCGGTACGCCCGCGGGTCCCTACCGTCCCGCGCCCGAGCCGCCGACCGCCGAGGGGCCGGGCCTGCACCCCGAGCAGGTCTTCGCCGCGCTGCGCGACGAGATGCCCGGGGACACCGCGTACGTCGTCGAGTCGACCTCGACCAACGCCGCGTGGTGGCGCCAGATGGACCTGCGCCGCCAGGGTTCCTACTACTTCCCGGCGGCCGGCGGGCTCGGTTTCGGCCTGCCCGGCGCGGTCGGCGTCGCGATGGCGCAGCCCGACCGCCCGGTGGCCGGCGTGATCGGGGACGGCTCGGCCAACTACGGCATCACCGCCCTGTGGACGGCCGCGCAGCACCGGGTCCCGCTGACCGTCGTCCTGCTGCGCAACGGCACGTACGGGGCGCTGCGCTGGTTCGGCGGACTGCTCGGCGTGCCGGACGCGCCCGGCCTGGACATCCCGGGCCTGGACTTCACCCGCATCGCGGAGGGCTACGGCGTCCGTGCCCAGCACGTCGGCGGAGTGGCGGAGCTGCGCGCCGCGCTCGCCGAGCGGCCGGAGGGGCCCCGGCTGATCCAGGTGGACACGACGCTGACCACGCCCTCCTGAGCCCGCTCGCGTCCGGGCGGCAAGCGCGGCACACCACCCGACCGACGACACCGACCGACCACACCGACCGAAGATCCCGACCGAAGATCCCGACGAGAGGGAAGAAGACGATGACACTCCTGGACAGCGCCGTCTGGGGCGGGAAGTTCCACAGCGACGGCTGGCAGGACTCCCCCGCCGGGCAGCCCGTGACCGAGCCCGCCACCGGTGACCGGCTCGGCACGGTGGGCCTGGCCACGCCCGGGGACGTGAACCGCGCCGCGGCCCGGGCCGCCGAGGCCCAGCGCGCGTGGGCGGCGACCTCGCCGCAGCAGCGGGCCGCCGTGCTGCGGCGCGCGGGTGAGCTGTTCACCGAGCACGCCGCCGAGATCGAGGACTGGCTGGTGCGCGAGGCCGGCTCGGTACGGTCCAAGGCGGGCTTCGAGGCGGGGCTGGCGATCGGCGAGTGCTTCGAGTGCGCCGGGCTGCCGAGCCATCCCCACGGCGAGGTGCTCACCTCGCAGGAGGCCCGCTGGTCGCTCGCCCGGCGCCGTCCCGCCGGTGTCGTCAGCGTCATCGCGCCCTTCAACTTCCCGCTCATCCTCGCCCTGCGGTCCGTGGCCCCCGCGCTGGCGCTCGGCAACGCGGTGCTGCTCAAGCCGGACCCGCGCACCGCGGTGAGCGGCGGCGTGGTGATCGCCCGCGTCTTCGAGGAGGCGGGGCTCCCCGCCGGTGTCCTGCACCTGCTGCCGGGCGACGGGTCGGTGGGCCGGGCGGTCGTGGAGGCGCCCGAGGTGCGGGTGATCTCGTTCACCGGTTCCACGCCGGTCGGGCGGGCCATCGGCGAGCAGGCCGGGCGGCTGCTGAAGCGGGCGCACCTGGAACTGGGCGGCAACAACGCGCTGGTGGTGCTGCCGGGCGCGGACGTGGCGAAGGCGGCCTCGGCGGGCGCGTTCGGCTCGTATCTGCACCAGGGGCAGATCTGCATGACGACGGGCCGGCACATTGTGCACGAGTCGCTGGTGGAGGAGTACACGGCCGCGCTCGCCGCGAAGGCCGAGGCCCTGCCGGTCGGCGACCCGGCCCGCGAGGACGTGGCGCTGGGCCCGATCATCGACCGCCGGCAGCTTGAGCGGGTGCACGGCATCGTCACCGACAGTGTCGCGGCGGGCGCCAAGGTCGCCGCGGGCGGCGAGATCGACGGCGCCTGCTACCGGGCCACCGTGCTGACCGGTGTCACGCCGGACATGCCGGCCTGGCGCGAGGAGGTCTTCGGCCCGGTCGCGCCCGTCCTCTCCTTCTCCACGACGGAGGAGGCGGCGCGGATCGTCAACGACTGCGAGTACGGGCTGTCGGTCGGCATCCTCGGCGACGTCGGCACGGCGATGAAGCTCGCCGACCGGATCGACTCCGGCAAGGTGCACATCAACGAGCAGACGGTCAGCGACGAGCCCAACGCCCCCTTCGGCGGGGTCAAGGCGTCCGGCACCGGCTCCCGGTTCGGTGGTGCCGCGGCCAACATCGAGGCGTTCACCGAGACCCAGTGGCTCACGGTCCGCCCGGACATCGCCGACTACCCGTTCTGATCCCTCCGGTCACCCGTACCGGTCCCACCCGGCCGCCCCGGCCGGTCGTCCGGCTCCGCTCACTCACACCGTCCCCCGGGGGGAGAGTCATCATGGCTTCCACCACCACGTCCGGCGCGCCCGCGCAGACGGGCCGCGCCGTCGGCGGCACCTGGACGGTGATCCTGTGCTGGATCACCGTCCTGCTGGAGGGCTACGACCTCGTCGTCCTCGGCGCCATCATCCCCACCCTGCTCAAGACCCATCACCTCGGCATGACCGCGGGCGACGCGACCACCATCGCGACGCTCTCGCTCGTGGGCGTGGCCGTCGGCGCGGTCTGCGTCGGCCCGCTGGCCGACCGGCTGGGCCGGCGGCGCCTGCTCATCGGCTCGGTCGTGCTCTTCTCGGTCCTGACCATCGTGGTGCCGCTGGCGAACTCCGTCGCGATGTTCGCCGCGCTGCGCCTCCTGGCCGGCCTGGGCCTGGGCGCCTGCATGCCGGTCTCGCTGACGATGATGGCCGAGCACATGCCCGCCAGCCGCCGGGCGCGGGCCAGCACCCTGACGATGACCGGCTACCACACCGGTGCGGTGATCACCTCGCTGCTGGCCCTGCAGGTCACCGACGACTGGGAGATCCTCTTCTACCTGCTCGGCGTCGTCGGCCTCGTGATCGCCGCGATCCAGTGGTTCAAGCTGCCGGAGTCCGAGGTCTTCGTGCGGGCCCGGCAGGACGGGGCGCAGCGGGTGCCGTTCACCGAGCTGCTCAAGCCGGCGTACCTGCGCGCGGGCATCGGCATCTGGGTCGCCTCGTTCATGGGCCTGCTGCTGGTCTACGGCCTCAACACCTGGCTGCCGAAGCTGATGAACGACGCCGGCTACCCCGTGCCGACGGCCGTGACCCAGCTCCTGGTGCTCAACATCGGCGGTGTCGTCGGCCTGGTCCTGGGCGGGTACGTCGCCGACCGGCGGGGCATCAAGGGGACCACGATGGTCTGGTTCGCGGTCTCGGTGCTCATGCTGGGGTGTCTGAGCATCAAGATGCGGAGCGATCTGCTGCTCAACGTGGTCGTCTTCTTCACCGGTGTGTTCGTCTTCTCGGCGATGGTGCTCGTCTACGCCTACGTGACGCACTTCTACCCGGCGTCCGTGCGCGGCACCGCGCTCGGCTCGGCGTCCGGGATCGGCCGGATCGGCTCGATCGTCGGCCCGTCGATCACCGGCGCGCTGGTCGCCTCGGGGGTCGGTCACCCGTGGGGCTTCTACTTCTTCGCGGCGGTCGCGGTCCTCGGTTTCCTGGCCGTACTGACGCTGCCGCGCGGCGGCGGGAACGATCCGGCCGAAGCGGCGGCGCCCGCCGCACCGGCCGGGTGACGGCATGACGGCATGAAGAACGGGAGCAGTGGGCCGCGCGGCCCGCTGCTCCCGTCGCCGTCCTGGGGTGGGGGGGATCAGTTCTTGTCGACGTCCTGGCTCAGGACCTTGCCGTTGGCCGCGTCCACGACGACGGTGGTCTTGTCCCAGTTGTCCTTGTTGACCACGTCGACGTCCCACACGACCTGCTGACTGTCGTTCTCGTCGAGTTCGACCTTGGTGACCGTGCCCTTGGTCTTGTCGGTGGCCGCCTTCACCGCCTGCTGCGGCGTCTGCTTGGCCTTGCCCAGCCAGTCGGTGACCTGCGTCTTGTCGTCGGGGTCCTGGTCCGGGTCGACCATGGTGCGGAAGACCTTGCCGTTCACCGCGTCGATGTCGATGCGGTGCAGGGTGCCGTCGGACTGGGCGACCTTGGCCTCCCACTCCGGGGTGCCCGCGCTGGGGGCCGGGTTCGGCATGCTGGGGCTCGCCGAACCCGTCGGTGAGCCACTGGGCGAGGCGGTGGCGTCGGCGTCCGTGCGCTTGAGCTCGAGTTCCACGAGCTTGCCGCCGGGGACCTCCTTGACGGCGGTGTCGGCCGCCTTGTCCCAGGCGACCTTCGTCGCGGAGACGAGGTCCTTGCGCTTGGTCTTGTCCTCGCTCATCGAGGCCGACGCGGAGCCGGAGGGGGACTTGGACATCGATTCGGTGGCGGACGGGGACCCGGTCGGGGCCGCCTCCGCGACGCTGGAACGGTTGGTATCGGCGTTCGTGCAGGCCGTCAGCAGCAGCGCGGAGGTGCCCAGCGCGCCGATCACGGCAAGCGAACGCAACGGGGGGAGTCGTCGTGCAGAGCTCATGATGCTGTCCGTAACCGCTCCGTCACGGAGGCACACCGATCCAATACGACAATCACCCTGTTGGTGGAGGATTCGGGCGAGTCGGCACCGACCTCAGCGGGCCCGCACGAACTCCACCCGGCCGCCTCCCGTGACGGCCGCCGGACACCGGGGCAGCGTCCGGATCCCGCCGCCCTCCAGCCACTCCCGGTAGGCGGTGGACTGGCGGGCGACCTCCCAGTACGCGTCCTCCAGCGCCGGAAAGACGGCGTCCAGCTCGGCGCGGGTGCGGGCCGCCAGCAGCAGCCGTACGCCGAGGGGGTCGCCGGACAGGCGCCGTACCACCATGTCGGGGCGGGACTGGGAGCTGGGCTGGCAGACGGTGACGACCTCGCCGGTGGCGACGAGGGAGGCGGCGGTGTGGTAGTCGCCGTGCAGCACCCGGGGGTTGAGGCCGACGGCGCGCAGCATGCGGTGCACGCCGTCCCATTCGCCGTCGACGGTGGGGTCGACCATCCACCGGTCCTCGGCGAGGTCGGCGAGCCGCACGACGGGCCGGGCGGCCGCGGGGTGGTCGGCGGGCAGCATGACGAACTGCGGTTCGCGCTCGACGAGGACCCGCACCCGCAGGCCCTCGGGGATGTGCAGGGCACTGCCCTCCACCTCGTGCACGAAGGCGACGTCGAGCTGACCCTCGGTGACGCGGCGCAGCAGCGCGTTGGCGGAGACGTCCATCTGCAGGGTGGGCTCCAGGCCCGGCCGTCTGAGCCGGCGCAGCCAGCCGGCCAGGGCGCGGCTGGCGGTGGAGCCGATCCGCAGTCTGCTGTCGCCGCCGGCCGCCGCGGCGCGGGCCTCGCGGACCAGGGTGCTCATGTCGGCCAGCAGCGGACGGGCGCGGCCGAGCACGGTGCGGCCGAGCGGGGTGGGGCGGCAGCCGGTGCGCTCCCGCACGAACAGCGGGCCGCCCAGGGCCTGTTCGATGCGCGCCAACTGGGTGCTCAACGTGGGCTGCGCGACGCCCAGTCGGCGTGCCGCCCGGTGCAGGCTGCCGGCGTCGGCGATGGCGCACAGCGCACGTAGGTGCCTCACCTCGAGCTCCATGCAGGGAGCGTAAGGCGGAACAGTTGGTTGCGCCAGGTGAACAAAAGGCGGCGGATCAGGGCGAGTTCTGCACTCTGGTCAAAGCCGTGACGGGTGGCCGGACGGTGGTGATAGCCCGGCCCTATCGCCTGTTGCCATCATCACAGCCCGCTCGTGGGCGCCCCACACTCACCGGTGACGACTTCTCCCCACTCCCCCACTCAAGGAGTCATCGATGCGTATCAGCCTGCCCCTGCTGTCCACCGCGGTGGGTCTCGGCCTGACGGCCGCCGTGCTCACGGCTCCGGCCGCGACGGCTGCCGCTCCCCAGGAGCCGGTCCGCGGCGCGCAGCTCGGCTACGAGCCCTCGGCCGGCTCCGGCGAGGACGCCGCCGCCAACCGGGCGTTCTTCGAGGCGGTCATCAAGTCCGTCGCCGAGAAGCGCGCCGCCAACCCCACGTCGGCGGCGGCCGTCACCGTCTACTACAGCGCCACCAACGCCCCCAGCTTCCGCTCCCAGATAGCCAGTTCGGCGCAGATCTGGAACAGCTCGGTGTCCAACGTGCGGCTCGCGGAGTCGAGTTCGGGCGCGGACTTCGCGTACTACGAGGGCAACGACCCGCGCGGCTCGTACGCCTCGACGAACGGGCACGGCAGTGGCTACATCTTCCTCGACTACCAGCAGAACCAGCAGTACAACTCGACTCGTGTGACCGCCCACGAGACCGGCCACGTGCTCGGTCTGCCCGACCACTACTCCGGGCCGTGCAGCGAACTCATGTCGGGCGGCGGCCCCGGCCCGTCCTGCACCAACCCCTACCCGAACTCCGCCGAGCGCAGCCGGGTGAACCAGCTCTGGGCCAACGGCTTCAAGGCCGCCCTGGACAAGGCGCTGGAGAAGGCCTCCCAGCGCTGACGTCGCGGTGAACGACCGTGTGGGCGGCCCTGTCCGGGGCCGCCCACACGTGTGTGCCGGAGCGGCCCCGGCTCACGGACGTGCGTCGGCGGGCAGCGCCGCGCGTACGGCCCGGTGGACGGCGCGGGCGAGCCGGGCGCCCCACTCGGAGCGCGGGCCCGCGAAGGCGTGCGCGCCGGCGCCCCCGCCCTCGCCCGGGGTCCGGGCGGCCACGCAGACCGCGTCGGTGGGGGTGCCGGAGCAGTCCAGGCCGACCTCGACGAGGGCCTGCACCTTGGCCTCGGTGGCCGTCATGACCGCGTTGACGAGGGCGGCGTCGCTCAGCGCGACGGGCAGCGCGGCGACGATGTTGATGGTTCCCGGGGGTGCCGCCCCGGTGGTGCCCTCCCCCGGCACGGCCGCCCAGCCGCGCACCGAGATGCCGGCCGTCGCGACAGCCTCGGCCCCGCCGTCCCGCGCGCGGCCGTGGGCGGACACGTCGGCGGCGGTCATCAGTCCCACACCGGGCCCGCAGACCCCGGCGGCACGGGCCAGGTCGCCGAGGTGCCGTCCGGGGTCGGTGCGCCGGTAGCCGTGGGCGACCTGGGCGTTGAGCACCCAGGCGCGCTCGGCGAGCCCGCCGCCGAGCACGGCGCTGCTGGCCATCCGCCAGCCCGGCCCCGCGCGCCACAGCAGGGCGTGCAGCCGTTCGCCGTCCTCCACCCGGGTCAGGTGTTCCAGGTCCAGTACGGCGGTGTCCCCGGTGCGGGGCGGAGGCAGGAGGGCGGGCACGGTCGGGGGCTCCCGGGGGCGATCGGCACAGGTCGGAGGTGGACCGGACGATCGTACTCACCGCCCGGGCCGCGACGGCCGGCCGCCCGGGCGGCCGCCGGGGCGCATTGCGGACCCGGGTCCGGGAACCTTCACTGAACACAACGTCGCACGAGGCGACGGATCGGAGGCCGCGATGCTGTCCCACACCCTGGAGCACGGGGTCCTGGTCATCACGGTGGACCAGGACCCGGGAATCGACGGGCGGGCCGCGCTGACCACGCAGATCACCAACCTGGTCGACGCCCATCGGCCGGCCCCGGTCGTCATCGTCCTGACCGAGCGGGCCGCCGGCCATGCCGCGGTCAGCGCCGTGCTCCGGGCGCACCAGTGGTGCGGGCGGCTCGACGTCCTGATGTCCGTCGTGACCCACAGCGCGCCGGTCCGGCGGCTGCTGGAGGACAACGCCGACTCCGCCGGTCCGCGCCTGGTGGTGCACGCCCGCGCCGACACCGCGATCAGCACCGCGTTCACCGCGGCGGTCTAACGCCGCACCGCGGTTCCGCGGCGGCCGGGCGTCCCCGCACCCGGCCGCAGGGGTCCGTGCTCCTACTGCTGTCCGAGCCAGAGGTCGGGGCCGAAGACCTCGTAGTGGACGGCCTCGGCGGGCACCCCGCGCCGCAGCAGGTCGCCCCGGACCGCGCGCATGAAGGGCACCGGCCCGCACAGGTAGGCCGTGAGGCCCTCGGGAAGGTCGAGGCCGGTGAGGTCGGCTCGGCCGGCGGACGCCTCCGGCGCCCGGTCGCCGGGCTCCTCGTACCACAGGTGGAGCCGGGCGTCGGGCAGCGCGCGCACCAGGTCGAGCTGCTCCTGCCGGTGGGCGTGGTCGTCGGGGGTGCGGTCGGCGTGCACGACGGTCACCGGGCGGGTGGCGCCCGAGGCGGCCAGGTGGTCGAGCATCGCCAGCACGGGGGTGACGCCGATGCCTGCGGAGGCCAGCAGCAGCGGGCCGTCGTGCTCGGCCAGTCCCAGGTCGCCGAAGGGCGCGGACACGGTCAGCAGGTCGCCCTTGCGGGCGTTCGCGTGCAGCCAGTTCGAGACCTCGCCGTCGGGCCGCCCGTCGCCATGGACGCGCTTGACGGTGATGCGCAGGTCGGCCCGGCCGGGGGCGGCGGAGAGGCTGTACTGGCGGATCTGCCGGGCGCCGTCGGGCAGTTCGACCTGGACGCTGAGGTACTGGCCCGGACGGAAGGGTGCCGGGGCGCTCCCGTCGGCCGGGCGCAGGACGAGGGAGACCGCGTCGGCGCTCTCCTCCACCCGGTCGGCTATCTCCATGGACCGCCAGACGTCCCCGGCCTCGACCCCTGTCTGCGCGTAGAGCCGCGCTTCGAGGGCGATGAGGGCGTTGGCCATGAGCCAGTACACCTCGTCCCAGGCACGGGCGACCTCGGGGGTGACGGCGTCGCCGAGCACCTCGACGATGGCGGCCATGATGTTCTCGTGCACGACCGTGTACTGCTCGGGGGTGATGCCGAGCGAGGCGTGCTTGTGCGAGATGCGGGAGAGCATCACGTCGGGGCGTTCGTCCGGGTTCTCCAGCAGTATGCCGGCGAACGCGGCGATGGAGCCGGCCAGGGCCCGCTGCTGCTCGCCGTTGGCCTGGTTCCCGCGGTTGAACAGGTTCCGCAGCAGGTCGGGGTGGGCGTCGAAGAGCCTGCGGTAGAACACGTCGGCGATGTCACCGATGGCCGCCCCGACGGCGGGGAGAGTGGCTCGGACCACGGGAACGGACTGTTCGGAGAGCACAGCGACTCCTTAATTGGTAGATGAGATTCGTGTTTTGGGTCACAGGTCGGCGGCCCCGCGGACCGCCGCCCGTCACCCCGGAGGGCGCTCCGTGAGGCCGATCAGGACCGGGCCGGTCGGCGAGGCCACCAGGTCGGTCACGGTCAGCGGGTCGAGTGCGGCGTAGAACGCCTCCTGGGCGTCGCGGAGCGCACCGCGCAGCCGGCAGGCCCCGCGCAGCGGGCAGGGGTTGTCGCCCTCGCAGTCGACCACCTCCGCGTCGCCCTCGAGTTCCCGCACCAGCCAGCCCACCGAGGCGCGCCGCCCGCGGTCGGTCAGCGTCAGGCCCCCGCCGCGACCGCGCCGCGCCTCCACCACACCGAGGTGCTGCAGGCGGGTGATGGCCTTCGCGGCGTGCGTGTACGGCACACCGACGACCTCGGCCACCTCTCGGGTGGCCATCGGTTCGTCACCGTCTCTCACGACCGCCAGGCGCATGACGGAACGCAGCGCCAGGTCGGTGAACTTCGTCAGCCGCACGCCTGAAAGCTACCAAATACGCATGCTAGATTCGCCTTTACCCGGGGTACGGACGCTGTGCGGTGGGTCACCGGGCGGACCGTCCCCGGGCGACCCGCCCACGCGGGCGGCGACACCGGCACGGTCGGGCACACGGAACGGGCGGCACCTGATGGCAGTGGAAGACGGCGGCTCCTCCGGCGCGGAGGCGCACTCCCCCCTCCCCCGGCTGCTGGCCGACACGGCGCAGCTCGTGTCCCTCGGCGACGACGCGCCGGCCGGCGCGCTGTGGAAGCTGGCGGAACCGGGCCGGCAGCTCGACGCCAACGTCGTCCGCCTTCCCGGCGGAGGCCGGGTGGACCCGCACACCGAGCCCGACCTCGACGTCCTGCTCCTCGTCCTCGACGGCGAGGCCCGCCTCGACTCGGCCGACGGAGGGCACCCCCTGCGCGCGGGGGTGCTGACCTGGCTGCCGCACGGCTCGACCCGGGCCGTCCTCGCCGGGCCGGACGGGGTGACGTACCTGACCGTGCACCGCCGCCGTCCCGGCATGCGCATCCAGCCGCCGGAGGCCGCCGACCGGCTAAGGAGGCCGCTCGGCGGCGACGGCGCCTGAGCGGCCGGGCGTTCACCGCGCCCGGGCGCGCAGCTCCGTGAGGGAGCGCGCGGTCAGCGGGCGGGGTTCCGCGTCGGGCTCGACGAGGACGACGGTGCAGGCGGCGGCGTGGGTGAGGGCGCTGGTGAAGCTGCCGTCGGCGAACTGGGCCAGCGGGCCGCGCGGGGAGCGGCCGACCGCGATCGTGCGGGCCCCCGCCTCGGCGGCGTGCCGGGCCAGGGCGCGGCCCGCGGCGGCGTGGTCGCCGACGCCGGTGAGGATCTGGCCGGTGGCGGCGACACCGAGGCCGCCGAGCCGGTCGAGGTGCGCGGTGACGGCGGCCTGCGCCTCCGCGTCGCTCTCGGTGTCGGCGGCCTGTTCCTCGACGACGGCGGTCTGCCGTACGTGGACCACCTCCAGTGGGCTGCCGGTGTCGCGGGCGAGCCGTGCCGCGGCGTCCACGACGGCGGCCGCACCGTGGTGGGCGCCGACGGCCACGACCACGGGCGGCGCGTCGGTCGTGGCCGGAGAGCCGACCGGGGTCAGCGTGGGCACCACGGGTTCGCCCTCGCCGGAGGCGGTCTCGGCCCTGGCCAGCAGCCGGTGGCCGCCGGCCAGGACGGGAACGGCGAGGAGGAAGGTGGCGGCACCGAGGTAGAAGGGCACGCTCAGGTCGGTGGCGTCGGCGAGCTTCCCGGCGACGTAGGGCGCCAGGCCGCCGCCGATGAAGCGCAGGAAGCCGTACGCGGAGGAGGCCACCGGGCGCTCGACCGGGGAGACGAGCATGACGGCCTGGGTGGTGAGGGTGTTGTTGATGCCGATGAAGGCACCGCTGACGACGACCGCGACGATCACGGTGGTGGGGTCGTCGACCCCGGCGGCTATGACGGCCATGACCACGGCGAGGCCGAGCAGGTTGGCGTAGAGGACGGGCGCGGTGCCGTAGCGGGCCTGGAGGCGGGGGGCGAAGAAGACGCTGAAGGCGGCGACCAGCAGGCCCCAGGCGGTGAAGACCAGGCCGAGTTCGTGGGCGTTCAGCTCCATCGGGTAGGGGGCGTAGCCGAGCATGGTGAAGAAGCCCCAGTTGTACAGCAGGGCCATGAATCCCATGGTCAGCAGTCCGCGGTGGCGCAGGGCCCTCAGCGGGGCCAGGGGCGAGGTGACCCGCTCGGGCCTCGGCAGGTCGGGGACGAAGGCGAGGGTGGCGATCAGCGCGACGGCCATCAGGGCGGCGACGCCGAAGAAGGGGCCGCGCCAGCTGATGCCGCCCAGTTCGCCGCCGAGCAGGGGCCCGACGGCGATGCCGAGGCCCAGCGCGGTCTCGTAGAGGATGATCGCGCCGCTGAAGCCGCCGCTGGCGGAGGCCACGATGACCGCGAGCGAGGTGGCGATGAACAGGGCGTTGCCCAGTCCCCAGCCGGCGCGGAAGCCGACGATGCCGTTGATGGAGTCGGTGGCGCCGGCCAGGGCGGCGAAGACGACGATGACGGCGAGACCGGAGACCAGGGTGCGCTTGGCGCCGATGCGGCTGGAGACCCAGCCGACGAAGAGCATGGCGACGGCGGTGACGATCAGGTAGCTGCTGAACAGCAGGGAGACCTGGCTGGGGGTGGCGTCGAGACTCTCGGCCAGCGCCGGCAGGATCGGGTCGACCAGGCCGATGCCCATGAACGAGATGACACAGGCGAAGGCGACCGCCCAGACGGCCCCCGGCTGCCGGAAGGGACTGGCGGCCTTTCCACGTGGTGCACTCATGCGCGGTCTTCCTCCGAGGCTTCCTGCGGGGTTTCCTGACGGTTGTGGATGACCCGGGCCAGGGCGAGGAGCGCGGTCGTGGTGGCCTGCCGCTCCGGCCCGGTCATGTCGTCCATGAGCAGCCGGAGTGCCGCGGCCCGCTCGGCGCGGCGCCGGGCCAGCACTTCGAGACCCGCGGGCGTCACCGCCACGAGCACACCGCGGCCGTCGCTCGCGTCGGCGGCCCGTTCGGCCAGGCCCGCCCGTTCCAGGCGGGTGACGAGCTGGGTCATGTTCGGCTGCGAGACACCCTCGGCCCTGGCCAGTTCGGTCAGGCGCCGGGGGCCCTCACGGTTCAGCCTGGCCAGCGTCGAGGAGGCGGCGGTGCTCAGGCCGCCGGACCGGGCGCTGTGCCGTACGTACCGGACCATGTCCTCCACGGCGAGGATCAGATCGTCCGGGCCCTGCGTCGGCATGTCCATAAGCGCATGATGCATTTAGATGTAACGTGAAACAAGACGCGTCGCGCCGGCCCCTCCCTATTGCGTCCCGCCGTCTCCGGGCACACCTTCGGAAACAGTGAGGGAGGAATCGGCATGGACGACTGGCGCGGTTTCGCCGAGCAGATGGCCTCATTGGCCCGTGACCTGCTGGCCCAGGAATCGGTGCACGACACCCTCGAACGGATCACCACCTCGGCCACGGAGCTGGTGACGGACTGCGACGCCGCGGGCATCCTGATCCTGCGCCGCGGTCACGTGCAGTCACTGGCCCCCACCGAGCAGGTCGTCGTCGACAGCGACGAACTGCAGGGACGCGTCGGGGAGGGCCCCTGCTTCGACGCCGCCCGCTCCTCCACGGGCGAGCGGCAGTTCCGGATCGCCGACTTCACCCGGGAGGCACAGCGCTGGCCCAAGTACGTCCCCGAGGCGCGCAAGCTGAACCTCGGCAGCATGATGGGCTTCCTGCTGTTCACGGAGGACGAGGACCTCGGCGCCCTCAACCTCTACTCCTACAAGCCGGGCGCCTTCACCGCGGCCGACGAGACGGCCGGCTGGCTGCTCGCCTCCCACGCGGCGGTCGCCTTCTCCAGCGCCCGTACGCACGCCCAGTTGCAGGAGGCCGTCGGCACCCGGCACACCATCGGGGAGGCCATGGGCATCCTCATGGGCAGGCACCGCCTCAGCGAGGACCAGGCCTTCGCGGCCCTGCGCCGGTACTCGCAGGACAACAACGTCAAACTGCGGGACGTGGCGGCGCGGGTCTGCGAACAGGGCGGCCTGCCCCGGCAGACGCAGTGAAGGAGTGCCGCGGCGGGGCGTTTGCTCCCCGCCCCACGGGTAACTCCGGCATTCCGGACACCGATTCCCGGGAGTCGCCATGTGGAAGCGCAAGGGCAGAAAGGGCCGCCGGACCGCCAAGCCGGTCCCCATGGAGCTGTGCGACCTGTGCGCCAGGGTCTTCCCCGAGGACGAGTCCGTGAGCGGCTACGTGCCGGACTCCTCCGCGGTGCACGCCACCAACGAGTGGTTCGACGGGCTCCGGCTCATCACCACGTGCTCGGACGAGCACTTCGACGAGATCAAGGCGGGGTACGCCGACCGGCCCTTCGTGGACGAGGAGCTGTGGGCGGCGAAGCTGACCCGGGCCCTGACCACCGGACCGCAGGCCCTGACCATGGACCAGCTCGGCTGCCGCACGGGCCTCCAGGAGCCCCAGATACGGGCCGCCATCGACTGGCACAACGAGCGCATGCGGGAAGCCCAGCAGCGCACCGATCCCTGAGCCGGGGCGGCGTCCGGACCCCGTCCGGGTGCACCGACGTTTGTCCGGGCGCCGGCCGGGTCACCCAGTTCCCCGTCGCGAGCCGTCGAAAGGACGTCCGAGGAGCCCCGAGGAGCCCCCGTGAACCGGTTGTGGCGGCCGTTCCACCGTGCGTGGGACTGGTTGGCCGCGTCCTCCCTGGTCCGGCGCGGCCGGGACCTGGAGCTGATGCACCGGGCCATGGGGTTCGCCACGCTCGCCCTGGTGACGCTGGCACCGTTGCTGATCGTGGTGGCCGCGGCCGATCCGCTGGGCCGCGGGGGCTTCGCCTCCTGGCTGGCCGACGGGATGGGGCTGTCCGGGAGGTCGGCCCGTGTGCTGACCGACATCATCAGCCCGCCGACCAAGGTGGTCGGCACCACCAGCGTGTGGGGCGGCATCCTGCTCGGCGTGTTCGGCGTGTCCTTCGCGGCGAGCGTCCAGAACGGATACGAGCGCATCTGGGAGCTGCCGGCCGGCCCTTGGCACCGCATCTGGCGCCAGATGACGTGGGTGATCCTGCTGACCGCCTACCTCTATCAGGAGGTGCAGACGCGCGCCGCCCTGCACGGCGGTGCGCGGATCGCCCTGTCGACCGTCAGCGGCATGCTCTTCTTCTGGTGGGGCCAGCACTTCCTCCTGGGCGGCCAGGTCCGCTGGCGCGACCTGCTGCCGGGCGCGGTCGCCACGATGGTGGGCCTGATCGGGCTGCGCGGCTTCTCCTACCTCTTCTTCACTCCGCTGATCCTCGACAACGCGTTCAGTTACGGCGCGGTCGGCATCGTGCTGGTGGTGGAGTCCTGGCTGATCGGGGTCGGGTTCGTCGTCTTCGGCGGCGCGATGGTCGGACACTGGTTCTGCGAACACCACTGGTGGGCGCGGAACATCGACCGCCGGCCGGACTGACCGAACCGGGAACCGCGGCGGCCGGGTCAGCAGCCGGCGCGCCGCCGCCGGCCGCCCGCGAGGGCCGCGGCGGCCGTCCCGGCCACGGCGGCGGCCAGGGCCAGCGGCCTGCGGTGGCGGGAGATCCAGAACTGGACGCTGCGCGGATGGGCCTCGTCGTCGAAGACGCCGTGCGCCCCGTAGTCGTCCGGGGCGGTGCCGTCCTCCGGCTCCCAGAGGTTGGCCGGCCGTGACGGGTCGACGGGCCGGTCGGTCTGCTGCCCGTCGTAGCCCGTGCGGGCCAGGTAGCGGTCCAGGAGCCCGGGGGCGAGTTTCTGGCCCAGCAGGGTGGCGACGGTGGAGCCGCCGACCCAGTACACGCGCCGCTCGGGGTGGTCGGCCGCGTACAGCACGGCCTCGGCGGCCACCTCGGGCTGGTAGACGGGGGCCACCGGGCGGGGATGGCGGGGCAGGCGGGTGAGGACCCAGCTGAACTGGGGCGTGTTGAGCCCGGGCATCTGGACCATGGTCACCCGCACCCCGCTGCGGTCGTGCAGCAGCTCGCAGCGCAGCGACTCGGTGAACCCCTGGATGGCGTGCTTGGCCCCGCAGTAGACGGCCTGGAGCGGAACGCTGCGCTCGGCCAGGGCCGAACCCACCTGGACGACGGTGCCGCGATCGCGCGGCGTCATGCGGCGCAGTGCGGCCTGGGTGCCGTGCACGAACCCGAAGTAGGTCACCTCGGTGGCCCGCCTCAGTTCCTCGGGCCGGATCTCGGCCACGGGTGCGAAGACGGTGGAGAACGCGGCGTTCACCCATACGTCGATGGGGCCGAGTTCCTCCTCGATCCGGCCGGCCGCCGCGTCCACGGCCTCCGCGTCGGCGACGTCCACGACCAGGGGCAGTGCCCGCCCGCCGGCCTCGCGGATCTCCTCGGCCGCCCGTTCCAGGGCGTACTCGCCCCGCGCGAGCAGGGCCACCGCGGCGCCCCGGGCGCCGAAGGCCCGGGCGGCGGCGCGGCCGACGCCGCCGGTCGCGCCGGTGACGACGACGACCTGTTCCCGGCGGTGCGCGCCGCTCACTTCCTGCCCCGGCCGGGAAGGTGCTCGGCGTACTCGGTGAGCTTCTGGCGTACGCCCTTGGTGGCGATCCCGGTGGCCTGCGGGTCGTGCAGCGCGGCCTTGACGGCCTTCTTGCCCTGCTCCTTCATGATGTGCGGCGGGATCGGCGCGATCTCCGCGTCCACCTTGAACTCCAGGACCACGGGCCGCCCGGCGGAGAGCGCCTCGTCCCAGGCGGCGCCGACCTTCTTGGGGTTGTCGCAGACGATGCCCTTGAGGCCCAGCAGTTCGGCGTAGGCGGCGTAGGGCACGTCGGGGATGTCCTGGGAGCCCGGGTACTTGGGGTCGCCGGCCATGGCCCGCTGTTCCCACGTGACCTGGTTGAGGTCCTGGTTGTTGAAGACGCAGAAGACGAACGGCGCGGGCCCGGACAGGCGGTCCAGGTACCGCTTGATGGTGATCATCTCGTTCATGCCGTTCATCTGGAACGCACCGTCCCCGACGAACGCGATCACCGGCCGGTCCGGGTAGGCGAACCGCGCCGCGATGGCGTACGGCGTGCCCGGACCCATCGTGGCCAGCGTGCCGGACAGCGAGGCGCGCATGCCGTCGCGGAGCTTGAGGTGGCGGGCCCACCAGTTGGTGCCCGAGCCGGAGTCGGCCGACAGGATGGCGCCGTCCGGCAGCCTGGACGAGAGTTCGGCGGCGACCGACTGGGGGTTGATCGTCTTGCCGAAGTGCTCACCGGCCCAGCGGTCGCACAGGTCGTTCCACTCCCGGACGTCCTTCTCGATCTTCTCCCGCCAGCCGCGGTCCTTCTTGCGTTCGAGCAGCGGGATCAACTGCTCCAGCGTCTCCTTGGAGTCGCCGACGAGGTGGGCGTCCATCGGGTAGCGGATGCCGATCATGCGACCGTCGATGTCGATCTCGACGCCCTTGGCCTGTCCCTCCTCCGGCAGCCACTCCGAGTAGGGGAAGCTGCTGCCGATCATGAGCAGGGTGTCGCAGCCCCGGATCATGTTGTCGCTGGCCTTGCTGCCGAGCAGGCCGATGGGCCCGGTGACGTACGGCAGGTCGTCGGGCAGGACCTCGCGGCCGAGCAGGGCCTTGGCGACGCCGGCGCCGAGCAGTTCGGCGACCTCGATCACCTCGGTCTCCGCCTTGGCCGCGCCCTGGCCGACCAGGATCGCGACCTTCTCGCCCGCGTTGAGGACGTCCGCGGCCCTGCGCAGCTCGCCGGGGTCGGGCAGCACGCGGGGCCGGCTCCAGCCGACGCTGGAGAAGACCGAGCCGTGCGTCCTGGGCGGGGAGGGCATGGCCTCCTCCTCCTGCACGTCGTTCGGGATGATGATCGTGGCGACGCCCCGGGTGGTCAGCGCGGTCTTGAAGGCACGGTCGATGACGTGCCGGGCCTGCCCCGGGTGGACGACCATCTGGCAGAACTCGGAGACGTCCGCGAAGAGCCGGTCGAGGGCGATCTCCTGCTGGTAGTTCGTGCCCAGCGACAGCCGCTTCTGCTGGCCCACGACCGCCACCACGGGCTGGTGGTCGAGCTTCGCGTCGTACAGGCCGTTGAGCAGGTGCACCGCGCCCGGCCCCGAGGTCGCGACGCAGCAGCCCACCTCGCCGGTGAACTTCGCGTGCGCGCAGGCCATGAACGCGGCCATCTCCTCGTGCCGCGCCTGGATGAACTCCGGGTCCCCGTCGGCCCGGTCGAAGGCCCCCAGCAGACCGTTGATGCCGTCGCCCGGATAGCCGTACACCCGCTGGACGCCCCACTCGGACAGACGCTGGAGGACGAAGTCGGAGACTTGGGTCATGGGGCTCTCCCGGACGTGTGCGGACGACGGTCGGCTTGTGGGGTTGCCCTGCGCGCCGCCCCTAAACCGGCCGTCCGTCCCCTTCGGCCCTCCTCGCCCGGGTTACGCCGGGGGGTCGTCCCACGCGTCCGGGTCGCGGCCGGTGCGCACCGGTGGCGGCGCCGTGCTCGCCCGGGTCACCAGCCGGGTCGGCACCAGGGTCGTGCCCCGCTCCTCACCCGCCTCGCGCATCTTGCGCAGCACCGCCTGCACGCACAGCCGTCCGACCTCGGCGAAGTCCTGGTGCACGGTGGTCAGCGGGGGCAGGAAGGAGCCGGCCTCGGGGATGTCGTCGAAGCCGATCACGCTGACGTCCTCGGGCACGCGCCGTCCGCGTTCGTGCAGGGCGCGCAGCAGGCCGAGGGCCATCTGGTCGTTGGCCGCGAAGACGGCGGTGCACTCCGGGCGGGCGGCGAGTTCGAGGCCGGCCCGGTGTCCGGACTCCGCCGACCAGTCGCCCCGTACCAGCGGCGGCGGGGTGCGGCCCGCCTCCGTGAGCGTGCGCCGCCAGGCGTCGGTGCGTCGCTGGGCGGCGAAGGAGTCCTCGGGACCCGCCAGGTGCCACACCGTGTCGTGCCCGAGGTCCAGCAGATGGCGTACGGCGGCCCGGGTGCCGCCGGCCTGGTCGGTGTCGACGACGGTGTAGTGGTCGCCGGCGTCGGAGTCGACCACGACGACCTGGACGTGGGGCGGCAGGGTGAGGGAGGCCGCGTCCAGGAGATGCACCTCCATGATGACGATGACGGCGTCGACGGCGAGTTCCTCCAGCCGCGAGAACGCGCCGCGCACCTCGTCCTGGGTGGGCACGGCGACCGGCAGCAGCGTCACCGCGTACCCCTCGCCGGCCGCGGAGGTGGCGATGGCCTCCAGGGTGCGGACGTTGCCCGTGGTGGCCAGCGAGAAGGTGATGACGCCGATGGTGCGGAACTCGCCCCGCTTGAGGGCCCGGGCCGCGCTGTTGGGCCGGTAGCCGAGTTCCTTCATGGCCGCCAGCACCTGCCGCCGGGTCTCCTCGGTCACGCCCGCGTAGCCGTTCGAGACCCGGGAGACGGTCTGGGAGGAGACCCCCGCCAGCCGGGCGACGTCCGCCATGGACGCCGTGGGCACCCGGCCGCGCCGGGGGCGCGCCGGTGCGCCGGTCGGGGCTTCCTCAGCCGTGCTCACTCTCCGTCAGCCGCCTCTCTGTCGCTGCCGGGTCCTGACGCGGAAGGACCCTTGACCGTCGTCATCGGGGCAGTGTAGACATGCCGCCATCAGATGTTTACGTAAACATAACAGCTCGGCACCCTCTCGCGGTGCGCGATGTTTGCGTAAACATCGCGCAGGGGTTCCAGAACGTGGACGAGCGAGGAACGACATGACGACGCTGCAACCGCCGGCCGCCGCCGAGCCGCGGCCGGCCCCACCCCCGGTGCGGCGGGACCGCCGTTCCTGGACCGGGTGGGGCTTCCTCGGCCCCTTCGTGGCCGTGTTCGCCCTGGTGTTCCTCGCTCCGATCGCCTACTCGGTCTACCTGAGCCTCTTCCGCGACCAGCTCATCGGCGGGACGACCTTCGTCGGCCTCGACAACTACGCCGAGGCGCTGCGGGACGACCAGTTCTGGGCCTCGCTCGGCCGGGTCTCGCTCTTCCTCGCCGTCCAGGTGCCGATCATGCTCGGCATCGCGCTCCTGGTCGCCCTGGCCCTCGACAGCGGACGCCTGTACGGCCGGGACTTCTTCCGCATCTCCATCTTCCTGCCGTACGCCGTCCCCGCCGTGGTGGCGACCCTCATGTGGGGCTTCATGTACGGCACCCGGTTCGGCCTGGTCGGTGACATCAACAGCGCGCTGGGCGTCTCGCTGCCCGACCCGCTCTCCCCCGGCCTGGTGCTGGCCTCCATCGGCAACATCGTCACCTGGGAGTTCGTCGGCTACAACATGCTGATCTTCTACTCGGCGCTGCGCGTCGTCCCGCACTCCCTGTACGAGGCGGCCGAGATCGACGGCGCCGGCCAGATCCGGGTGATCACCGCCATCAAGCTCCCGGCCATCCGCGGGGCCCTGGTGATCGCCACGATCTTCTCGATCATCGGCAGCTTCCAGCTCTTCAACGAGCCCAGCATCCTGCAGCCCCTGGCGCGCAACGCGATCACCACGGACTACACGCCGAACTACTACACGTACGCGCTGTCCTTCAACGGCCAGCAGCACAACTACTCCGCGACGGTCGCCATCGTCATGGGGCTGATCACCATGGTCATCGCCTACGTCGTGCAGCTGCGCGGCATGCGCAAGGGAGTGTGATGCGGCGATGACCAGTCCCGTCGCCACCGTCCCCGGCCGTTCCACGGCCGAGCCGTCCGGCCCGTCGGGCCCCGTGCCCCGGCTGCGCGCCTCCCGGCGCCGGCACTCCGCCGACCGGCCCCGGCGCAGTGTGCTGCTGACCGTGCTCACCTCGCTCGTGCTGCTGTACAGCCTGGTGCCGCTCGTCTGGCTGGCCGTCAGCGCCACCAAGACCCAGGAGGGGCTGTCCCGTTCCGCCGGTCTCTGGTTCGACGGCGACTTCGCCCTGTGGGACAACATCGCCGAGACGTTCACCTACGACGACGGCGTCTTCACCCGCTGGCTGCTCAACACCCTGCTGTACGTGGGGCTCGGCGCGGGCGGTGCCACCCTCCTCGCCGTGCTCGGCGGCTACGCGCTCGCCAAGTTCGACTTCCCCGGCCGCCGGGCCGTCTTCGCCGTCGTCATCGGCGCGGTGGCCGTGCCGGGTACGGCGCTGGCGGTGCCGACCTTCCTGATGTTCAGCAAGATGGGGCTCACCAACACGCCCTGGGCGGTGATCGTCCCGTCCCTGATCTCGCCGTTCGGCCTCTACCTGATGTGGGTGTTCGCCACCGAGGCCATCCCCACCGAGCTGATTGAGGCCGCGCGCATCGACGGGGCGGGCGAGGCGCGCACCTTCTTCACGGTCGCCCTGCCGCTGCTGGCGCCCGGCATCGTCACCGTCCTGCTGTTCACCATGGTCGCGACCTGGAACAACTACTTCCTGCCGCTGGTCATGCTCAAGGACCCCGACTGGTATCCGCTGACCCTGGGGCTCAACAGCTGGAACCAGCAGGCCGCGACCGCGGGCGGCGAGGCCGTCTTCAACCTCGTCGTCACCGGGTCGCTCCTCACCATCCTGCCGCTGATCGTCGCCTTCCTGCTGCTCCAGAAGTACTGGCAGTCCGGTCTCGCCGCCGGAAGCGTCAAGGAGTAGCCCCTCCCCCGCTCCCGCCCCTCACCGACAGTCCCTCCCCTCCCACCCTCAACCGGTGCCGGTTCCGGCCACGAAGAAGTGGAAGCACGCCCATGCCCACACACCTGACCAAGCACGCGCGCCGCCTGCTGCGCGGCACCGCCCTCGTCTGCGCCCTCGCCCTCGGCGCGACCGCCTGCGGCGGCTCCGACGACTCGGGCTCCAGCGGCAAGGCCGTCTCCGAGGCGGACATACAGGCGGCCCTCGACAAGGGCGGCACCCTCACGGTCTGGGCGTGGGAGCCCACGCTCAAGCAGGTGGCCGCCGACTTCGAGAAGGCCCATCCGAACGTCAAGGTCGACCTCGTCAACGCCGGTACCAACAAGGACGAGTACACGGCGCTGCAGAACGCCATCTCGGCGAAGAAGGGCGTCCCGGACGTCGCCCAGATCGAGTACTACGCCATGGGCCAGTACGCCCTGACCAAGCAGCTCACCGACCTCAGGTCCTTCGGCGCCGACAAACTCTCCGCCAAGTTCTCCCCGGGTCCGTGGAACGGGGTGAAGGCCGGTTCGGACGGCATCTACGCGCTGCCGATGGACTCGGGCCCGATGGCGCTGTTCTACAACAAGAAGGTCTTCGACAAGTACGGCATCGAGGTGCCCACCACGTGGGCGGAGTACCTGGAGGCCGCCCGCGCCCTGCACAAGGCCGACCCCAAGGCGTACATCACCGCCGACAACGGCGACGCCGGGTTCGCCACCAGCATGCTCTGGCAGGCCGGTTCGCGTCCCTACACGGTGAACGGCACCAAGGTGAAGATCGACTTCTCGGACGAGGGCGCCAGGACCTTCACCGGGACCTGGCAGCGGCTCATCGACGAGAAGCTGCTCGCCGCCGTCCCCTCCTGGACCGACGAGTGGTACAAGGGCCTCGCCGACGGCACCATCGCGACGCTGGCGACCGGCGCCTGGATGCCCGCCAACCTGGAGTCCGGCGCGAAGGCCGCCTCCGGCGACTGGCGGGTGGCCCCGATGCCGCAGTGGACCGCCGGCGGCAAGGTCAGCGCGGAGAACGGCGGCAGCGCGCTCGCACTGCCGGAGCTGGGCGGGAACGAGGCGCTCGCGTACGCCTTCGTGGAGTACGCGAACGCCGGGGACGGCGTGCAGACCCGCCTGAAGAACGGCGCGTTCCCGGCGACCACCGCGGACCTGCAGTCCACGAAGTTCCAGGACACCGCGTTCCCGTACTTCGGGGGACAGAAGGCCAACAAGATCTTCGCCGAGTCGGCCGCGAACGTCCCCGGCGACTGGGCGTACCTCCCCTACCAGGTGTACGCGAACTCCGTCTTCAACGACACCGTCGGCAAGGCCTACGTCTCCGGCACCACGCTGGCCGAGGGCCTCAAGTCCTGGCAGGCGGCCTCGGTCAAGTACGGCGAGGAGCAGGGCTTCACCGTCGAGAAGTAGCGCACGCCCCCACACCGGAAGGACCGGCATGATCTCCACCCTGCACTCCCGCGCGCACCGCGGCGCGGACGGTGCCCCCGCCCCCCGTCTCGCCTTCGGCGCCGACTACAACCCCGAGCAGTGGCCCCGGGAGGTGTGGCAGGAGGACGTACGGCTGATGCGCGAGGCCGGCGTCAACATCGTCTCGCTCGGCATCTTCTCCTGGGCCCGCATCCAGCCGGGCCCCGACATCTGGGACTTCGCCTGGCTCGACGAGGTCATGGATCTGCTGCACGACAACGGCGTCGGCGTCGACCTGGCGACCGCCACGGCCTCCCCGCCGCCCTGGCTGACCACGGCCCACCCCGAGATCCTCCCGGTCACCGAACGGGGCGAGACGCTGTGGCCGGGGGCCCGCCAGCACTGGCGCCCGACCTCGCCCGTCTTCCGCGAGCACGCCCTGCGCCTGGTGCGGAAGCTGGCGACCCGTTACGCCGGCCATCCGGCCCTGGTCGCCTGGCACGTCAACAACGAGCTGGGCTGCCACAACGTCTACGACTACTCCGACGACGCGGCCCGTGCCTTCCGCGACTGGCTGCGCGCGCGGTACGGCACGACGGACGCCCTCAACCACGCCTGGGGCACGGCGTTCTGGTCGCAGCGCTACGGCGACTGGGCGGAGATCCTGCCGCCCCGGCTGGCCGCCTCGCACCCGAACCCGACCCAGCAACTGGACTTCAAACGCTTCTCCTCGGACGCGCTCAAGGACCACCTGCGCGCGGAGCGGGACCTGCTGCGGGAGCTGACCCCGGACGTTCCGGTCACCACCAACTTCATGGTGATGCCGGGAACCAAGGGCATGAACTACGCGGACTGGGCGGAGGAGGTGGACTTCGTCGCCAACGACCACTACGTCGTGCCGCACCCGCAGGCCCGTGACGAGCTGTCGTTCTCGGCGAACCTCACCAGCGGCATCGCGGGCGGGCGGCCCTGGTTCCTGATGGAGCACTCCACCAGCGCGGTGAACTGGCAGCCCGTCAACCTGGCCAAGCGGCCGGGCGACATGGCCCGGGACTCGCTGACGCACGTGGCGCACGGCGCGGACGCGGTCTGCTTCTTCCAGTGGCGCCAGTCGGCGGCCGGCGCCGAGAAGTACCACTCGGCGATGGTCCCGCACGCGGGTGCGGACAGCGACCTGTTCCGTTCGGTCACCGCGCTCGGCGACACGCTGAAGACGCTCGCGCCGGTCGCCGGGAGCGAGCGGGAGCCCGCCGAGGTCGGCATCCTCTTCGACTGGGAGTCGCGGTGGGCGAGCGAGCAGGACTCGCACCCCACCTCGCTGCTCGACTACCACCAGGAGGCGCTCGACTGGTACTCGGCGCTGCTCTCCCTCGGAGTGCGCGCCGACGTCGTCACGACCGGTTCCGACCTGAGCCGCCACCGGGTGCTGATCGCGCCGGTGCTGCACCTGGTGCCGGCCCCGCTGGCCAAGGACCTCACCCGCTGGGCCGAGCAGGGCGGGCACCTGGTCACCACGTACTTCTCCGGCATCGTGGACGAGAACGACCACGTGTGGCTCGGCGGCTACCCGGGCGCGCTGCGGGACCTGCTGGGCATCCGCGTCGAGGAGTTCGGCCCACTGCCCGCCGGGCAGAGCGTCGAGCTGGACGACGGCAGCACCGGCGGCCTGTGGACCGACCACGTCACGGTCACCGACCCCGGGACCGAGGTCCTGGTCCGCTACCGCACCGGCGCGCAGGCGGGCCGCCCCGCGGTCACCCGGCGCGGCACGGGCAGCGGTTCGGCCGCCTACGTCTCCACCCGCCTCGGCGCCGACGGCCTCGCCGCGCTGCTGCCGAGGCTCCTGGAGCCGGCCGGGGTGACGAGCGAGCTGCCCGCCGAGGCGCGGGGCCGCGTCGAGGCCACCGTGCGCCGCGGCCCCGGCGGACGGTTCCTGTTCCTGGTCAACCGCACCGACGAGACGGTGACCGTCCCCGGGCTCGCCGGGGAGGTCCTGGTGGGCACCGCCGGCGACGAGGGGGGCGTCGTCCTGGCGGCCCGGGAGGTCGCCGTCCTGCGCACGCCCACCGGCTGATCCCGCCCCCCACCCCCGACACCCCCCGGAGCGGCACGCGGCCGCTCCGGGGCCGTCCCCTCCTGCCCCGGGCGGGCGGAGGGGGCCACCGCAGCGACCACACCTTTCCGTTGGGAGCACACGATGGCACGCCGTACCCGCAGCAGACGCCTCCTCGGGGCCGCTGTTCTCACCTCCCTGGCCACCGGGGCCGCCCTGCTCGGCGCCCCCGTCCAGGCCGCACCCGCCGCGGCCGCCGCCTCCGTCACGGTGCGGCCGGACCCGTCGTACCAGCAGGAGGAGTTCGAGGGCTGGGGCACCAGCCTGGTCTGGTTCGCCAACGCCACCGGCGACTACCCGCCCGAGATCCGCGAGAAGCTGGCCCGGCTGCTCTTCGACGACGACGGGCTGGGCCTGAACATCGCCCGGTACAACATCGGCGGCGGCAACGCGCCCGACGTCGCGGACTACCTGCGGGCCGGTGGCGCGGTCGAGGGCTGGTGGAACGCGCCCGCGGGCACGACCCGCGAGGACACCGACTGGTGGAGCGCCGACGACCCGGCCGACTGGAACGAGAACGCCGACGCCACGCAGCGCTGGTGGATCCAGCGCATCAAGGACGACATCGACCACTGGGAGACGTTCAGCAACTCCCCGCCCTGGTTCATGACCGTCAGCGGATACGTCTCCGGCGGCTTCGACTCCTCGGCCGACCAGCTCCGGCCCGAGTCGGTGGACGACTTCGCCGCGTATCTCGCGGGCGCGACCCGGCGGCTGGAGAAGGCCGAGGGCATCCGGGTCGACACCGTGGACCCCTTCAACGAGCCCAACACCCCGTACTGGAGCACCGTGCTCGGCGCGGACGGCGAGCCCGTCGGCGGCCGGCAGGAAGGGGCCCACATGGGTCCCGAGCTGCAGCGCGAGGTGCTGCGAGCCCTCGCCCCGGCTCTTCGGAAGGCGAAGGTCGAGGCGGACGTCTCGGCGATGGACGAGACCAACCCGGGAACCTTCGCGACGAACTGGAGCGCCTACTCCGCGGCCGACCGCGCCCTCGTCGGCCAGATGAACGTCCACACCTACGGCACCGGGCAGCGCACCACCGTGCGGGACCTCGCCAAGGCCGCGGACAAGCCGCTGTGGATGAGCGAGGTGGGCGGTGACTGGGGCGACGGCCAGGACTTCGAGGACATGCGGCCGGGGCTCGGCCTCGCCCAGCAGATCGTCGACGACCTGCGCGAACTGGAGCCGCGTGCCTGGGTGTTCTGGCAGCCCGTCGAGGACTACGACAACATGAAGCCGGGCGGCGAGTCCGCGAAGGGCGGCAACTGGGGCAGCATCCAGCTCCCGTTCGACTGCACCGCCGGGGACACGCTGGAGACCTGCCCGATCCGCACCAACACCAAGTTCGACACCGCCCGCAACTTCACCCACTTCATCAAGCCCGGCGACCGGCTGATCAAGACGGACGACACCTCCAGCGCCGCCGCCGTCACCCGCGACGGCAAGGGCGCCTCCCTCGTCCACGTCAACCGCACCACCGAGGCCCGTACCGTCACCGTCGACCTGTCCAAGTTCCGCGACGTGAGCCGCCGGGCCACCGTCACCCCGGTCGTCACCAGTGCCGACGGCAAGCTGGAGCGGCGGGCCCCGGTCCGGGTGAGCGACCGCACGGCCACCTTCACCGTGCCCGCCCAGTCCGTCACCTCCTTCGCGATCGAGGGCGTCTCGGGCGTCGCGAAGGACGCCGCCACGCTGCGCAAGGGCCACACCTACACGCTGACCGGCGTGCAGAGCGGCAAGGCCGTCACCGTGGCCGGGGACGGCACCGGCCTGGTGCTCGGCGGGGCCGGCACGGGCGCCGGGCAGTGGCGGCTGAGCGCGGTGCGCCACGACGGCGGGACCCGCGACCGGTACGTCTTCACCCGGCCCGGGGACGGCACACGTCTGGCCGTGCGGGACGACGTCCCGGTGGCCGAGCCCGACAGGGGCGGGCGCGACGCGGCCGCCGAGTGGCTGGCGTCGACCACCGGCGACGGCACCTGGACCCTGGTCAACGCGGCCACCGGGCGCCTGCTCGAGGTCGGCGGCCAGGCGACCCACGAGGGCGCGGCCGTCACGACCTGGCCGCCCAACTCCGGCGCCAACCAGCGCTGGACGCTGACGGACGTGTCCGCCGGCTGAGGTCCCCGACGGCGGTCCCGTCCGCGCCGCCACCCGTGCCGCGGACGGGACCGCCGCCCATCCCCCCCGACCACGAGGAGTCTCAATGACGGAGTCAAGCCGCTCGCGCGACCGGCAGCTCGGGGGTGAAGACCCGATTGTCGCGCAGGAGAGCCCACAGGACGCTGGCCCG
>NZ_JOGV01000038.1:0-77445 GCF_000721365.1 Streptomyces sp. NRRL F-5650 | reverse complement strand
GCACGCCCCCTGGCCCGACCGCGCCCGCACCCCCGCCCCGCAGCCCGCCCCGGCCGCGCCCGCCGCCGACGCCGGCAAGCCCGACGTCGCCCGCGCCGTCGACGACGTCAACCGCCTCCTCGGCGAGGGACGCATCACCCAGGCCGTCGACGTCCTCGGCGCCATCCTGCCCGCCGCCGCCGAACAGCACGGCGAACGCTCCCCGGTCGTGCGCACCCTGCGCAGGCAGTACGCGGCGACCCTCATGAACGACGGCCAGTACCGGCGCGCCCTGCCCGAACTGCGCCGCCTCGCCGACGAACGCGCCGCCGAGGCCGGGCAGGCCGACCCGCAGTCCCTGCGCCACCGCCACGACGCCGCCCAGTGCCTGGAACAGCTCGGCGAACCGGCCGCCGCCCTCGCCGAGTACCGCGCGCTGCTGCCGTACTACGAGAACCAGTACGTCGCCGGCGACCCCGAACTCGCCCACGACGTCCGCCGCCGCATCGGCCACCTCCTGCTCGCCCTCGGCGACCGCGCCGCCGCCCACGACACGCTGGTCCGGCTGCTGCACGACGTGGAGCGCCGACACGGCCCCGGCCACCCGCTCGCCGCCGATGTCCGGCGCACGCTGCAGTGGCTCGGCCGGATGCACGGCTGACGCGCGCCGCCGCCGCTGCGCGGGCCGGGCGGCGGGGCGCCGCCCGCGAGGCGGTGCCACGCGAGGCGGTGCCACCCGAGGCGGTGCCCGAAGTCCCGGTGAATCGTTGGTCCAATGGGTTGGCCAGAGCCGGGCCACTGCCTAACATCGATCACCGCAAGACTTTGTGCACCGTCGCACAATCTCCAACGGGAGGTTCCCTTGCACCGCCGCCGTCGCTCCGCGCTCCTCCTCACCGCCGCGATCGCCGTCGCGGCCCCCCTGCTCACCGCCTGCGGCAACGACGCGCACCCGGGCGCCGCGGCCGTCGTCGGCGACCAGCGGATCACCGTCGCCCAACTGGAGAGCCGCGTCGACGAGGTCCGCGAGGCACAGCGCGCCGCCGTCCCCGACGACACCCAGTACCAGCAGGTCGTCGCCAGGACCGGCACCCTCACCCGCGACACCCTGCACGGCATGGTCCTCGACCGCGTGCTGCACCGCGCCGCCCAGGACGCCGGCGTGAGCGTCAGCCGCAAGGAGGTCCAGCAGATGCGCGGCGAACTGGAGAAGCAGGCCGGCGGCTCCGAACAACTGGGCACGGCCTGGCTCCAGCAGTACGGCGTCGCCCCCGCGCGCCTCGACGACAACCTCCGCGTCCAGTTGGAGGCCCAGAAGCTCGCCCAGAGCCTCGGCACCGACACCAGCCGCCCCGAGTTCTGGCAGGCCCTGTCCGAGGCGTCCAAGAAGCTCGACGTCGACCTCAACCCGCGCTACGGCACCTGGGACGTCCAGAAGAGCAGCCGCGTCGACGCGCGGACCCCCTGGGTGCGGGAGATCGCCCCGGCGGGCGGCGAGCAGCCGGCGTAACGCCGCCGACCAGCAGCGATACGGCCCCCTGTGGACAACTCGGGGGGCCGTCGGCGAGGTGCGTTAGGTTCGGAGAGTGAACGCGAAGACCGCCGAGCCGACCGTCCCCGACCAGGGCCGCATCGTCCTGCTGACCACCAGCCACCGGGTCGCCCCCGGTCTGCTGTCCTGGCCCGCCTGGCAGGCCCTGCGCACCGCCGACCGCGTCCTGTGCGCCGACGCCGCCCACCCGCAGCTCCCCTACCTGCGCGAGGCGGGCATACGGGTCGACGAGGCGGCCCCCACCGCCGAGGAACTGGTGGCCGCCTGCGCCGGCGGCCGCACCGCCGTGGTCGTCGCCACCGGCGAGGGCGACCCCGCGCTCACCGACGGCCTCGCCCGCCTCGCCGGCTCCGGCCGCGTCGCGATGCCCGAGCTGGAACTGCTCCCCGCCTCCTACGACCTCCCGGGCGCCCGCCTCCTCGACCTCGTCCAGGTGATGGACCGCATCCGCCTCGAATGCCCCTGGTCGTCCCGGCGCACCCACGAGGGCCTGGCCAAGTACGCCATCGAGGAGGCGTACGAACTGGTCGAGGCCATCGAGGACGGCGACCGCGACGAACTGCGCGAGGAACTCGGCGACGTCCTCCTCCAGGTCGTCTTCCACGCCCGCATCGCCGAGGAAGACCCCGACGCCCCGTTCTCCGTCGACGACGTGGCCGGCACCATCGTCGACAAGCTGATCCACCGCCACCCCCACGTCTTCGGCGACGAGACGGCCACCACCCCCGAGGAGGTCCGCGCGCACTGGCTGCGCACCAAGGCCGCCGAGAAGCAGCGCACCTCGGTCACCGAAGGCGTCCCCGTCGGCCAGCCCGGCCTCGCCCTCGCCGCCAAGCTCCACTCCCGCGTCCGCACCGCGGGCCTCGACGTCCCCCTGCCCACCGGCGAGGGCATCGGCTACGACCTCCTCGCCCTCGCCACCCGCGCCGAGTCCGAGGGCACCGACCCCGAGGCGGCCCTGAGAGCGGCGGCCCGCGCCTACCGGGACGCGATCAGGGCGGTCGAGGGATGACCGGCCGCCCACCCGCCTGCGGTCCCGCCCCCGAGCTGTTCACCTGGGAGTTCGCGAGCGACCCCTACCCGGCCTACGCCTGGCTGCGCGACCACGCCCCCGTGCACCGCACGCGCCTGCCCAGCGGGGTCGAGGCCTGGCTGGTCACCCGGTACGCCGACGCGAAGCAGGCCCTCGCCGACCCCCGGCTGTCCAAGAACCCGGCGCACCACGACGAGCCCGCGCACGCGAGGGGCAAGACCGGCATCCCGGGGGAGCGCAAGGCCGAGCTGATGACCCACCTGCTGAACATCGACCCGCCGGACCACACCCGGCTGCGGCGGCTGGTCAGCAAGGCGTTCACACCCCGCCGGGTGGCCGAGTTCGCCCCCCGGGTGCAGGAGCTGGCCGACGGCCTGATCGACGAGTTCGCGGAGACCGGCTCCGCCGACCTGATCCACGAGTTCGCCTTCCCGCTGCCCATCTACGCCATCTGCGACCTGCTGGGCGTCCCCCGGGAGGACCAGGACGACTTCCGGGACTGGGCGGGCATGATGATCCGTCACGGCGGCGGCCCGCGGGGCGGGGTGGCGCGGTCGGTGAAGAAGATGCGCGGCTACCTCGCCGACCTCATCCACCGCAAGCGCGCCGCGCTGTCGCCCGAGCCCGTCCCCGGCGAGGACCTCATCTCCGGCCTGATCCGCGCCTCGGACCACGGCGAGCACCTCACCGAGAACGAGGTCGCGGCCATGGCCTTCATCCTGTTGTTCGCGGGTTTCGAGACCACGGTCAATCTCGTCGGCAACGGCACCTACGCCCTGCTCACCCACCCCGAGCAGCGGGAGCGGCTGCAGACCTCCCTCGCCGCCGGGGAGCACGGCCTGCTGGAGACCGGCGTCGAGGAACTCCTGCGCTACGACGGCCCGGTGGAGCTGGCCACCTGGCGCTTCGCCACCCGCCCGCTGCGCATCGGCGGGCAGGAGGTCGCGGCGGGCGACCCCGTTCTCGTCGTCCTGGCCGCCGCCGACCGGGACCCGGAGCGGTTCACCGACCCGGACACCCTCGACCTCGCCCGCCGGGACAACCAGCACCTCGGGTACGGCCACGGCATCCACTACTGCCTCGGCGCCCCGCTCGCCCGGCTGGAGGGGCAGACGGCGCTGGCCACGCTCCTCACCCGGCTGCCCGACCTCCGCCTCGCCGCGGACCCGGCCGAACTCCGGTGGCGCGGCGGCCTCATCATGCGGGGTCTGCGCACGCTGCCCGTGTCGTTCACACCGTCCGCCCCGTCGGCCGGCAACGGCGGGGCGTCCACGCAAACGTGACACGCGCTCAGGTTTGTGATCTTCACGTGATCTGCGCGGCATGAACTTGTGACAAGTGATGATCTCCCTATACGTTCACGGATCAACGTGGTGTCGAGCGTCATCCGCCGCGTGGCCCCCGTCGTCTCGTGAAAGGTCCTCGCATGCTCTCCGGGAACGGTCGTCACCGTCGCCCCCGCCAGGCTCCCGCCCTGGTCGTCGCCGCCGGAGTGACCGGCTCCGCCATCGCGATCCCGCTGCTCGGCGCCACCGGCGCGCACGCGGCCGGTTCGGGGACCTGGGACCAGGTGGCCGAGTGCGAGACCGGCGGCGCCTGGAGCCAGAACAGCGGCAACGGGTACTACGGCGGTCTCCAGCTCTCCCAGGAGGCCTGGGAGAGCTACGGCGGCCTCGACTACGCCCCCAGCGCCGACGAGGCCAGCCGGTCGCAGCAGATACGCATCGCCGAGAAGATGTACGCGGACCAGGGCATCGCCGCCTGGCCGACCTGCGGGCTGCTGGCCGGCCTGGGCAACGGCTCGGGGGGCGGCGGCTCGGACGCGGCGGGTGACGGTGCGTCGGAGGGCTCGGACGCGTCGGGGAAGACGGACGGTTCCGAGTCGTCCCAGCCGTCCGAGACGCCCAAGACCACCGGAACGCCCGGGTCGTCGCAGTCGTCCGAGTCGTCCGGTTCCTCCTCCTCGGCGGACACGGAGGATCCGGCCGGCGCGAGTGAGGCTCCCGAGTCGACGTCCAAGGCGCCCTCTTCGTCCCCTTCGCCCTCTTCTTCGCCGTCGTCCGACTCTCCCTCGGCAACCCCGTCCGGGGACGCGGACTCCTCCACCAAGTCGGACACATCGGCCGAATCCCGCGCGGGCGCCCGTGCGGAACAGCCGGGCGACGGAGGCTCGTCCGGCTCCGGCCGGCACCGCGGCGACAGCGCGGACGAGGGTGCGGCGGACCCGGGGCGCGCCGACGGGTCGGCGGGGCGGCACGCCTCGCGCGACGGCGAGCCGCGTGAGTCCGGGGACGGTTCGTACACGGTCCGCTCGGGCGACAACCTCTGGGCCATCGCCGACTCCCTTGACCTCGACGGCGGGTGGCGTGCGCTCTACGCCGACAACAAGAAGGTGGTCGGCGCCGACCCGGACCACATCCTCCCCGGTCAGACGCTCACGGTCACGGGCGAATCGGACGAAAAGTAGGGGGAGTTCACGTCACGGTTAGAGGCTGTATGTCCCTTTTGGATCTCGTGAGAGATAGGTCTCAGAAGCCGTGATCGTCTTTGAAAAACCGCGGAGCGCGTGTCTACGGTCATGACCGCTCGCCACCGCGGGCCCCGACAGCCGCAACGCCGAATCCTGCCAGCGGCCGTACGGGAACAGTCGTCGCGTCAAGCGCCGCAGGCAGGAGCGGGGGACCCAAGGTAAGCGCCGCGCCGGGCAGTTGAGCCGGAGCGGCTAGGGGTGAAGCCGAGTCCCGGGAGGGACCCGGCCGGGCAACTCAACCGGCCCGAACCCGACAGCTCACCTCGCAGGCGTCGGTGAGGGGATCAACCATGCTGTTTTCCGGCAAGGGCAAGCACCGTCGTCCGTCCAAGGCCACCCGTGTCATCGCCGTCGCCGGTGTCACCGGTGCCGCCGTCGCCGCCCCGCTGATGGCGGCCGGCAACGCCTCCGCCGCCACCGCGTCCGAGTGGGACGCCGTCGCCCAGTGCGAGTCCGGCGGCAACTGGTCCATCAACACCGGCAACGGTTACTACGGCGGTCTGCAGTTCTCCGCCTCCACCTGGGCCGCCTACGGCGGTACGCAGTACGCCTCCACCGCCGACCAGGCGAGCAAGGCCCAGCAGATCCAGATCGCCGAGAAGGTGCTCGCGGGCCAGGGCAAGGGTGCCTGGCCGGTCTGCGGCACCGGCCTGTCGGGCGCCGCGTACACCGGTGGCGGCTCCCAGGACAGCGGCTCCGGCAGCTCGCAGAGCTCCCAGAGCCAGAGCAGCGGCTCCACCGCCGAGCGCTCCACCGAGCAGAAGGCGTCCCGCTCCGCCGAGCGCCCCGCCGCGCAGCAGAAGAGCGAGCCGAAGGCCGAGAAGAAGACCGTCACCACCCCGACCGGCAAGAAGGTCGAGAAGGGTGACGGCGAGTACAAGGTCGTCAAGGGCGACACCCTCAGCTCGATCGCCGACGCGCACGACGTCAAGGGCGGCTGGGCGAAGCTGTTCAAGCTGAACGACGACATCGTCGACGACGCCGACCTGATCTACCCGGGCCAGATGCTGCACCTCAAGTAAGGGGCGCGGCTCCCGCGACTCCCGCCCCGGTGCGTGTTCCCCCGTACGCACCGGGGCGGGATTTTTCGCGTCCCGTGCGCGCGGGCGCCGTCCGGTTTCCGGAAACGTCTTTGTTCCGTTCGGAAACAATTTACTCTCGGTTCTGTCCAGCGGGTGGGCGATCGGCTGGCCGATCGCCCGGAGCCGGTTAGGCTCGGTCCCGCAGAGCCGCCGCGGTCCCGCGGGACCGCGCGTCACACCGAAGCGTCACATTGAAGAAGGAGATGCTCGTGCCGTCCATCGACGTCGTCGTAGCCCGGGAAATCCTGGACTCCCGAGGCAACCCCACGGTCGAGGTCGAGGTCGGCCTCGACGACGGCAGCACCGGGCGTGCCGCCGTTCCGTCCGGCGCCTCCACCGGTGCCTTCGAGGCCATCGAACTCCGTGACGGCGACCCGGGCCGTTACCTCGGCAAGGGCGTGGAGAAGGCCGTCCTCGCCGTCATCGAGCAGATCGGCCCGGAGCTGGTCGGCTACGACGCCACCGAGCAGCGGCTGATCGACCAGGCCATGTTCGACCTGGACGCCACCGACAACAAGGGCTCGCTCGGCGCCAACGCCATCCTCGGCGTCTCCCTGGCCGTCGCCCACGCCGCCTCCGAGGCGTCGGACCTGCCGCTCTTCCGCTACCTGGGCGGCCCGAACGCGCACCTGCTGCCGGTGCCGATGATGAACATCCTGAACGGCGGCTCGCACGCCGACTCCAACGTGGACATCCAGGAGTTCATGATCGCCCCGATCGGCGCGGAGTCCTTCTCCGAGGCGCTGCGCTGGGGCGCCGAGGTCTACCACACCCTCAAGAAGGTCCTGAAGAACAAGGGCCTGGCCACCGGTCTGGGCGACGAGGGCGGCTTCGCGCCGAACCTCGGCTCCAACCGCGAGGCCCTCGACCTCATCCTGGAGGCGATCAAGGAGGCCGGCTACACCCCCGGCGAGCAGATCGCCCTGGCGCTCGACGTCGCCGCGTCCGAGTTCTACAAGGACGGCTCCTACTCCTTCGAGGGCAAGGAGCGCACCGCCGCCGAGATGACCGAGTACTACGCCGAGCTGGTCGAGGCGTACCCGCTGGTCTCCATCGAGGACCCGCTGTTCGAGGACGACTGGGACGGCTGGAACACCATCACCGCCAAGCTCGGCGACAAGGTCCAGCTCGTCGGCGACGACCTGTTCGTCACCAACCCGGAGCGCCTGGCCCGCGGCATCGAGGAGAACTCGGCCAACGCCCTGCTGGTCAAGGTCAACCAGATCGGTTCGCTGACCGAGACCCTGGACGCCGTGGAGCTGGCCCAGCGCAACGGCTTCAAGTGCATGATGTCCCACCGCTCCGGCGAGACCGAGGACGTCACCATCGCCGACCTCGCCGTCGCCACCAACTGCGGCCAGATCAAGACCGGCGCCCCGGCCCGCTCCGAGCGCGTCGCCAAGTACAACCAGCTACTGCGCATCGAGGAGATCCTCGACGACGCCGCGGTGTACGCCGGCCGCAGCGCGTTCCCGCGCTTCAAGGGCTGAGCGCCGCCGTCGTAGGCAGCGTCGTACGTACGTCCCCGTACTCGGTCCCGTACCGTGTGCGGGGACGTACGCACGTGTGGACTGAAGGCGGGGACAGGCATGGCGGTGAAGGACCGGGACCGTTTCTCCACCGCGACCAGGATCCGGATCATCGGGGAACAGACGGCGGCCCGTGTCTACCGCTCGCAGACCAGGCGCCAGGCGCGGCGCTCCCGGCTGACCGGCCGGGCCGCGCTGCTCGCGATGGTGCTGTGTTCGCTCGTCGTGGCCCTCGCCTATCCGATACGGCAGTACGTCGCCCAGCGCGCCGAGATCGCCGATCTGAGGCAGCAGCAGCGGGAGGCCCGGCAGCGGGTCGAGGACCTGCGCGACCTCAAGGCACGCTGGCAGGACGACGCCTACGCCGAGCAGCAGGTCCGGCTGCGGCTGCACTACGTGATGCCGGGGGAGACGGGGTTCGTCGTCGTCGACCCGGACGCGGCCGGGCAGGCGCGCGCCGAGGCCGGGGCCGCCGACCGGCCCTGGTACCGCAACGTGTGGGACGGGGTCGACAAGGCCGACGCCGCCGCCCTCCGGCAGTGAAACGACCGCGCCGGCAGTGACTCAACAGGAAGACCAGCAGAAGACAGTCATGCAGACTCCCCCGCCGACCACCCCGCGCACCGAGCCGACCGACGCGGACGTGGCGGCCTTCAAGCAGCAGCTCGGGCGTCCCCCGCGCGGTCTGCGCGCCATCGCGCACCGCTGTCCGTGCGGTCAGCCGGACGTCGTGGAGACGGCTCCGCGGCTGCCCGACGGCACGCCCTTCCCCACGCTGTACTACCTGACGTGCCCGAGGGCGGCCTCCGCCATCGGCACGCTGGAGGCGAACGGCGTGATGAAGGAGATGACCGAGCGCCTGGCCGCCGACCCCGAGCTGGCCGCCGCCTACCGCGCCGCGCACGAGGACTACGTCCGGCGCCGCGACGAGATCGAGGAGCTGACCGGCTTTCCGAGCGCGGGCGGCATGCCGGACCGTGTGAAGTGCCTGCACGTGCTGGTCGCCCACTCGCTGGCGGCCGGTCCCGGCGTCAACCCGCTGGGCGACGAGGCGATCGCGATGCTGCCCGAGTGGTGGCGCAAGGGGCCGTGCGTGACGGTGCCCGGGACCGAGGGGGAGGACGCCCAGTGACCCGGGTCGCCGCCATCGACTGCGGAACGAACTCCATCCGGCTGCTGGTCGCCGACGTCGACCCGGCCACGGGCACGCTGACGGACCTGGACCGGCGCATGACCATCGTGCGGCTCGGCCAGGGCGTCGACCGCACCGGGCGGCTGGCGCCGGAGGCGCTGGAGCGGACCTTCGCCGCCTGCCGGGAGTACGCCGGGGTCATCAAGGCGCACGGTGCCGAGCGGCTGCGCTTCGTGGCCACCTCCGCCTCCCGCGACGCGGAGAACCGGGACGACTTCGTGCGCGGGGTGCTGGACATCCTGGGCGTGGAGCCGGAGGTGATCTCGGGGGACCAGGAGGCGGAGTTCTCCTTCACCGGCGCCACGAAGGAGCTGACCGGCCGTGCCGGCCCGGACCGGCCCTACCTGGTCGTCGACATCGGCGGCGGTTCCACCGAGTTCGTCGTGGGCGACGACCACGTGCGCGCCGCCCGCTCCGTGGACGTCGGCTGCGTACGGATGACCGAGCGGCACCTGGTGCGCGACGGGGCGGTGACCGACCCGCCCACCGAGGCCCAGGTGGCGGCGATGCGGGCGGACATCGAAGCGGCCCTGGACCTGGCGGAGCGGACGGTGCCGCTGCGCGAGGCGCGCACGCTGGTGGGCCTGGCCGGGTCCGTGACGACGGTGTCCGCGATCGCGCAGGAGCTGCCGGAGTACGACTCGGCCGCCATCCACCACTCCCGCGTCTCACGCGAGCGGGTCCGCGAGATCACCGACTGGCTGCTGCGCTCCACCCACGCGGAGCGCGCGGCGGTCCCGTCCATGCACCCGGGCCGCGTCGACGTGATCGGGGCCGGTGCCCTGGTACTCCTGTCGATCATGGAACGGACGGGCGCCCAGGAGGTCGTCGTGAGCGAGCACGACATCCTCGACGGCATCGCTCACAGCTGCGCCGCCGAGGTGCGCTGAGGCGGTGTTGCTGGTGCGGTGCGGGGCGGGGCGGGGCGTTCACAGGTTGCGGTGGACGTCCCGCCGGCCGCCCGGATGCGCATGGCACCGGGGCGGCTGATCGCCCGGAGCTGACGCTGTGCCGCCGTGGTGAACCGGAAGGCGTACTTCACGCCGCCCCGCCGTCCTGCTCGGCGAACAGGTCCGCCAGCGGTTCCGCCGTGGTCACGGTGCTGCCTCCCCCGGCCCGGTTGATGTGATCGGCGAGGTGCGCGCGAACCTCCCGTACGGTCACGGTGTTCTCAGCCATGGAGCCGGTGTACGCACCCCTGTGTACAGGGCGCATCCGTGGCCGTCTGAGCAGGGCCTACGACGATTGAGCGGGTGTCAGGGGCCCTGCGGGCCCTGCGGCGACATTCCGTCGGCAAAGTTCGTGAAGTTCTTCACAAGGAATTGGGCCCCGTGGGACGAGGAAAGCGCGCGCGTTGACCCTTTTGGGCCTTCAACTGCCCTTTGAACGTGTTCAGTACGGTGTCGCGAGCGCCCTCCGGGGACGCCTCGCGGGAGGGCGGTCCACCGTCCCGGCGGCGCGGAGGTGCAGCTCAAGAGGCATTGACAACGGGACGCCCCCGGCACCGGTTCCGCCCCGCACCATGATCTCCGTCACGTTGGCGGCGGATAGTAGCACAGCCTCCGTCGAACCTTGTGAAGGGGCGCACGATCCACCCCCCTGGACCGGGTGGATACTCGATGCCATGAGCACCACGGAGCGTCCCAGGATCCTCGTAGTAGGCGGTGGGTACGTAGGCCTGTACGCAGCTCGACGCATCCAGAAGAAGATGCGTTACGGCGAGGCGACCGTCACCGTCGTCGACCCGCGGTCGTACATGACCTACCAGCCCTTCCTCCCCGAAGCCGCCGCCGGCAGCATCTCCCCGCGGCACGTCGTCGTCCCCCTGCGGCGCGTGCTCCCGAAGGCGGAGGTCCTCACCGGCCGGGTCACCACCATCGACCAGGACCGCAAGGTCGCCACCGTCGCGCCGCTGGTCGGCGAGGCGTACGAGCTGCCCTTCGACTACCTGGTCATCGCGATGGGCGCGGTCTCCCGCACCTTCCCGATCCCCGGCCTCGCCGAGCAGGGCATCGGCATGAAGGGCATCGAGGAGTCCATCGGCCTGCGCAACCACGTCCTGGAGCAGCTCGACAAGGCCGACTCCACCACCGACGAGGAGATCCGCCGCAAGGCGCTCACCTTCGTCTTCGTCGGCGGCGGCTTCGCCGGCGCGGAGACCATCGGTGAGGTCGAGGACATGGCCCGCGACGCGGCCAAGTACTACAACAACGTCTCCCGCGAGGACATGCGCTTCATCCTCGTGGACGCCGCCGACAAGATCCTCCCCGAGGTCGGCCCCAAGCTCGGCCAGTACGGCAAGGAGCACCTCGAGGGCCGCGGCGTCGAGGTCTACCTGTCCACCTCCATGGACTCCTGCGTCGACGGCCACGTGGTGCTGAAGAACGGGCTGGAGGTCGACTCCAACACCATCGTGTGGACGGCCGGCGTCAAGCCCAACCCGGCGCTGGCCCGCTTCGGCCTGCCGCTGGGCCCGCGCGGTCACGTCGACACCCAGGCGACCCTCCAGGTCCAGGGCACCGACTACATCTGGGCCGCGGGCGACAACGCCCAGGTGCCCGACCTCGTCGGCCGCAAGGCGGGCAACGAGAACGCCTGGTGCCCGCCCAACGCCCAGCACGCGCTGCGCCAGGCCAAGGTCCTCGGCGACAACGTGATCTCCGGCATGCGGGGCTTCCCGCAGAAGGAGTACAGCCACGCCAACAAGGGCGCGGTGGCGGGCCTCGGCCTGCACAAGGGCGTCGCGATGATCGTCATGGGCAAGATGAAGATCAAGCTCAAGGGCCGTCTCGCCTGGTACATGCACCGCGGCTACCACGGCCTCGCGATGCCGACCTGGAACCGCAAGATCCGGGTCTTCGCGGACTGGACGCTCGGCATGTTCCTCAAGCGCGAGGTCGTCTCCCTCGGCGCGATGGAGACGCCGCGCGAGGAGTTCTACGAGGCCGCGAAGCCGGCCCCGAAGCCCGCCGCGGCGAAGGCCGCCGACGACAAGCCGGCCGAGAAGACCGAGGCCAAGGCCTCCTGACCCCCGGCCGCTCGCGGCAGTACGCGCAGCAGTAGCGGCAGTACGCGCAGCAGCAGCAGTCCCCCGAAGGGGCCGTCCGCCATCCGTGGTGCGGACGGCCCCTTCGTGCTGCGCCGTTCGGCCGACACGTGCGCCGGCGGGTACTTGGTGTGTACAGCTATTTTGCCGAGTCGTAACGCGTGCCGGGGACTGTACGGCGGGCTCCCAGGTGTTTACGTGGTGTTGGACATTCCGGGATCGCTCGTCACGGAGGTACGCCATGGCTGACGCCGCGCTGCGGCTGCAGAACCTCTTCGAACAGTTGCTGGGAGCACCACTCCCGGTGCGCATCCGCGCCTGGGACGGTTCGCAGTCGGGTCCGCCGGGCGCTCCGGCCCTGGTCGTCCGCAACCGCAGGGCACTGCGCCGCCTGCTGTTCAAACCCGGTGAACTGGGCCTGGCCCGCGCCTGGGTGGCCGGCGACCTCGACATCGACGGCGACCTCTACACCGCGCTCGACCTCATGGCCGGCCTCATCTGGGAACGCGGTGAGGACGCCCGCGGCCTGGTCGAGGCGCTGCGCGACCCCGAGGTCCGGGCGGCCGTACGCGGTCTGGTGAAGCTCGCCGGGCCTCCGCTGCCGCCCGCCCCGCCGCCCGAGGAGGTCCGCCGGGTCCGCGGCCACCTGCACACCAAGCGCAGCGACAAGCGGGCCATCAGCCACCACTACGACGTCGGCAACGACTTCTACGAACTCGTCCTCGGCCCCTCCATGGTCTACTCCTGCGCCTACTGGCCCGCCCCGCCGTCCGAGGGCGGCACCCTGGAGACCGCCCAGCACGACAAGCTCGAACTCGTCAGCCGCAAGCTGGACCTGAGCCCCGGTCAGCGCCTCCTGGACGTCGGCTGCGGCTGGGGCTCCATGGCGATCCACGCGGCCCGCGAGCACGGCGTGCACGTCGTCGGTGTCACCCTCTCCCAGGAGCAGGCGGCCTACGCCCGCAAGCGCGTCGCCGACGAGGGGCTCACCGACCGGGTGGAGATCCGCGTCCAGGACTACCGGGACGTCGTGGACGGCCCCTACGACGCCATCTCCTCCATCGGCATGGCCGAACACGTGGGCGCCGAGCGCTACCTGGAGTACGCCACCGACCTGCACAAGCTGCTCAAGCCCGGCGGCCGGCTGCTGAACCACCAGATCGCCCGCCGCCCCCAGCAGGACGAGGGCGCCTACCACGTCGACGAGTTCATCGACGCCTACGTCTTCCCCGACGGCGAGCTGGCCCCCGTCGGCACCACCGTCACCCAGTTGGAGCGCGCCGGTTTCGAGGTCCGCGACGTGGAGTCGATCCGCGAGCACTACGCGCTCACGCTGCGCCGCTGGGTCGCCAACCTGGAGTCCGACTGGGCGACGGCCCTCAGGCTGGTCAGCCCCGGCCGCGCGCGGGTCTGGCGGCTCTACATGGCCGCCTCCGCGCTGTCCTTCGAGCGCAACCGCATCGGCGTCAACCAGGTCCTCGCCGTGAAGACACCCGCCTCGGGCGCCTCGGGCCTGCCGCTGCGCTCCCGCGTGTGGGGCGCGCCCGCCCCGGCCTGATCCGCTCCAGCCCGAAGGGCCGGGCCCCTGCGTGGGGCCCGGCCCTTCGGTGTGCCGCGTCACGGCCGGCGGGTCACTCGGCCTTGATCGCGTTCAGCATGTTCAGCCGGGCGGCGTTGCGGGCCGGCCACATGGCGGCCAGGACGCCCACCAGGGCGGCCAGCACCACGAAGATCCCGATCCGGTCCCAGGGCAGGACCAGCGCGTACCCCGGGATCTCGGTGGCGACGGTCTCGCCGATCGCCCACCCGAGGAACGTGCCGAGAGCGATGCCGACCACCGCGCCGAACACCGAGATGACGACGGCCTCCAGCCGCACCATCCGCTTCACCCGGCGCCGGTCCAGACCGATCGCGCGCAGCATGCCGATCTCCTGCTGCCGTTCGAAGACGGACATCGCGAGGGTGTTGACGACGCCGAGGACCGCGATGATCAGGGCCATCGCCAGCAGGCCGTACATGACGTTCAGCAGGGTGTTGATGGCGCCGCCGAACTCGTCGCGGATGTCCTGCCGGTCCATCACGGTGATCGCGGGGTTGTCGCCGAGCGCGTCGACGAGGGCCTTCTCGTTCGCCGCCGACTGGCCGCCGTCGACCTTCACGAAGATCTGCCGGATGGACGGCTTGGCCTCGTGCCGGTCCACGACCTCGCGGTCCACGAGGACGGGGGAGAGGAACTCGCTGTCCTTGTAGACGGCGCCGACCGTCAGCGTGGCCTTCGCGTCGTCGTCGAAGGTGACGGAGACGCTGTCGCCGGGCTTCCAGCCCCGGTTCTCGGCCGTCTTCTCGGCGACCGCGATCCGGCCCCGGGCCAGCGAGCCCGCGTCGCCGCTGACGACGTCGACGGTCAGGACCTTCTCGATGTCACCGGGGGTGACCGCCGAGGCGGACACGTAGTCGCCGTCGACCCGGAAGTAGGCGTCCTGCTGCGGCGACACCGCGGACACGCCGTCGGCCTTCTCCAGGGCCGTCAGCGCGGACCCGTCGAGGTCGCCCCCGTTGGCCATCGTGACCATGTAGTCGGCCCTGATGTTGTCCGTGGTCATCTTGTCGATGGCCGTGCCCACCGTGACGCCGAGCACCGACAGGCCGGTCACCAGCGTCAGTCCGATCGCCAGCGCCGAGGCGGTGGCGCCGGTGCGGCGCGGGTTGCGGACCGCGTTCTGGCCGGCCAGCTTGCCCGCCACCCCGAAGGGCCCCACGAGCAGCGGACGGACGAGTGCGATCACGGGCCGGGACAGCAGCGGGATCAGGACGATCACGCCGATCAGCGCGAAGAACGCACCCGCCCCGATGTACAGCCGGCCGTCGTCGCCGCCGGCCGAGGCGCCCGCCACGATCCCCGCCGCACCGAGGGCGGTGACGGCGGCGCCGATGGAGTTGCGCACCACCAGCGACTTGGTGGTGGCCACCGCGTGGATGCTGTTCATGGCCGCCACCGGCGGGATCTTCGCGGCCCGGCGGCCCGGCAGCCAGGCGGCGAACACCGTGATCAGCACGCCCACCGCGAACGCCGCGACCACCGGCGTGGCCGACAGGACCAGCGGACCGGCCGGCATCTTCATGTCGAACGCGGCCATGCCCGAGCGCAGTCCGACGGCCAGACCGACGCCGAGGGCGAAGCCGACCGCCGAGGCCACCAGGCCCACCAGCGCGGCCTCGGCGAGCACGGAGCGGGTGACCTGCCTGCGGGACGCGCCGACGGCGCGCATCAGGGCGATCTCCTTGGTGCGCTGGGCGACCAGCATCGTGAAGGTGTTGGAGATCAGGAAGATCCCGACGAAGAGCGCGATGCCCGCGAAGCCGAGCAGGACCTGCTTGAGGTTGCCCAGTCCCTGCTCGATCTGGTCGGCCTGCTCGTCCGCGAGCGCCTGGCCGGTCCGGGCCTCGGCACTGTCCGGCAGCAGCGGCTCGACCGCCTTCAGGATCCGCGCGTCGTCGGCGCCGGGGGCGGCGGTGACGGTGGCGCTCTCGAAGTAGCCGGGCCGCAGGTACTGCTTCTGGGCGACGGCGGTGTCGAACAGGACGAGGCTGCCGCCGGCGTTGACGGCACCGTCCTCGGTGGTGAACACACCGCTGAGGGTGTACTCCTTCACCGGGCCGTTGGTCGCGACGCGCACCCGGTCGCCGACCTTGTACTCGCCCTTGGCGGCGGTCTCCTCGTCCAGCGCGATCTGGTCGTCCTTCACCGGGCCGGAGCCTTCGGTGAACGTGTACGCGGCGTCCTTGCCGTCCTTGCCGGGGGCGAAGTTCGAGCCCTTGTTGGACCAGCCGACGCCGATCAGCTTCCCGTCGGGGTCGGCGACCCCGGCGAAGCCCTCGACGCGGCCGTACACCCCGGCGACGCCGTCCACGGCCGAGAGCCGGTCGAGGGTCTTGCCGGAGAGGCCGTACTCCTGCTCGGAGTTGTCCGAGTCGGCGTACGAGGTGACGGCGACGGCGACGTCGTCGTAGCTCTTCGCCGACTGGTTGCGGAAGGCGTTGGAGAGGGTGTCGGCGAAGACCAGGGTGCCCGACACGAACGCCACGCCGAGCATTACGGCGAGCACGGTCATCAACAGCCTGGCCTTGTGCGCGAAGACGTTGCGCAAGGCGGTACGGAACATGGGTCTTCTCTGTCCGGAGGTACGTGCGAATCAGGGGCGGGGGCGGGTCAGCTCGTGCGGCCCTTGGCGTCGAACCGCTTCATGCGGTCGAGCACGGAGTCGGCCGTCGGCCCGTACACCTCGTCGACGATGCGTCCGTCCGCGAGGAAGACCACCCGGTCCGCGTAGGCGGCGGCCACCGGGTCGTGGGTCACCATCACCACGGTCTGACCCAGCTCCCGCACCGAGTTGCGCAGGAAGCCGAGGACCTCGGCGCCGGAACGGGAGTCGAGGTTGCCGGTCGGCTCGTCGCCGAAGATGATCTCCGGCCGGGAGGCCAGCGCCCGCGCCACGGCGACGCGCTGCTGCTGCCCGCCGGAGAGCTGGGAGGGACGGTGTCCGAGGCGGCCGGACAGGCCCACCATCTGGATCACCGAGTCCAGCCACTGCTTGTCCGGCTTGCGGCCCGCGATGTCCATCGGAAGGGTGATGTTCTCCAGCGCGGTCAGCGTCGGCAGCAGGTTGAACGCCTGGAAGATGAAGCCGATCTTGTCCCGGCGCAACTTGGTGAGCTGCTTGTCCTTGAGCGAGCCCAGCTCGGTCTCGCCGATGCGCACCGAGCCGGACGAGAAGGTGTCCAGGCCCGCGACGCAGTGCATCAGGGTGGACTTCCCGGACCCCGAGGGGCCCATGATCGCGGTGAGCTCGGCCTGCCGGAAGTCGATGGAGACCCGGTCCAGGGCGACCACCTGGGTCTCGCCCTGGCCGTAGATCTTGGAAAGCTCCGTGGCGCGCGCGGCCACGGAGGTGGACCGGTCGGCGATGGGTGCGGTGGTCACGGGAAGGGCGCTCCTGTCGGTACGGCGTGTGGGGACCGGCACGGTGTGTGCGGCCCGCACGGGCATGTGCGGCCGGCACGGTGCGACCGGCACGGTGCGTGCGGCCGGCACGCTGTGTGCCCGGGGACGTCATCCATCGTCCCGGCCGCGGGGCGCCGTGTAGTCAGCCGCTGTTCCGGTTCCGGGGGGCGACTCCGGTCGGAGGGAGCGGGCCGGTGTCATACCTGCGGATGACGGGCGACCCTGAGGACCTGCCGTGCGCGCCGGAGCGCAGGAGTGGTCCGCAAGGAGCGCGAGAACAGGGCGGGCGCCCTTGTTGAGACGGTGAAATCCCGTCATTCCGCTTACGCCGTGCACCGCAGCACGCAAGGCTGTTGGCATGTGCTGACGGCCTGCCCCGGCATCTGATGCCCCCTCAGGCGCCAATAAAATAAGACAACATCGGTTCTCCCGCCCGAGGTCAGGAGGGGCGTCCCGATAGGGTCGAGGCGCGCGACGCGGAGCCCATGGCCTGCCCGGATGGTGGAATGCAGACACGGCGAGCTTAAACCTCGCTGCCCCTCAGAGGGCGTGCCGGTTCAAGTCCGGCTCCGGGCACCACCGCTGCTACCCGGTGTGACCAGTGGTGACGGCCTCGCCGCTCATACGGCGGTCGTCCCCTCGGATGCCGGACCCTTGTGAGGGCGCGGGCCCGCATCTCGGCGACGGCGGGGGACGCGTCCGGGAGCTGCCCGGCTTCTGTGCGGAGCCGTTCCGCAGGGGCCGGGGCGAACTGCTCCGGCTCCGGCGCATGTCGATCGGGGACCTCGTCGAGGCGGTGGCCGAGACCGCTGAAGGGCTCCTGGCCCAGCGCCGGGGGAGAACCGCCCTCGGCTCCGCGGGCAGATCGGCTCCGGCGCCCGACGGGCACAAGGTCTCGATCACCGCAGGGCCGGCGCTGAAGTTCTCGAGGTTGCCCGCCGGCACCAGCAGCCGGGCGGTCGGACACGGAGGCCCGGGGGACGGTCCGGCCACTCCGGCGGCGCACGCTCACCGCCCAGGCGGACGGCGAGGACAACCGCTCCCAGGAGCAGCGGTGCGGCACGGAACAGCACGCTGCCGTGCTCACCACAGGGCCTCGGCGACCGCCATGCCGGCGAACGACAGCCCGAGCCCGAGGGCCACCGTCACGGACACGTAGCCCGCGGCCCCGGCGATCCGCCGGGCGCTCGCCATGGAGTGGACCTCGTTGGAGAACGTCGACCAGGTGGACAGGGCACCGCAGAACCCCGTGGACAGCAGCGCCTGACCGGTCCCGCCGAGCGCGTCCTCGGCGCCCGCCTGGACGAAGAAGCCCAGGAGCAGGGCGGCGGCCATGTTGGCGAGGAACGTGCCCCAGTGAAAGGGCCCACGCAGGTGCTCCTTCGACGCCGTACCGATCAGGTAGCGGGCGGGGGCGCCGAGTGCGCCGCCCGCCAGGACCAGCAGCCACTCCATCAGGACCCGCCTCTCTCGCCGGCTTCCGCGGGCCGGCGACGCACCAGGGCCAGTCGTGCCACGACCACGCCCAGGACCACCGCCGTCAGACAGCCCGCCACCGTCACCAGCAGGTTGGCCACGGCGTAGCCCGGCTGGTCGTTCTCGAGCAGCCGACGGGTGTCGTCGGTGTAGGAGGAGAACGTGGTGAAGCCGCCGAGGACGCCGGTGCCGAGCATCGGGTTGAGCAGGCGCGGAGCGCCGGTGAAGTGCTCCTTGAGCGTGACGGTGAGCACGCCCATCAGAAAGCATCCGACCACGTTGATCAGCACGGTCGTCACCGGGAACGCGGCCTCGCCGGTCCGCCACATCAGTGCGGCGTCGCTGCCGTTGCGCCAAAGGCGTGAGGCCCCGTAGCGCAGGAGCGCACCGGCCGCTCCGCCGACCGCCACCACGGCGACCACGGGCGGCTGCGGGCCGCTCGTGGTGTCCGGGTGAGGATGGAGATGCATACCGCCCAGAAGGTGCATATCGTCACATTAACCGGCTCTCGATCATGCGGCCTCGTGTGACCGGACGGCCGCCCACCACCAGTCGACGGCCCGTCAGGGGCCGCGTTCCTGCGCGAAGGAGTTCAGCGTGGCCTCGCAGTCGGCGGAGCACGGCGCCGGGCCGCCCCCACCGCCGTCGGCCGCACACCAGTGGAAGGGAACGGCGCTCGGCGCCCTGCGCGGCGTCGGGCAGGTCGACTTCCAGGCGAGCCTGTGGTGTTCGCTCGTCATCCTCGTCGCCCTGTGGGTGGCGGGCTGGGAGATCGGCCTGTTCGCCACCGTCGGAGCCGTGGTCTCCACGCTGACGGCGCGGCTGCTGGCGGTCTCGCACGACTCCGTGACCCAGGGGCTGATGACCTACTGCGGCGTGCTCGGCGGCATCGCCATGGTGGTGTACCTCGGCAACCACCCCTCGACCTACGTCATGGCCGTGGCCGCGGCCGTGACCTGCACCCTGGTCACCGCAGCCCTCGGCAACCTGCTCCGCCCCGTCGGACTCAAGGCGTTCACCGGGCCGTTCTGCCTGGTCTCCCTGGTGATGGTGCTGGGCGCGCCCTCCTTCGAGCGGGTCTGGCACGGCACCCCCGAGTCCGCCGTCACCCCCGCCACTCCCAAGAGCCCCCACGTCAGCTGGACCGACCTGTGGCAGGGCTTCTTCTCCAACTTCTCCCAGATCTTCTTCGTCGAGACCTGGTACGTCGGACTCGTCATGCTGGCCGGCCTCTTCCTGGCCGGGTGGAGAGTGGGGCTGTTCGCCGTCCTGGGCAGCGTCGTCGGGATCCTCACCGCGTGGGCGCTCGGCGCCCCGGCCGCACTGATCGGCGAGGGGATCTACGGCTACAACGCGGTCCTGACGAGCCTGGCGTTCGGCGTCGTCCTGCTGCGCCCCACCGGCTGGAACTTCGCCTACACGGTGCTGGCCGCCGCCGCCACCACCGCCCTGACGGCCTCGCTGTCGGTGCTGTTCGAGTCCTTCGGCAGCCACACCTTCACCTGGCCGTTCAACATCGCCACCTGGGCCCTGCTGGCGGCCGTGCCCGTCCTGTCCCGCATCACCCTGCGCGCCGACGACTCCTGACGGCCTCCGGCCCGCCCCCCGACCGTGTCACGCCCCGCGTTACCGAGGAAGGCAGTCCCATGAACCTGGCCCCCCGAGAGATCGACAAGCTCCTGGTGTACGTCGTCGCGGACCTGGCCCGCAAACGACGGGAGCGCGGTCTGAAACTCAACTACAGCGAGTCGGTGGCGCTCATCACCGAGGCCATCCTGGAGGCCGCCCGGGACGGCAAGTCCGTCGCCGACTGCATGGAGCTGGGCCGGCAGGTGGTCGGCGAGGAGCAGACCATGCCGGGCGTGCGGGAGATGCTGCCGCTGCTCCAGGTGGAGGCCACCTTCGACGACGGCAACAAGCTCGTCTCCTGCCACGACCCGGTCGGCGGCTGATCCGTGCGCGCCGGCACGGTGGTCGCCGTCTGCGGCCACGAGAGCGACGGCGGCCACGCCCTGCGGGACCTGCTGGACCGCCGGGTCACCTGCGTGACCGGCGGCCGTGAACTGTTCCGCCGCGTCCGCGCCTCCCGCTCCCGCGGCGAGGACGTCTGCGTGGTGCCGATGACGCTGGGCCGCGACCCGGAACTGGTCGCCGACGCCGCCCGCACCCTGCTGGGCCTGACCCCCGAGGAGCGCGGGAGGACCGTGCTGGCCGAGCCGTTCGGGACCGCGGAGCACCTGGTCGGCTGGCTCAGGGCGGCGGCCTCGCGCGTGCCCGGCGACCGGGCGCTCCTGGTCACCGCGCCGTCCGGCGACCCGTTCGTCGACGCGGACCTCTACCGGATCGCGCGTCTGGTGCGGCAGTACGGCCGTCACCGCACCGTCGAGGTCGCCCTCACCGGTGGCGATCCGGACCCGGACGAGGGCGTTCGGCGCTGCCGTGCCCTGGGCGCCGGGCGCGTGGCGCTGCTCCCGGCCGCCTGGGCGGTCCCGCGGGTGCCGGAGCCGGGGTACTGCGAGCCGGGCGGGCCCCTCCTGACGGCGTCCGCGACGGCGGGCGTGCTCGACGCGCGCGTGGGCACGGCCTGGCACCGGCTCGACCGGCACGGCGATGACGGGCTGGCCCGGGGACTCGGAGCGGCCCACGACCACGGCCACGCGCACAGCCACGGCCCCGGCGGCCACGCGCACGGCCACGGCCCCGGCGGCCACGCGCACGGCCACGGTCCCGGCGGCCACGCGCACGGCCACGGTCCCGGCGGCCACGCGCACGGCCACGATCCCGCACCGGGCGGCGGCGGGCACGGCCACGGGGCGTTCGGTGCCCCGGCCTCCGCGAGCGCCCCCGTCCACGCCGACGTATCCGCCTCCGCCTCCGCCTCCGCCTCCTCCGTTCTCCCACCCAGCAGGAGCCTTCGATGAAACTTCCTCCCCGCTACCAGTACGGCGACGAGCCGATCGAGATCAACGCCGGCCGGCGGACCCTCAAGGTCACGGTCAGCAACACCGGCGACCGCGCCATCCAGGTCGGCTCGGACTACCACTTCTTCGAGGCGAACTCCGCCCTCGAGTTCGACCGCGAGGCCACGCTCGGCATGCACCTCAACATCGCCGCCGGGACCTCCGTGCGCTTCGAGCCCGGCGGTACCCGCGAGGTGGAGCTGTGCACCTACGCCGGCACCGGCCGCCTCACCGGCTTCAGCGGCCTCCTCAACGGCAGCGTCAAGTCGCACCCGGCCCGGGTGGAGGCCGTGAGCCGGGCGCTGGAGCGAGGTTTCCGCAGCACCGGGACCCCGGACAAGGGCGGCGCCAAGAAGTCCAAGAAGAAGGGATCCAACTGACATGCCGACCCTGTCCCGCAAGCAGTACGCCGACCTGTTCGGCCCCACGGTGGGCGACCGGTTCCGGCTGGCCGACACCAACCTCGTCGTCGAGGTCGAGAAGGACGTCCGCGAGGGCTCGTACGGCGACGAGGTGGTCTACGGCGGCGGCAAGACCATGCGCGACGGCATGGCCTCGGACCCGCAGGCCACCGCCGCGCAGGGCGCCCTCGACCTGGTCATCACCAACGCCGTCGTCCTGGACCCGGTGATCGGCGTCGTCAAGTGCGACATCGGCGTCAAGGACGGTTTCATCGCGGGGATCGGCAAGGCCGGCAACCCGCAGACCCAGGACGCCGTCGACCCCCGCCTCGTCATCGGCCCCGGCACCGAGGTCATCGCCGGTGAGCACCTGATCGCCACCGCGGGCGCGATGGACTCGCACGTGCACCTGATCTCGCCCCAGCAGTGCGAGCAGGCGCTCAGCAACGGGATCACCACGCTCTTCGGCGGCGGCACCGGGCCGACGGACGGGACCAACGGCACGACCTGCACGCCCGGTCCGTACAACATCGCCCGCTTCCTGGAGGCGGCCGAGGACCTGCCGGTCAACCTCGGCATCATGGGCAAGGGCAACGGCAGCCTGCCCGCGGCGCTGGACGAGCAGATCGAGGCGGGCGCCGCCGCGCTCAAGGTCCACGAGGACTGGGGCTCCACCCCCGCCGTCATCGACAACGCGCTGGCCGTCGCCGACCGGCACGACGTCCAGGTCGCCATCCACACCGACACCCTCAACGAGGGCGGCTTCTTCGAGGACACCCGGTCCGCGATCGACGGCCGTACGATCCACACCTTCCACAGCGAGGGCGCGGGAGGCGGCCACGCACCCGACATCCTGCGGGTCACCGGCGAGCCGAACGTCCTGCCCTCGTCGACCAACCCGACGCTGCCGTACACCAAGAACTCCGTGGACGAGCTGCTGGACATGGTGATGGTGTGCCACCACCTCAGCCACGACATCCCCGAGGACGTCGCCTTCGCCGACAGCCGGGTGCGGGCGGAGACCATCGCGGCCGAGACGGTCCTGCACGACCGGGGCATCATCAGCATGATCTCGTCCGACTCGCAGGCCATGGGCCGCGTCGGGGAGTCCGTCACCCGCGCCTTCCAGATCGCGCACGTCTGCAAGGAGGCCTTCGGCCCGCTGCCCGAGGACTCCGAGCGCAACGACAACCAGCGCGTCCTGCGCTACCTGGCCAAGGTCACCATCAACCCGGCCATCGCCAGCGGCACCTCCGACCACATGGGCTCGCTGGAGGCGGGCAAGCTCGCCGACATCGTGCTGTGGCCCATGCACTCCTTCGGTGCCAAGCCCAAGATGGTGATCAAGGGCGGCATCGTCTCCTGGGCCCAGATGGGCGACCCGAACGCCTCGCTGCCGACTCCGCAGCCCGTCTACTACCGGCCCATGTTCGCCCAGTACGGCAAGGCCATGCAGTCGACCCACGTCACCTTCATGTCCCAGGCCGGCATCGCGGCCGGGGTGCCGGAGAAGCTGGGCCTGCAGCGCACGGTGCTGCCGGTGCGCAAGACCCGCACGATCGGCAAGCACAACATGATCCGCAACGACGTGGTGCCCGACATCCAGGTGGATCCGGAGACGTACAAAGTCACGGTGGACGGCAAGGTGGCGACCATCGACCCGGCCCAGAGGCTCCCCCTCAACCAGCTCTTCTTCCTCGCCTGAGCCCGTGTACCGGGAGGAGAGGACCACGACGGCCGAGGTGGCCGAGGACGGGACGACGGACGCCACGGTGATGATGGTGTCCCCCGCCACCGTCCTGGACCACCTCCTCGTCAGCCTGCAACTGACCGACTCGGCGTTCCCCAGCGGCTTCTACACCCTCTCCCACGGCCTGGAGGGCTTCGTGCAGCAGAGGGCCGTCGACCACGACTCCCTGGCCGCGCTGCTGCACGACGTGCTCCGGCACGGTGTCGGCCCGGCCGACGCCACCGCGCTGGCCCTGGCCCACCGGGCCGCCGCGGCCGGCGACTGGGACGCGGTGGCCGCGACGGACCGACGGCTGCACGCCACCAAACTGGGCCGCGAGATGCGGCAGGCGGCGACGCGGACCGGACGCCAGTTGCTGGACCTCGCTGCCGAGGTCTTCGGCGCGCCCGGCATCGCCCACTACCACCGTGTGGTCGGGGAGCGCCGGGCACCGGGGACCCAGGCCGTCGCGGCGGGCGTCGTCTACGCGGCGACCGGGGTTCCCGTCCGGCAGGCCGTCGCCGCCGACCTGTTCGCCTTCTGCGCCAGCTTCGCCGGGGCGGCGCTCAGGCTGCGGCTGACCGACCACCGGCTGGCCCAGAGCCTGCTGCGACAGGCAGCCCCGGTGATCGAGGAGACCACCGGGGAGGCGCTGGACCGCGGGATCGACGACCTTGGTGCGACCACGTACGCGGTGGACGTCATGTCGGGCCGTCACGAACGGGCCCCCGCGCGGCTGTTCGCGAGCTGACCGCCGCACCGCCGCACCTCCGGGCCCACCGGGCCTACCGGGCCCACCGAAACCACCGGACCCACCGGGAACCACTCGAACCAACCGGACCAACCGGACCACCGGCCCACCGCCGACGGCGAGGGCCGCTGGCGTGACCACGAGAAGAGGAAGACAAGTGCGGGACAACGTGCTGCGCGTGGGAATCGGCGGACCCGTCGGATCGGGCAAGACCGCCCTCATCGAGGCCCTCGTGCCGATCCTGATCGAACGGGGCCGCCGGCCGGCCGTGATCACCAACGACATCTACACCCAGGAGGACGCCCAGCACATCCGCCGCACCCTCGACGGCGTCCTGGACGCCGACCGGATCGTGGGCGTCGAGACGGGCGCCTGCCCGCACACCGCCGTCCGTGACGACCCCACGATGAACCTGGCGGCGGGCGCGGAGATGCTGGAACGCTGCCCGGACGTCGACGTCCTGCTCTACGAGAGCGGCGGCGACAACCTGACGCTCACGTTCAGCCCGGCTCTGGTCGACGTGTTCGTCTTCGTCCTGGACACCGCCGAGGGCGAGAAGATGCCGCGCAAGCGGGGGCCCGGCATCACCGACTCCGACCTGCTGGTCATCAACAAGATCGACATCGCCCCGTACGTACGGACCGACCTCGGCGTCATGGAGTCCGACGCCCACACGGTGCGCGGCGAGGGACCGGTGGTGCTCACCGACTGCCTGACCGGAAAGGGCGTCGACGAGGTCCTCGCCTTCCTCGAGTCCCGGCGTGAGGTCCTGATCTGACATGCGGGCCGTCCGCGACCGGCTCGCGCCGGAGTACTACGAGCCCCGGCGGCTCCCCCCGGAGCTGTCGGCGTTCTCCGCAGCGCCCGAAACGCTGGGCCCGGGCTCGCCGGCCAAGGTCGGCATCCTCGACCTCGGCTTCGTCCGCCGGGGGGAGCGCACCGAACTCGTCGAGCGGTACCAGAAGACCCCGCTGGAGATCATGCGCCCGCTCTACGTCGACCCGGCGCTGCCCGGCATGGCCTGCACCTACGTGATGGCCACGGGCGGTGGCATCGCCCAGGCCGACCGCTACCGCCAGGACCTGAGGTGCGGTCCGGGCGCCCAGGCGCTGTTCACGACGCAGGCGGCCACGAAGGTCTACCGGATGGAGCAGGACTACGCGACCCAGCTCGTGCGGCTGAGCGCGGCCGAGGGCGCCTACGTCGAGTACCTGCCCGATGCGCTCATCCCCTTCCAGGGGGCGCGCTTCCACCAGGACGTGGTGCTCACCGTGGACGAGGGCGCCACGGTCGTCTACGCGGAGGCCGTCACCGCCGGCCGGATCGCCCGCGGTGAACGGCATGCGTACACCGTCCTCACCGGCGACCTGGAGATCCGGCGGCCCGACGGCACCCTGCTGGCGGTGGACACGCAGCGGCTCACGCCGCAGCGGCACGGCGGGGTGGACGGCCCCGGCGTCTTCGGCGGGCACGACCACGTCGCCTCCCTGTTCGTGGTGAGCGGCCGGCGCCCGGCCGAGGAGATCGCCGACGCCCTGCACACGTCCCTGACCGGCCGTGAGGTCCTCCACGGGGCGAGTGTGCTCCCGGACGACTGCGGGGCCTGGGTGCGTGTTCTCGGCCACGACGAGCCCCGGCTCACCGAGGCCGTCCGCGCCGCGTGGGACGCCGTACGCCGGCTGCTCACCGGGCACCCCGCACCCGACCTGCGCAAACCGTAGCCGCCCGCCACGAGGAGACCGCCGTGATCACCGCGCCCGCCCCCATGCCGCCCGCCTACAGTTCCGGCGACACCGCCTGGATGCTGGCCGCGGCGGCCATGGTGCTGCTGATGACCCCCGCCCTGGCCTTCTTCTACGGCGGCATGGTCCGCACCAAACACATCCTGGTCATGCTCAAGATGAGCTTCGCCTCGCTGTGCTTCGTCACCATCCTCTGGTTCATCGTCGGGTACTCGCTCGCCTTCGGCCCGGACGTGGGCGGCGCGGGGTTCATCGGCAACCTCGACCACGCCTTCCTGCGCGGCATCGGGCCGAACACGCTGACCGGGTCCATCCCGACCTACGTCTACGCCACCTTCCAGATGGGCTTCGCCATCGTCACGGTGGCGCTGATCAGCGGCTCGATCGCGGGCCGGGCCACGATGCGGGGCTGGCTGGTCTTCTCGGTGCTGTGGCTGCTGATCGTGTACGTGCCGATCGCGCACTGGGTCTTCGACACGAAGTACGGCTGGATCACCAAGCACCTGGGCGCCCTGGACTTCGCCGGGGGCCTGCCGGTGGAGCTGAACTCGGGCATCGCCGGGCTGGCCGCGGCGCTGGTCGTCAGGGGCCCGGCGGACTTCCGGCGCAAGGAGCCGACGCCCAACAACATCCCCCTGGTCATGATCGGCGTCGCGCTGCTCTGGTTCGGCTGGCTGGCCTTCAACGCGGGGTCGGCCGTGCGCGACACCGGCACCGCCGCCACGGCCTTCATCAACACCCAGCTCGGCGCGGCCGGTGCGATGGTCACCTGGCCGCTGGTGGAGTACTGGCGCACCCGGCGGGTCACCATGATGGGCGTGGGTTCGGCGGCCGTGGCCGGCATGGTGGCCATCACCCCCGCGTGCGGGGAGATCGACCCCGGCGGCGCCCTCGTGACGGGACTCGTCGCGGGCTTCGTCTGCGCGTTCGCCATCAGTCTCAAGTACCGGCTGAACGTCGACGACACCCTGGACGTGGTCGGCGTGCACGGCGCGGGGGGCCTGGTCGGACTGCTCATGGTCGGCTTCTTCGCCACCTCCTCGGTCAGCGGCAAGGAGGGCCTCTTCTACGGGGGCGGCGGCTCCCTGCTGTGGAAGCAGGTCGTCGCCGTTCTGGCCGTGGCCGCCTACTCCTTCGTCCTGACCTGGATCATCGCCAAGGCCGTGGACGTCGTCGTCGGCTTCGCCGACAAGGAGTCGTACGCCGCCGTGCCGGGGCAGGACGAGGAGCGGGCCTACGACTTCCGCACCGCCGAGCGCCTGGACGCCCTCACGGGCGGCGGCCGGGGCGGTGCCGACCGGGAGACGCTGGCCGAGATCCAGCGGCTGCTGAGGGAACACCGGGAGGGCTGACGCGGGCCCTCGCCGGGCCGGGGAGGCGTGCCTTCCGGGGACCCGAGGAAGGACTCCGCAAGGATGTCCGGTTCGCCCGTTGACAGGGGTGCGTGGGAAGCCGAGACTCGGCGCATCGAGGGTGAAGGAAATTTCACCAGGCGAACACTCGTGGGTTCGAGCAAGGCAACGACGCCGATCGAAGGGAACGACCGATGCGCACCACCGTCGGCATCATCGGGGCAGGCCCCGCCGGGCTGCTGCTCGCCCGGCTGCTGCACAACGCCGGAATCGACTCGGTCGTCCTGGAGAGCCGCGACCGTGCCTACGTCGAACGCAGGCAGCGCGCCGGGATCCTGGAGCAGGGCACGGTGGACGTGCTGCGCGAGGCGGGGGCCGGGGAGCGGATGGACCGCGAGGGGCTGCGCCACGACGGCATCGAGCTGCGGTTCGACCGGCGCCGCCACCGCGTGGACTTCCCCGCGCTCACCGGCGGCAGGTCCGTCATGGTCTACGCGCAGACCGAGGTCTGCAAGGACCTCATCGCCCTCCGGCTCAAGGAGGGCGGGCCGCTGCTGTTCGAGGCCGAGGCCCTGGCCGTGGAGGGCGCCGGGACGGACCGGCCCCGCGTCCGCTACCGCCACCGGGGCGCCGAGGACGTGCTGGAGTGCGACTACGTCGTCGGCTGCGACGGGTTCTGGGGAGTGGCCCGGGCGGCCGTGCCGGACGGGCGCACCTTCGAGCGGACCTACCCCTTCGGCTGGCTCGGCATCCTCGCCGACGTCGCCCCCTCGCACGACGAACTCGTCTACGCCCGCCACGACCGGGGCTTCGCCCTGCTGTCCATGCGCTCCCCGTCCGTCTCCCGCCTCTACCTCCAGGTCCCCGCGGACACCGACGCGGACGACTGGAGCGACGAGCGGATCTGGGACGAGCTGGAGCGCCGCTTCGAGACCGACGACGACTGGACGCTGCGGCGCGGCCCCATCACCCAGAAGTCGGTCACGCCGATGCGTTCCTACGTCCACGAGCCCATGCGGCACGGCCGCCTCTTCCTGGCCGGCGACGCCGCGCACATCGTGCCGCCCACCGGCGCCAAGGGCCTCAACCTCGCCGTCGGCGACGTGGTCACCCTCGCGCGGGCGCTGGCCCACCGTGCCGCGACCGGCTCCGACGAACTGCTCGACACCTACTCCGCTACCTGCCTGCGCCGCGTCTGGCAGGCCGAGCGGTTCTCGTACGACATGACGACCCTGCTGCACACCGCCCCGGACGCCACCCCGTTCGAGGGCCGGCTCCAACTGGCCCGCCTCGACCGGATCACCTCCTCCCGTGCCGCCGAGACCGACCTCGCCGAGGCCTACACCGGCTTCCCGGTCGGCTGAGCGGCGCGCCCGGCGGCCGGTGCGGCCCCGGGCGTGAGGGGAATCACTGATCGGCGTAGCGTGTTGAGTCGCAAGGCGAGGGAAAGATCCTCCTCAAGCAGTAGGGTCATTCCTTTGCCGTTCTATTACTCTTGAGCCAAGGCTGCGCCGTGTGGCCATGGAGGAGTGAAATGAGGAGCAGAAACCCGGTCTTCTCGCGACGGGGGTTCAGCCGCGACAACGGCTACGCGGGCTTCAACGCCGCGCCGCAGGCCGGGGGACCCGCCGTCGCCACGCAGGGGAACCCGTACGCGGGCGCGCAGGGCAATCCGTACGCCCAGCCCGCCGGCAACCCGTACGCGCAGAACCCGTACGCCCAGCAGGACCTTCAGTACGGCGCGCCGCCGCAGGCGCCCGCCACCGCCGGCCGGATGACGATGGACGACGTCATCATCCGTACGGCGAGCACCCTCGGCGTGCTCGTGGTGACGGCCGCGCTCGCGTGGGCGCTGCTGCCGGTGGACGACGCCAACATCGGCCGCTCGTACGGCATCGGTATCGGTGCCGCGCTGGTCGGCATGGTCCTGGCGCTCGTCCAGTCCTTCAAGCGCAAGCCCACGCCGGCGCTGATCCTGTCGTACGCGGCGTTCGAGGGTGTCTTCCTCGGCGTCGTCTCCAGCGTCGTCGACAACCGCATCGCCGACGGTGCGGCCATGCAGGCCGTGATCGGCACGATGGCGGTCTTCGCCGCCGTGCTGGTGGCCTACAAGGCCGGCTGGATCCGCGTCAACCGGCGCTTCTACGGCTTCGTGATGGCCGCCGCGCTCGGCTTCGTCCTGCTGATGATGGTGAACCTGCTGTTCGCCGTCTTCGGCGGCGGTGACGGCCTCGGCTTCCGCAGCGGTGCGCTCGGTGTCGTCTTCGGCGTCATCGGCGTCATCCTCGGCGCGTGCTTCCTCGCCCTGGACTTCAAGCAGGTCGAGGACGGGCTCGCCTACGGCGCCCCGCGCGAGGAGTCCTGGTTCGCCGCGTTCGGCCTCACGCTGACGCTGGTCTGGATCTACCTGGAGTTCCTGCGCCTGATCGCGATCCTGAACAGCAACGACTAGCGGTCACCGGCGCCGGCCCAAGGCCGCGCAGGAGAAGGGCCCCGGGCTTCGTGCCCGGGGCCCTTCGCGTGGGTGCGGCCGTCACGTACAACCATGCGAATCGATCACGAGTCTGATCCGGGCGCACTGCTTCCGTGTCCGAACCTCTCGTGGGAGTCCACCTTGCAGTTCCGTTCCAGCGGGACCCGTCTGTCGACGGCCTTCCTCGCGGTCCTTGCCGTCACCTCGCTCGGGGCCGGCACCTTGGCCTCGGCCCCTTCCGCTCTTGCCGCCGCCTCGGTCCCGGTCTCGGCCGCCCGGTCCGCCGGCCTCTCCGCCTTCCCGAAGGACGTCGAGATCACCGGCGCGAGCGCCGACGGCTTCTTCGGCTACTCCTTCACGTCGGGCGGCGAGCGGGAACTGCGCTGGTGGCCGTACGGCGGCGGGGCGCCGACCCTGCTCGACTACCCCGAGGACGGCGGGTGGGCCTCCTCGGGCGGTGACGTGGTCGCCCTCGGCGACGACAACTGGATCGTCCAGATGCGCTCCCTCACCCTGCGGAACATGGCCGACCCCACGGCTCCCGGTGTCGACATCGACCTGGGCGCACTCGGCGGCAACTATGTCGCCGTGCTGGGCCCGACGAGCGTGCTCGCGCAGGTGACGAAGGACGACGGCTCGGCGGAACTGCACATCGTGAGCAAGAGCGGTACCACCACGACCAGCCGCAAGGTCACGGGACTGCCGGCGGACGCCACCGACTTCACCGGTTCCGTCGTGCGGGACGGCGCCGTCCTCGTCGGGTACGAGACGGGCCCGGCGGCCGCCCGGACCGGTGGCCGTGCGCTGGTCGACCTGGCGGCCGCGACGGTGTCGGAGACGTACGCGTCCGCCGACTCCGGTTACGACTTCACCCACCTCATGTTCTCCGGCACACAGGTGGCCTGGCTCGACTGGAAGTCCGGCACCGGGATGTACGTCACGTCCGTCGACCGCGCGACGGGCGAGGAGAAGCAGACCGTCCTGGGCGCCCGGGGCGACGAGTGGTACACCGAGCTGGTGGGCGACTGGCTGGTGTACGGCAATCCGTGGGCGCCCGTCCGGGCCGTCTCCCTGACCAGCGGGGAGACCCGTGTCCTCGCGGAGAGCGGCTCCGGCTCGGCCGGCGCCGGGGACGGCAGCGCGGTGGTGAGGGGTGCGCGGGCCGCCGACGGTGACGGGCTGTTCCGGATCGAGGCCGCGCAGGACGGCACCCCGACGGTCACGAAGGTGGCGGACGCGGGGGAGCAGGCGACCGGCGTCGAGATCATGGGGGGCGACGTCCCCGGGGTCGCTCATCTCGACCGGACGGGCGGCAAGGTGACGCTGGGCTGGACGCTGTCGCGTCCCGACGCCCGACTGGACCTCACCCTCACGCACGACGCCACGGGCAGGCAACTGCGCACGCGCGTCGACGCGCCGGGCACCGGCACCGACTTCACCTACACCTGGGACGGCACCATCGCCGGGGTGGACGCACCGAACGGCGCGTACACGGTGGACGTGAGGGCGGCCTCGCTCGACGGTCTCGGTGAGATCGCCGGGCAGAGCTTCGCGATGACGGTGGACCGGACGGCCAACCCCCACGACTACACCGACAACGGTTCCACCGACCTCCTCGCCCGCGACGCGTCCGGCGTGCTGTGGCGCGACGACCTGCGGGACCGGCCTGTGGACGGCCAGGTCGCGCCCGCTCAGCGGACCCGAGTCGGCGGCGGCTGGAACACGTACAAGCAGATCGAGGCCGTCGGCGACCTCGGGGGCTCCCGGGACGGCGACCTGGTCGCCCTGGACGGTTCCGGCGTGTTGTGGCACTACCTCGGCAAGGGGGACGGCACCTTCGCCGCCCGCGTCCGGGTCGGCGGCGGATGGAACGTCTACACGAGGCTCACCGGCGGTTCGGACCTGGACGGCGACGGCCGCACCGACCTCCTCGCCGCGGACACCGCCGGAGTGCTGTGGTTCTACAAGGGCACGGGTTCCGCCTCCGCTCCCTTCGCCGCCCGCACCCGGGTCGGCGGCGGCTGGGGCGTCTACAACGAGATCACCACCGTCGGGGACATCGCCGGCACGGCTGCCGGGGACCTCGTCGCCCGCGACAAGGACGGCGTCCTGTGGCTGTACCAGGGCAATGGCAAGGGCAACTTCCTCACCCGCGTGCGGGTCGGCGGCGGATGGAACGTGTACACGCACCTCGTCGGCGCAGGGGACGTGGACAACGACGGGCGCCCGGACCTGATCGCGTACGGGGCCGGTGGGACGTACTTCTACCACTCGACGGGCTCCGTCACCGCCGCCTTCGTCCGCCGGGCGACGTCGTTGTACGCGGGAGAAGGCACCACGTTCAACACCGTCGCATGACAGTGGCGGTCCGGGCCGCCCGGTGAGCGTCCCGGCGCGACTTTGCCCCGCCGGGACGACAACCCGGCGGGGCGGGCGAGGACGCCCGGTGCCGTGGTCGGGGCCGGCTCACAGCAGTCTGCGGGCGGCCCTTCTCAGGTCGTACTCGTGGACGATCGCCTTCGCGTGGCCGTAGGCGAGGTGGTGTTCGTGGCGGAGCCAGCTCACCTTCTCCTCGAAACGGAGGAGGGCGGGGCCGTCCTCGACGGCACGCAGCCAGTCGGAGATCTCACGGCCGGTGCACTGCGGGATGCGGGCGAGCAGATTGCGATGGGTCTCCTCGGAGAAGACTTGGGACATCGGCGCCTCCGGGTGAAAGGGTCGTAGGCCGGTCCTTCAGGTCACCGTGCCCGAGGGTTCGTCCGTTGGCAACAGTCCCGGCGGGCCGCGTACGCTCGCGCCGTGGTTGATACGACGCCTTTGACCCGTGCCGTGGACGACTTCGCCGACCGGCTGCGGGCCGCCCCACAGAGCAGGCTGCAGCGCGGTGCCGCCGCGGAGGCGCTGGAGCTGGCCAGGGAGTTGGCCCGGCGTGCCCAGCGCGTGGAGGAGCCGGGGGCCGAGCCCCGTGAGATGCCGGACGCGGGCATGTTCGCCGCCGCCGACCAGATCGCCGTCGCCGCACACGACTTGGCCCTCGTACTGGAGGACGAGAGCCAGGTGGAGGAGGCGGCGGGGCTCGTGGAGGAGGCCCGCAAAAGGGCCGGGGTCTGACCCGGCCCGGTGACTACGACGGTTCCTACAGGGACGCTATGACGCGGTCCGCCAGGATGTACACGTTCTCCTCCCCGCAGGCGAAGGTCAGCGTGTAGGCGCCGGAGATCCCGGAACCGCCCAGGAGGTACGGCGTCTGGCCCGCGCCCAGCGCGGCGGACAGGCGCTCCGCGGTCTCGCGGTGGCCCGGGGTCATGCACAGGGTGGTGCCGTCGGCGAAGACGTACACGTCGAGGGTGCCCAGCGGGCCCGGGCGGACGTCCGCCAGCGCGACGCTCGACTCGGCCAGCTCCTCCAGGGCCGCCACGGTGCGGTCGTGGTCGTTCACGGCCGGAGGCGTGTTCGGTACGAAGTCCGGGTGCGAGGGGTGCCGGCGGCGGGCGGCGGCCAGCTCGGCGGACTCCCGGGGGCCCGAGTCGGAGGCGGACGGCTCCTCGGTGTCCGCGACCGGCTCGACCGCGGGCTCCAGGCCCACGAGGTCGGCCTGACGGGGCAGGAACAGCTCACTGTCGGACAGGCCGAGCAGCAGGGGCGCGTCGGAGGCGTCCCGGGTCTCCTGGGCGGCCCAGAAGGCCCGCGCCTCGGCGAGTTCCCGCTCGCGCTCGTCGGCGAGCGCCTCCGCGACGGCGGCGCGTATCTCCTCGGTGTCGGCGGTGGTGCGGGCGGCGGGCACCCGGCCCCGCGCGGCGCTGGCCCGGCTCTCGGCCAGCTCGGTGCGCAGGGCGGTCACCTGGCGGCGCAGCACCAGGATGCTGCGCAGGACGGCGACGCCCACGGCGCCGGTGGCGGCCGTGGTGAGCAGCAGGGCGATCGGCATGGCGCTCACTGACGTACTCCCGGTTCAAAGTCGACCCCCGACTTCCTACATCAGCTTGAAGGGAGGACTAACCGCCTGTCAGTGCGTAACGTCACGAAACGGACAGGACTTTGGGCCCGGAAGGTGGGGGTGGTGCTGGTCTGACCTGCGTAAATCAAGGGTGCGGGAGAGGTAGGTCACATCCTGGGGGAGTTTGGGTCACGAAACGGCCCGGAACCCCTGCCGGAACAGGGGTCCGGGCCGCCTCGTCACGCAGGGTCCGACGGACGCTACTGACGGTCCCTCAGGGTCAGCTCAGGCGCTCGATGACCATGGCCATGCCCTGGCCGCCGCCGACGCACATGGTCTCCAGGCCGAACTGCTTGTCGTGCGTCTGGAGGGAGTTGATCAGCGTGCCGGTGATGCGGGCGCCGGTCATGCCGAAGGGGTGGCCGACGGCGATGGCGCCGCCGTTGACGTTGAGCTTCTCCAGCGGGATGCCGAGGTCCCGGTAGGAGGGGATGACCTGCGCGGCGAACGCCTCGTTGATCTCGACCAGGTCGATGTCGCCGACGGTCAGGCCGGCGCGGGACAGGGCCTGCTTGCTCGCCTCGACCGGACCCAGGCCCATGATCTCGGGGGAGAGGCCGGAGACGCCCGTGGAGACGATGCGGGCGAGCGGGGTCAGGCCCAGCTCGCGGGCCTTGGTGTCGCTCATGATCACCAGGGCGGCGGCGCCGTCGTTGAGGGGGCAGCAGTTGCCGGCGGTGACCAGTCCGTCGGGGCGGAAGACCGGCTTGAGGCCCGCCACGCCCTCCAGGGTGACGCCCGCGCGCGGACCGTCGTCCTTGCTGACGACCGTGCCGTCGGGCAGCGTGACCGGGGTGATCTCGCGCTCCCAGAAGCCGCTCTTGATGGCCTCCTCGGCGAGGTTCTGCGAGCGGACGCCGAACTCGTCCATCTCCTGCCGGGTGATGCCCTTGGCCCGGGCGAGGTTCTCGGCGGTCTGGCCCATCGCGATGTACGGGTCGGGGACGAGGCCGTCCTCGCGCGGGTCGTGCCACGTGGTGCCCTCCTGCTGGGCGACCTCGGCGGTGCGGGCCTCGGCCTCGGCGAAGAGCGGGTTGTGGGTGTCCGGCAGGCTGTCGGAGTTGCCCTTGGCGAACCGGGAGACCATCTCGACGCCGGCCGAGATGAAGACGTCGCCCTCACCGGCCTTGATGGCGTGCAGGGCCATGCGGGAGGTCTGCAGGGACGAGGAGCAGTACCGGGTGATGGTGCAGCCGGGCAGGTGGTCCATGCCCATCTCGACGGCGACGATCCGGCCGAGGTTGTTGCCCTGCTCGCCGCCGGGCAGACCGCAGCCGAGCATCAGGTCGTCGATGTCCCGGGGGTCCAGCTCGGGGACCTTGGCGAGGGCCGCCTGGATGATCGTGGCGGCCAGGTCGTCGGGGCGCAGGTCCTTCAGGGAACCCTTGAAGGCGCGGCCGATGGGGGAACGGGCGGCAGAGACGATCACTGCTTCGGGCATCACGGCTCCATGGGCGAGGCATACGCGGGGCGGGCAGGGCTGGTTGGGAAGTTACCCGTCCGTATGGCCCGGGTCACGGCTCTGGGCGTGTGACATGGGCCGCAAATGTCTAAGCGCTTGCTTTTCCCTTCGGCGGTGGGGCGGAGCCTCTCGGGCCCGGCGGTGGGGAGGCGCCTCGTGTGCCGTGTGCCGGGCGCCGGGCGCCGTGTGCCGTGTGCCGGGCGCCGGGCGGGCATGTCTGGGGCCCGCCCGGGTCCCGCAGGTGTGAACGGCCCCGTCCTCAGACTCCCCCAGAGGGGGCACCCCCCACCGGGCTGGTGGGTTCCGCCTCCGGTACGCGGCGCCGCCTGCGGCGTTTCAGCAGCGCCCACGGCCCCCGCGGCCCCGTGGGCATCGCGGCGGCGACCTCCGTACCGGCCTCCTCCGCCGCCTCCGCCGCGGCACGGGCCACCGGCAGGAAGCCCTCGCGACGCAGCGCGTCCGGGCGCTCCTCCTCGGCCGGCCACAGGCCGAGCGCGGCGCACACCGACGGCAGTACCGCCATCGCGGCCGTGGCGTACCCCTCCGCCGAGGGGTGGTAGTTGTCCGGCCCGAACAGCTCCCGGGGGTTCTGCGCGAACTCCGGCCCCAGCAGGTCCCCCAGCGACACCGTGCGCCCGCCCTGCTCGACGACGCCGATGGTCTGCGCCGCCGCGAGCTGCCGGGAGGCCCGCCGGGCCAGCCAGCGCAGCGGCTGCCGCACCCGCTCGATGGTGCCCAGGTCCGGGCAGGTGCCGACCACCACCTCCGCGCCGGCCGTGCGCAGCCGCCGTACCGCCGCGGACAGGTACCGCACGGAGCGGGTCGCCGGCATCCGGTGGGTGACGTCGTTGGCGCCGACCATGATCACGCAGATGTCCGGCACCCGGTCCGGATCCGCCAGCGTCAGCGTCACCTGCCGGTCCAGGTCGTCGGAGCACGCCCCCGGCAGCGCGACCGACCCCAGCCGCACCGGCCGCTCGGCCACCGCCGCGAGCCCCGAGGCCAGCAGCGCGCCCGGCGTCTGACCGGCCCGGTGGACGCCCTGCCCGGCGGCCGTGGAGTCGCCCAGCATCACCAGCCGCAGCGGCGGCTCACCGGCCGTGGGCAGGGTGCCGCCGTACAGCCCCTGCGCGTTCGGCACCCGGTCCGGCGTACCCACGCCCACCCGGCGCCTGGCCAGCTGCACCTCGGCCACCACCAGGCCGACCGCCGCCGCACCGGCCAGTCCGATGCCGCCGCCGCCGTACGCCGCGCCGGCCGCGATCCGCCGGGCCACCCGCGCCTTCGACATGCTCGTCATACGTCGCCGCCACCTCCCGAAACCCGTACACCCACTGCTTGCCCCGTACGGAGGGTCGCCCAATCTCAACGCAGGGTGAACGACCGTCACGGGGCACGCGCGGGGCGGCAGGCCATAGGCTGGCGGGACCGATATCGACCTTTCCTTTGCGGCATCCGGAGACCACGGTGCAATTCCACGACTCGATGATCAGCCTCGTCGGCAACACCCCGCTGGTGCGGCTCAACAGCGTGACCAAGGGGATCAGGGCGACCGTCCTGGCCAAGGTGGAGTACTTCAACCCCGGCGGCTCGGTGAAGGACCGCATCGCCCTGCGCATGATCGAGGCCGCGGAGAAGAGCGGGGAGCTGCGTCCGGGCGGCACGATCGTCGAGCCGACCAGCGGCAACACCGGCGTCGGCCTCGCCATCGTCGCCCAGCAGAAGGGCTACAAGTGCATCTTCGTCTGCCCCGACAAGGTGTCCACCGACAAGATCAACGTCCTGCGCGCGTACGGCGCCGAGGTCGTCGTCTGCCCGACCGCGGTCGACCCCGAGCACCCCGACTCCTACTACAACGTCTCCGACCGGCTGGTCCGCGAGACGCCGGGCGCCTGGAAGCCGGACCAGTACTCCAACCCGAACAACCCCCTCTCCCACTACCACTCCACGGGTCCCGAGCTGTGGGAGCAGACCGAGGGGAGGATCACCCACTTCGTGGCCGGCGTCGGCACCGGCGGCACCATCTCCGGCACCGGCCGGTACCTGAAGGACGCCAGTGACGGCGCGGTGAAGGTGATCGGCGCCGATCCGGAGGGCTCCGTCTACTCCGGCGGTTCCGGGCGGCCCTACCTGGTCGAGGGCGTCGGCGAGGACTTCTGGCCGACGGCGTACGACCGCGAGGTCGCCGACGAGATCGTCGCCGTCTCGGACAAGGACTCCTTCCAGATGACCCGCCGCCTCGCCAAGGAGGAGGGCCTGCTGGTGGGCGGCTCCTGCGGCATGGCGGTCGTCGCGGCCCTGGAGGTGGCGGCGCGGCTCGGCGAGGACGACGTGGTGGTCGTCCTGCTCCCGGACAGCGGGCGCGGCTACCTCAGCAAGATCTTCAACGACGAGTGGATGGCCGACTACGGCTTCCTGGAGGACGCCGGCCCCAGCGCCCGCGTCGCCGAGGTGCTGAACCACAAGGAGGGCGGCCACATCCCCTCCCTGGTCCACATGCACCCGGACGAGACCGTCGGCGAGGCCATCGAGGTGCTGCGCGAGTACGGCGTCTCGCAGATGCCGATCGTCAAGCCCGGCGCCGGGCACCCGGACGTGATGGCCGCAGAGGTCGTCGGCTCGGTCGTGGAGCGCGAGCTGCTGGACGCGCTGTTCGCCAAGCGCGCCTCGCTGGAGGACCCGCTGGAGAAGCACATGTCCGCCCCGCTGCCCCAGGTCGGCTCCGGCGAGCCGGTCGCGGACCTGATGTCGGTGCTCGGCGGCGCCGACGCGGCGATCGTCCTCGTCGAGGGCAAGCCGACCGGCGTGGTGAGCCGGCAGGACCTGCTGTCCTTCCTGGCCAAGGGCAAGTAGGACCGGCTGGCCAGGGGCAGGCAGGGCCGGGGGGACGCGTCGCAGGTCCGGTGGTCCTCACGACGCTCGCGGACTTCGCGGAAGTGGAACGCGCACGTCACGTGCGCGCAGCAGTCGCTTAACACGGGACCGGCAGAGTACGGGGTGTCGGCAGGGAAGGGAGCGGCTCCCCGGCCCCGCCGGCGCCGAACGGCGTCACGGACCTTCCGGAGCGGCTCCCGGACCTCCAAGGACGCCACGGACGCGCCGCCCGGCCGCGAGGCCCGGCACCGCGCGCGTCCCCCGCGGGGACCGCCGTCGTCCCGCCCCCCAGTGATGGGGGTGCGGCGGTCCCCGCGCAGTCCTTCCCCCTCCCCTTCCGGGGACTCAGTCCTCCCAGGCGTCGCCCCGGCCGGCGCCCCGGCGGCCTCCGAACAGGCCCGGGTTGGTGCGGACGGCCTGGACGACGTTGACCCCGACGATGCCGGCCCAGGCGACGAGCATCCCGGGCAGGTGCGCCACGCCGCCGCCGATCGCGGACAGCGGGATCGCCAGCACCAGCGAGACGATCCCGAAGCCGAAGCGCTCGCCGAAGGAGTCCGTGGGAGTCGGCGAACGGCTGTCCCGGGCTGCCGTCATCTGCTGCTCGGCGAGCTGCCGGCGCACCCGGCGGTCCACCGCCGAGTCGATGCGCCGGTCGACCTTCTCCAGGAAGGAGTCGACCAGTGCCGACTCGTACTCCTCACCGAGCTCCCTGCGGGTCCGCAGGGTCGCGTCGAGGTCCTTCTTGAGGTCGGCGTCGTGTGCGTCCATTCCCGTCATGGGGCCCACGGTAGGCAGCCGACGCCGCCCGGGCACTGGGGACAGCCCCCGTTTCGGCCGGGGGCGGGCCGGTACGGGTCGGCCCGTGCCGCCGCCTCGCTGTATAACGGTATGCAGAATCCGGGGCGTCTGAATAGGCCGAGGGGACCACGTCATGAACGGGACGGGCGGGACGAACGGGGCCGACGGTCCGGCCGCGCGGCTGCAGGCGCTCTTCGAAGGGCACCGGCTCACACCGACCCAGCGGCGCATCGCGCACAGCATGGTGCGGCGCGCCTCCGACGTGCCCTTCCTCTCCAGCGTGGAACTGGCCGAACTGGCGGGGGTCAGCCAGCCGTCCGTGACCCGCTTCGCCGTCGCCCTCGGCTTCGACGGCTACCCGGCGCTGCGCCGCCACCTGCGCGAGGTCGCCCCCGCGGAACCCGTCCCGGACACCGGCGCCGTCAACGAGTACCAGCAGGCCGTGGCGGCCGAGATCGAGAACCTGCGCCACCTCGCGGACGTGCTGGCCGACCCCGGGCCGGTGCGGGAGGCGGGCAGGCTGCTCGCCGGGAGCCGGCCGCTGCCGGTGCTCGGGCTTCGGGCCGCCGCCGCCCAGGCGCACGGCTTCGCCTACTTCGCCGCGAAGGTCCACCCGGACGTCCGGCTCCTCGGCGAGGGCGGGACGATGCTCCACGACCGCATCGACGCCGCCGCCCGGGCCGGGGCGCGGACCCTGCTCTGCTTCGCCCTTCCCCGGCACCCGCGCGAGGTCGTCGAGGCGCTCGCCCACGCCAAGGAGGCGGGGCTCACCGTGGTCACCGTGGCCGACTCCGCGTTCGCGCCGGTGGCCAAGGTGTCCGACCTGCTGCTGCCCGCCGCCGTCGGCACCGGCCTCGCCTTCGACACCGCCTGCGCGCCGATGCTGCTCGGCCGGGTGCTGCTGGAGGCGATGTGCGACGACCTGCCGGACGCGCAGGCCCGGCTGGAGGAGTTCGACGCCAAGGCCGCGGCACGGGGGCTCTTCGTGGAGTGACCCGGACGGCGGACGGGTTCTCAGATTCGTCTCAGCTTGCCCCGTTACAGTGCGGCGCCTGCGACACCCTACGGACGGGAACAGGAGGCAGGACGTGGCGCGCGGAGGACAGGTGGGGCTGGCTCGGGTCGCCGTGGTCGTACGGGCCGGTGCCGCACCGCTGTGGTGGCTGGGCGTTCTCGCGGCGGGCATCGGGGTGCTGGTGCCCGGACTCACCGGACGCCGGATCGGGGTGCTGGCCGGTGCCGCCCTCTTCGTCGTCGCGACAGCGGTCGTGGCGTGGGTGCGCCGGCGGCGCTACACCGCCCTGGCCGGCTCGGCCGCCCGAGCGGGCAAGCACGACGTGCTCCAGGACCGTGGGGTCACCGTGCGCAACTGGCGCCGGGGCCACCGCTGGTGGCTGCTCCTGGCCTTCCTCGCCGCCCTGGGCAGCGCCTTCGCCGTCCCCGCCGCGGGCGGACTGCTGCTGGCGGGCTGCGGCGCCGGGCTCTGGCTCAAGTCCGCCTGGATCGGCCGCCGCGAGCAGTCCCGCGACGCCCTGCTGTGGGTCCGCGTGGACTGGCTCGCGGGCAACGCCGGCCGTCCGGCGGGCAAGGCGGTCAAGGGCTACCGCACCACGGGCATCGCGGCGGGCGACGCCGCCCCGGGCGGCGCGAGGCGGAAGACGCCGGCGGCGGTCTGACGGGAGGGCGGGGGCGCGCGGTCTGACGGGAAGGCAGGGCGCGCGGTCTGACGGGAAGGCAGGGGCGCGCGGTTCGCCCGCTCAGGGGCAGGGCGAACCGCGCGACGGCCCACGACGGACGCGCGCCCTACGAGGCATCCGCATCGTCATGGGGGAACGCGACGGTCAGCGAGTCGCCGTACTCCCCACCCGCCTCGGCCACGATCTCCTCGACCGTCTGCGCCCTGCGCACCGGCGCGAAGACGACACCCCCGTCGCCGCCCGAGGCGAACCCGTACACCGCGGGCCGCGCCAGCGAGTTGTAGGCGTAGTGGTGCGCGAAGTAGTACGCCCCGGTGTCCAGTGCCGCCGCGTAGTCCCCCTGCGCGAGGAGCGGCATCGCCCGGCCCACGGCCAGCAGGTCCCCCGCGAAGCACGCCGGACCGGCCACGTCCTGCACCACGTCGGGCCCTGTCCTGGGCAGGCCCTTGCCGTCGTACGCGGCGATCCGCAACGGCCACGCCTGCGGCGCGTACACCGTCCGCGTCGCGACCTGCACGCCCGCGTGCGTCACCGCGACCGGCCGCCCGCCGGCGCTCTTGGCGTACTCCACGCGCGCCACGACCGTGCCGTGCTTGGCCAGCAGCGACCGCCCGAACTCGGTGACCAGCCCGTACCGCCCGTCGAACAGTCCCGGCACCGTCTCGTTCAGCACGCGCGCGTACGCGGCGTACGTCGGCGCCGTCTCCTCCGACGCGAAGTTCACCGGGAGGCCGCCGCCGATGTCGAGCGTGTCGACCTGCCTGCGGCCCGCCCGCTCGTTGATCTCCTCGGCGAGCGCGTACGCCTCCCGCACCCCCTCGGCCATCAGGGCCAGCGGGATGCCCTGGGACCCGGTGTGCGCGTGCAGCCGGGTCAGCCACGGCCGGTCCAGGTACGCCCGCACCACCCACTCGCGCGCCCCCTCGTCGCGCAGGGCCACCCCGAACTTCGAGGTCGCCGTCGCCGTGGACAGCGCCTCGATCGAGCCCCCGCCGACCTGCGGATTGACCCGGATGCCGAGCGGGGAGGCGCTGGTCCCCCGGGACACCAGGCCGTCGAGGCGCTCCAGCTCCTGGGGATTGTCCGCGTTGAGGGCGATGCCCAGCGCCAGGGCCTCGCGCAGCTCGTCCGGCGTCTTGGCGGGCGAGTCCAGCACCGTCCGCCCGGCCGGCACCCCCGCCGCCCGCGCCAGGGCCAGCTCGCCCGGGCTCGCGACCTCGGCGCCGATGCCCGCCTCGTGCAGCAGCCGCACCACCGGCACCAGCGGGCACGCCTTCACCGCGAAGGCGTGCAGCACGGGGGTCCCCGGCGCCGTCACCGCTTCGAACGCCGAACGCAGGGCCGCGGCCGACTCCCGTATCCCGGTGACGTCCAGCAGCCCGACGATCGGTGTGCCGGGCCCCAGCAGCCCCTGCTCCACGGCCGCCCGCACCGCCCGGTCCCGCCGTACCGCCCGCTGCGCGCCGCCGTCGCCGCTCATGTCCGTGTCCTCGCTCACGCCGCCTCCATACCGTCGCTGCCTGCCTGCCCGACACGTCCCTCCCCACACTCGCACGCGCGCCGCGCGGGGCACGACCCTGTTGACTAGCTCTATTCACGAAGCGAGGATGTGAATATCCGTAGCAACATCCGCCGGGAGCCAAGCACCAGGAGGCAGACCATGTCCGGACCCCGCCCTGTCCGCGCCCCACGCGGGACGACGCCGAGTGCCCTGGGCTGGCAGCAGGAGGCAGCCCTGCGGATGCTGCAGAACAACCTCGACCCCGAGGTCGCCGAGCACCCCGACAAGCTCGTCGTCTACGGCGGCACCGGCAAGGCGGCCCGCGACTGGCGCTCCTTCGACGCGATGGTCCGCACCCTGCGCACCCTCAAGCAGGACGAGACGATGCTCGTCCAGTCCGGCCGCCCGGTCGGCGTCATGCAGACCCACGAGTGGGCCCCGCGCGTCCTCATCGCCAACTCCAACCTGGTCGGCGACTGGGCCAACTGGGAGGAGTTCCGCCGTCTGGAAGCCCTCGGCCTGACCATGTACGGGCAGATGACGGCCGGCTCCTGGATCTACATCGGCACCCAGGGCATCCTCCAGGGCACCTACGAGACCTTCGCCGCCGTCGCCGCGAAGAAGTTCGGCGGCACGCTGGCCGGGACCATCACCCTCACCGCCGGCCTCGGCGGCATGGGCGGCGCCCAGCCCCTCGCGGTCACCATGAACGACGGCGTCGTCATCTGCGTCGACTGCGATCCCCGCGCCATCGACCGCCGCATCGAGCACCGCTACCTCGACGTGAAGGCCGACTCGCTCGACCACGCCCTCCGGCTGGCCACCGAGGCACGGGACCGGCGCGAGCCGCTGTCCGTCGGCGTCCTCGGCAACGCCGCCGAGCTGGTCCCGCAGCTCCTCGCCATGGGCGCCCCGATCGACATCGTCACCGACCAGACCTCGGCCCACGACCCGCTGGCCTACCTCCCCGCCGGCATCGCCTTCGAGGACATGGCCGACGCCGCCGCCAAGGACCCGGCCGGCTTCACCACCCGCGCCCGCGAGTCCATGGCCCGGCACGTCGAGGCCATGGTCGGCTTCCAGGACGCCGGCGCCGAGGTCTTCGACTACGGCAACTCCATCCGCGGCGAGGCCCAGCTCGCCGGCTACGACCGGGCCTTCGCCTTCCCCGGCTTCGTCCCCGCCTACATCCGCCCCCTGTTCTGCGAGGGCAAGGGCCCCTTCCGCTGGGCCGCCCTGTCCGGAGACCCCGCCGACATCGCCAGGACCGACAAGGCGATCCTCGACCTCTTCCCCGAGAACGAGTCCTTGGCGCGCTGGATCAAGATGGCCGGTGAGCGCGTCCACTTCCAGGGCCTGCCCGCCCGCATCTGCTGGCTCGGCTACGGCGAGCGCGACAAGGCCGGCGAGCGGTTCAACGACATGGTCGCGAGCGGCGAGCTGGCCGCCCCGATCGTCATCGGCCGCGACCACCTCGACTGCGGCTCCGTCGCCTCCCCGTACCGCGAGACCGAGGCCATGCTCGACGGCTCCGACGCCATCGCCGACTGGCCCCTGCTCAACGCCATGGTCAACGTGGCCTCCGGCGCCTCCTGGGTCTCCCTCCACCACGGCGGCGGCGTCGGCATGGGCCGCTCCCTGCACGCCGGGCAGGTCACCGTCGCCGACGGCACCCCGCTCGCCGGGGAGAAGATCCGCCGCGTCCTCACCAACGACCCCGGCATGGGCGTCATCCGGCACGTCGACGCCGGGTACGACATCGCCGAGTCGGTGGCCGGGGAACGGGGCGTGCGGGTGCCCATGCGCGAGGGTGACCAGGCGCCCGTGAGCGACGCGACGGCCGAGGGTGACGGCGCGTGAGCTTCCACAGCATGTGGGCGGAGCTGCTGCCGGTCGGCCGCAGCTCCGCCTCCGGCGGCTACCGCCGCTACGCCTGGACCGGCGCCGACGCCGACTGCCGGACCTGGTTCCAGGAGCAGGCCGAGGCACGCGGCCTCGCCTTCGAGACCGACCGCAACGGCAACCAGTGGGCCTGGCTCGGCGACCCCGCAGCCGGGAACGCCGTCGTCACCGGGTCCCACCTGGACTCCGTGCCCGACGGCGGCGCCTTCGACGGGCCCCTCGGCGTGGTCTCCGCCTTCGCCGCCCTGGACGAACTGCGCGGAAAGGGAGCGCGGTTCACCAGGCCGGTCGGCATCGTCAACTTCGGCGACGAGGAGGGCGCCCGCTTCGGCCTCGCCTGCGTCGGCTCCCGCCTCACCGCGGGCGCGCTCACCGTGGAGCAGGCCCACCGCCTCACCGACGGCGACGGCATCACCCTCCCGCAGGCGATGGAGTCCGCCGGGTACGACCCCGACACTCTCGGTCCGGACCCCGAACGCCTCGCCCGTATCGGCGCCTTCGTGGAACTCCACGTCGAACAGGGCCGCGCCCTCGACCTGACCGGCGACCGCATCGGCATCGCCTCCGCCATCTGGCCGCACGGACGCTGGCGGTTCGACTTCCGCGGCGAGGCCAACCACGCCGGCACCACCCGCCTCGCCGACCGGCACGACCCGATGCTGCCGTACGCCGAGACCGTGCTCGCCGCCCGCCGCGAGGCCGAGGCGGCCGGTGCCGTCGCCACCTTCGGCAAGATCGGCGTCGAGCCCAACGGCGTCAACGCCGTCCCCTCCCTGGTGCGCGGCTGGCTCGACTCCCGCGCCGCCGACCAGGCGAGCCTGGACACCGTCGTCACCGGCATCGAGAAGGCGGCCCGCGAGTACGCCGCCGCCCACGGTGCGGACCTGGACGTCGTGCGCGAGTCCTTCACGCCCGTCGTCGAGTTCGACCACGCCCTGCGCGACGAACTCGCCCGCATCCTGGGCACGGAGACGGAACTGAGGGTCCCCGTCCTCGGCACCGGCGCCGGACACGACGCCGGGATCCTCGCCGAACGCGTCCCGACCGCCATGCTGTTCGTGCGCAACCCCACCGGCGTCTCGCACTCCCCGGCCGAGCACGCCGCCGAGGACGACTGCGTGGCCGGGGTGACCGCACTCGCCGACGTACTGGAAGGGCTGGCCTGCACGTGACCCCCACCGAGCAGACCCGCACGTACTGGCTGGAGCACGCCTGGCTCGGCACCCACGTCGAGCCGGGCGTCGCCGTGGACGTACGAGGCGGCCGCATCACCGCCGTGCACCAGGGCGCCCCCACCCCGCCGCCCGGCGCCGAGATCCTGCGCGGACTGACCTTGCCGGGGCTGGCCAACGCCCACTCGCACGCCTTCCACCGCGCCCTGCGCGGCACCGTCCAGGTCGGCTCCGGCACCTTCTGGACCTGGCGCGAGGTCATGTACTCCGTCGCCGACCGGCTGACCCCGGACACCTACCACGCCCTCGCCCGCGCCGTGTACGCCGAGATGGCCCTGGCCGGCATCACCACCGTCGGCGAGTTCCACTACGTGCACCACGGCCCCGGCGGCTCGCCCTACGCCGACCCCAACGCGATGGGCGAGGCGCTGATCGGGGCCGCCGCCGAAGCCGGTGTCCGCATCACCCTCCTCGACACCTGCTACCTGTCCTCCGGCTTCGGCGAGCCCCCCAACACCCACCAGCTCCGCTTCTCCGACGGCACGGCGGAACGCTGGGCCGAACGCTGTTCAGTTCTCAAGGAACGGGATCACGCACGGATCGGGGCCGCGATCCACTCCGTACGGGCCGTGCCCGCGGACCAGTTGGCGACCGTGGCGCAGTGGGCCGAGGAGCGGCGGACCCCGCTGCACGTGCACCTGTCCGAGCAGACCGCCGAGAACGACGCCTGCCTGCGGGCCCACGGCCGCACCCCCACCCGGCTCCTCGCCGACCACGGCGTGCTGGGCCCCCGCACCACCGGCGTCCACAACACCCACCTCACCGACGAGGACGTCGCGCTGCTCGGCGGCAGCCGCACCGGCACCTGCATGTGCCCCACCACGGAACGGGACCTGGCCGACGGCATCGGCCCGGCGGCCGCGCTCCAGCGGGCGGGGTCGCCGCTCTCCCTCGGCTCCGACAGCCACGCCGTCGTCGACCTGCTGGAAGAGGCGCGCGCCATGGAGCTGAACGAGCGCCTGCGCACCCGCGCCCGCGGTCACTGGACCGCCGCGGCCCTGCTGCGCGCCGCCACCGCCGACGGCCACGCCGCACTCGGCTGGGACGACACCGGCCGCATCGAGACCGGGGCCCGCGCCGACCTCACGACGATCGCGCTGGACTCGGTCAGAACGGCGGGGCCACTGCCCAGGCTCGGCGCCGAGACGGCCGTATTCGCCGCGACGGCAGCGGACGTACGGCACACGGTCGTGGGCGGGCGGTACGTCGTGCGCGACGGGGCGCACGCCCTCGTGCCGGACGTGCCGCAGGCCCTCGCACGGGCCGTCGAAGCCCTGCGCGCCTGACGACCGGACCCCGCCCCCGCCCCCGCCCCCACGAGGACACCAGGGACCCCATGAGCAGCAGCACCGTCATCACCAACATCGCCGCACTCGTCACCAACGACCCCTCCCTCGGCGACCACTCCCCGCTCGGTCTGGTCCGGGACGCGGCCGTCGTCATCGAGGGCGACCGCGTCGCGTGGACCGGTGAATCAAGCAAAGCACCCGCCACTGACAACCGGGTCGACGCCGGCGGCCGGGCGGTCCTCCCGGGCTTCGTGGACTCCCACTCCCACCTGCTCTTCGCGGGCGACCGCACCGAGGAGTTCAACGCCCGCATGTCCGGCCGCCCCTACAGCGCCGGCGGCATCCGCACCACCGTCGCCGCCACCCGCGCCGCGAGCGACGCGGAACTGGAGGCCGGCCTCACGCGCTACCTCGCCGAGGCGCTGCGGCAGGGCACCACCACCTTCGAGACCAAGTCCGGCTACGGCCTGACCACCGCCGACGAGTCCCGTGCCCTGCGCGTCGCCGCCCGCCACACCGACGAGGTCACCTTTCTCGGCGCCCACATCGTCGCCCCCGAACTCGCCGACGACCCCGCCGCCTACGTCGCCCTCGTCACCGGCGAGATGCTCGACGCCTGTGCCCCGCACGCCCGTTGGATCGACGTGTTCTGCGAGAAGGGCGCCTTCGACGGCGACCAGGCCCGCGCGATCCTCACCGCGGGCCGGGCGAAGGGCCTGCACCCCCGCATCCACGCCAACCAGCTCTCCCACGGCCCCGGCGTGCAGCTCGCCGTCGAACTCGACGCCGCCAGCGCCGACCACTGCACCCACCTCACCGACGCCGACGTGGACGCCCTCGCGAACAGCCGTACGGTGGCGACCCTGCTGCCCGGCGCCGAGTTCTCCACCCGCGCCCAGTGGCCGGACGCGCGGCGCCTGATCGACGCCGGTGCCACGGTCGCCCTGTCCACCGACTGCAACCCCGGCTCGTCCTTCACGTCCTCCGTGCCCTTCTGCGTCGCGCTCGCGGTGCGGGACATGGGGATGACGCCGGACGAGGCGGTCTGGGCGGCCACCGCGGGCGGAGCCGCCGCCCTGCGCCGCGACGACGTCGGCCGCCTCACCCCTGGCGCGTACGCCGACCTGACGCTGCTCGACGCCCCGAGCCACGTCCACCTGGCCTACCGGCCCGGCGTTCCGCTGGTCGCGGGGGTGTGGCGGCGGGGCGTGCGTAGGGTGTGAGCGCACGGGCGTCGGCGGGGGAGGGGGACGGGGCGGATGGCGAGGCACTGGCGGGCGTGGGGAGCGCCGTTCCTGGTGAACCTGCTGCTCGGCGTTCCGGCCGTGGTGCCGGTCTACCTCGTCTGGTACGTGCTGGCGAACGGGCCGCTGGCCGAGTACGGCGGGCCCATGCGCAACCCGACGGAGAACGACGGCATGCTGCCCATGCTGGTGGTCGTCTTCCCGGTGGTCGTGCTGTTCGGCCTCATCTGGTGGCTGGTCAATGAACCGCTGCGACGCCGGACCTCCCTCGCTCCGCGTTCGTTCTGGCTGCTGTGCGTCCTGGTGCCGTTGTGGCCGACGGCCGCGATGGTCGTCGGCTCTCTGTGAGGGACGGCAGCCCGAAGGGGGGCGGCCCGGCTTCGGACCACCCCCCTTGAGGGCAAGGGACACCCGGTCGGGGCCCGGGGACTACTCCTCGACCGTGAGCCCCTTGCGCAGCCGTACGAGTGTGCGCGACAGCAGCCGCGAGACGTGCATCTGGGAGATGCCCAGCTCCTCGCCGATCTCCGACTGGGTCATGCCCGCGACGAAACGCAGGGAGAGGATCTTCCGGTCCCGCGAGGGCAGTTCGGCGATGAGCGGCTTCAGCGACTCGACGTACTCGATGCCCTCGAGGCCGTGGTCCTCGTAGCCGATGCGGTCGGCGAGCGCGCCCTCCGCGTCGTCCTCCTCCGGCTGGGCGTCCAGCGAGGAGGCCGTGTAGGCGTTGGACGCCGCCATGCCCTCGACGACCTCGTCCTTGGACAGGCCGAGGTGCTCGGCCAGCTCGGACACCGTGGGGGCCCGGTCGAGGCGCTGGGCCAGTTCGTCGCCGGCCTTCGCCAGGTCCAGCCGCAGCTCCTGGAGGCGGCGCGGCACGCGCACGGACCACGAGGTGTCGCGGAAGAAGCGCTTGATCTCACCGATGATGGTCGGCATCGCGAACGTGGGGAACTCCACCCCGCGCGACAGCTCGAAGCGGTCGATCGCCTTGATCAGGCCGATGGTGCCGACCTGGATGATGTCCTCCATCGGCTCGCTGCGCGAGCGGAAGCGGGAGGCGGCGAACTTGACCAGCGCGAGGTTCAGCTCGACGAGCGTGTTGCGTACGTACGCGTACTCATGGGTGCCTTCCTCCAGCGACTCCAGCCGCTCGAAGAGGGTCTTGGACAGCGCCCTGGCGTCCGCCGGAGCGACCTCGTCGTACGCGGGGATGTCCGGAAGCCCGGCGAGTGCGTCGTCGTGGTCGACGACCGCTTCCTGCTGCTCGATGGGATCCAGATGTTCCGGAGGGAGTGTCGACGTCGCTTGGTGGGTACGCGATGCGTCGAGCCGGGGTGACATGATGTCCTCCATCGTTCTCGGCATACGGCTGCCGAAGCCAAATACGTGCACTGCGGTGTGCGGCGCCTCCAAAGCCGGCCGTGTCGGTTTACGTGTCCTACTAGCCCTACCGGGTTTACCGAGCTGACCGCAAGTGTGTTATGTGGGGGTATGTCCGTTTGTGTGCGGTTGTTCGGGTGTCGGAGTGCGGTGGGAAGGCGTAGTGTTCGAGGGCGTCAGCAGGCAGTCACGACCTCGGGAGAGAGAAACGGCATGGACCGCGGGACGGTCGGCCAGGCCCAGTCGGGCCGGCTTCTGGTCGAGGTGCGGGAAGAGGGCCCCAGTGCCGTCGTGACCCCGGCGGGTGAGCTGGATCACCACACCGCCGAGCTGTTGCGCGAGCCGCTGGAGGACTGTCTCGCCAAGGGATTCAACCGGCTCGTCGTGGACTGCTCACGACTGGAGTTCTGCGACTCCACGGGACTCAACGTCCTGCTCGGGGCGCGTCTGAAGGCAGAGGCGGCGGGGGGCGGAGTGCACTTGGTGGCCATGCAGCCGGTGGTGGCCCGGGTCTTCGAGATCACGGGGGCCGAAGCGGTCTTCACCCTTCATGACACGCTTGCGGCCGCCCTGGCCGACGAGTCCGGCTGAGCCGGTCCTTGTCCGGCCGGCGGAGGGGCTCGTGCGTTTCCCGGGGCGGGTGTTTTCGCGCCGCTCCGGGTTTCGTGGCGAATACAGGGTGTTCGCACGGTCCGGTCGGGCAGGAGACACCCTGAACCGGCTGTGTACGACATTGCTGACGACGACTTTGAAACGTGAACTGGTGAATCGGTGAGGTGAAGCGCTGATGAGCACCACCCGGCCCTACTCGCCGGGCGACCGCGGTCCGGAGCCCAGCGGCGCTTCCGGGGCGCCCGCGTCCGCGCCGGTGCCTTCCTCGGGGGTTCCCGGGGCGGCGTCCGTGTCCTCCCCGGAGGGCGGTGGGCGGCAGGCCCGCCGGCTGAGCTTCGAGGACGCGAGCGGGGTCGTTCCGCTGGCCCGCGACTTCACCCGTGAGGCGCTGTACGCCTGGGGCTGGCTGCCGTCCGCCACCGCGGACCAGCGGGCCGCCGCCGAGGACGTACTGCTCGTGGTGTCCGAGCTGGTCACCAACGCCTGCCTGCACGCCGAGGGGCCGGACGAGCTGCGGATCACCTGCGAGAAGAAGGTGATCCGGCTGGAGGTCTCCGACCGCGGTACGGGACAGCCGGCCCCGAGGACCCCGCACCGCGCTGGGCGTCCCGGCGGCCACGGCATGTTCATCGTGCAGCGACTGTGCCTGGACTGGGGCGTCGTGCGGACCCCGGGGGTCGCGGGCAAGCGCGTCTGGGCGGAGCTGGGCGCTCCGGCGTAGCCCCGCGGCAGCCCGCGGCGCACGCGCGGGGCCGCCCTGCGCGCTCCGCCCGCCCCGACCGCCCGTCTCGGCGGACCAGCCGGGCGCCGGTTCGCGCCCGCGGCGCCGGGGCGGAGTTGCGCCCGCCCACCGTCTGTCCTGGTGAACCAGGAGGGCGCTGTTTCCCGTTACCCAGCCCCGGATCTCCGTGTGCGTGCGTGCCTGCGACGTCGCCGCGAGGTTGTACCCGCGCACTGCCCGGCTCCGTGGACCGCGTGGCGGCTGCCCTTGGGACTTGGTCCGGACTCCGTGTGGGCCGTGGTGCTTGCACGGGGGGATGCTCGGTCGAAGTCCGTGAGGCCCGCCCCCGGAGGCTCAGCTCCCGCGAGGCCCCTGGACTTCCCCCGGCCGACGTGAAGAAGACGAGGAGGGCCCCCTCATCCGGGCTGGATGAGGGGGCCCTCCTCGCGAGGCAGCCGTCCGCCGGTCTCAGCGCACGTCGCCCATGAGCTGCTTGACGCGCTTGCGGTACATCCAGATCGCCACGCCCGCGATCACCGCGAGCGTCGCCTCCGCGGCGACGATGCCGGTCTTGTTGAGGTCGACGCCGGCGATGGAGAGCAGGCCGGTCGTGGCGTCGCCCGCGGTGACGGCCAGGAACCAGACGCCCATCATCTGCGAGGCGTACTTCACCGGCGCCATCTTCGTCGTCACCGACAGGCCGACCGGGGAGAGCATCAGCTCACCGCAGGTCTGGACGAAGTAGATCGCCACCAGCCACATGGCCGCCGCCTTGTGGCCGCCCTCCGCGATGCCCAGCGGGGCCAGGAAGAGGAAGAAGGACGCGCCGACCAGGACGAGGCCGCCGCAGAACTTGACGACCGTGCTCGGTTCCTTGCCCCGGCGGTTGAGCGCCATCCACAGCGTGGCGAAGACCGGGGCCAGGGCCATGATGATGACCGGGTTGACCGACTGGTACCAGGAGACCGGGAAAGTCCAGCCGAAGACGCTGTTGTCGGCCGAGGAGTCGGCGAACAGCGACAGGGTCGAGCCGCCCTGGTCGTAGATCATCCAGAACACGGCCGCCGCGACGAAGAACCAGATGTACGCCGACATCTTGGACTGCTCCGCGCGGTCCAGGGACTTGTCACGCTTGATGTTGGTCAGCACCAGCACCGGGATGATCACACCGAGCAGCGTCAGCGGGACCAGGATCCAGTTCAGGGTGTAGTGGCCGGAGAAGCCGACCACCGCGTAGAAGACGACGGCCAGCGCGGCCCAGAACGCGGCCTTGCGCAGCGTCGAGGACTTCTCCTGGGCGGACAGCGGCTTGGGGACCACGCTGGAGTGCGGGGCCAGGTGGCGGCTGCCGATCAGGAACTGGAGCACGCCCAGGCCCATGCCGACCGCGGCGAGCGCGAAGCCCAGGTGCCAGTTGACGCTCTCGCCGATGGTGCCGATGGTCAGCGGCGCCACGAAGGCACCGAGGTTGATGCCCATGTAGAAGACGGTGAAGCCACCGTCGCGGCGCGGGTCGTCGGGACCGTCGTAGAGCTGGCCGACCATCGTGGAGATGTTGGCCTTGAGCAGACCCGAGCCGATGGCGACCAGACCGAGGCCCGCGTAGAACGTGCCGGCGGACGGCAGCGCCAGCGTGAGGTGGCCGAGCATGATCACGCCGCCGGCGATGGCGACGGTCTTGCGCGGCCCCCACACGCGGTCGCCGAACCAGCCGCCCGGCATCGTGAGCAGGTACACCAGCGAGAGGTACACCGAGTAGATCGCCGTCGCGGTGCCGGCGTTGAGGCCGAGGCCGCCCTGGGCGACGAGGTACAGCGGGAGCAGAGCCCTCATGCCGTAGTAGGAGAACCTCTCCCACATCTCGGTCATGAAGAGTGTGGCCAGTCCGCGGGGGTGGCCGAAGAAGGTCTTCCCGGTTCCGGGGGTGCCCGGGGTGACCGAGTCCTTCGTCAGGCTGGACGCCATGGTCGTTCCTTGCTGGTCGGGACGCGCTCATGAGGCGATGCGCGCCCGGTGGGGGGCGGCCGGCACCGGCGAGCCTTCTCCGCCCGTCCCACGCCTGAGGGATTCCGCTCCGGACTGCGAAGCGGTGGGCGGCGGCCACCGGGATCCACGCCTCTGCGCGCGTCACTGCACGCGGTGAGGCCCGGCCACAGGTCATTCCTTTCAAGGCCGGCCGTGGGGGCCGGCCCGCACACAAAAGGACCCTTAGCGTCGAAACGTTCGCCAAAGGTCCTCTGGGTACTACAGGCGCTGATTCACCATACGGCAGGACACCGCACGATATGGAAGGGCTTGAGACACGGATCACAGGTAATTGCGGAACCGCGAACGATCTTTCGAAGGTTTATTACAGGATGGCACCCCACAGCCGCAGGTTCCGAGGCGGGGGTGGGCGCGGGGCCGGGGCCCGGCCGGCCGGTGCCCGGCCCACAGGCCGTGCACAGGTGTCACGTGGGCGGGAGGACCTCGGCGCGATCTTGCCCGGGCGTTGCTCCGAGCGGTCTACCATCAGCTCATGACCCGTGTACTGCTCGCCGAGGACGACGCTTCCATCTCGGAGCCGCTGGCCCGCGCACTGCGCAGGGAAGGGTACGAGGTCGAGGTGCGTGAGGACGGACCCACCGCACTCGACGCGGGGCTGCAGGGCGGCATCGACCTGGTCGTGCTGGACCTCGGCCTGCCGGACATGGACGGTCTCGAGGTCGCCCGCCGGCTGCGGTCCGAGGGCCACGCCGTTCCCATCCTGATCCTGACCGCGCGTGCCGACGAGGTGGACACCGTCGTGGGTCTGGACGCGGGCGCCGACGACTACGTCACCAAGCCCTTCCGCCTGGCCGAGCTGCTGGCCCGGGTCCGGGCCCTGCTGCGGCGCGGTGCCGTCGAGCCGCCGCAGCCGCCCGCCACCCACGGCGTGCGCATCGACGTCGAGTCGCACCGGGCCTGGATGGGCGAGGAGGAGCTGCAGCTCACCGCGAAGGAGTTCGACCTGCTGCGGGTCCTGGTGCGCGACGCCGGCCGGGTCGTCACCCGCGACCAGCTCATGCGCGAGGTCTGGGACACCACCTGGTGGTCGTCGACCAAGACCCTCGACATGCACATCTCCTGGCTGCGCAAGAAGCTCGGCGACGACGCGGCCAACCCGCGCTACATCGCCACCGTGCGCGGCGTGGGCTTCCGTTTCGAGAAGAACTGATCCCCGAGGGGACCGAGCGGACTCCGAAGGGTCTTCCGGGTAAGAGGACATGCGCCGTCGACTGATCCAGTCCACGCTCGCCGTGGTGCTCGTGGTGATCGCCGTCTTCGGCGTCTCCCTCGTCATCGTCGAGACCCGCACGATCAGCAGCACCGCGCAGGAACGGGTCGACCTGGAGGCGGTGCGGCTGGCCAGCATCGTGGACAGCCGGCTCATCGGCACCGGCACCGTCGACGAGCACTTCCTGCGGGAGCAGATCCGAGACGCCCGGTACGCCGTCATCCGCATCCCCGGCGAGCCGGTCGTCGAGGTCGGCGAGAAGCCGTCCGGCGACGTCCTGCGGGGCCGGGCCACCGGTGAGGAGGGCGAGACCGTCCTCGTCGAGGAGCCCAGGTCCTCGGTGACCCGGGAGGTCGGGCGGACCCTGCTGATCATCGGCCTGGTGGCGCTGCTCGCGGTGATCGCCGCCGTACTGCTGGCGATCCGGCAGGCCAACCGTCTCGCCTCGCCGCTCACCGACCTCGCCGAGACCGCCGAACGCCTCGGCTCCGGGGACCCCCGCCCGCGGCACAAGCGGTACGGCGTCCCCGAGCTGGACCGCGTCGCCGACGTCCTGGACTCCTCCGCCGAGCGGATCGCCCGGATGCTGACCGCCGAGCGCCGCCTGGCCGCCGACGCCTCGCACCAGCTCCGTACGCCGCTGACCGCGCTGTCCATGCGGCTGGAGGAGATCACCCTCACCGACGAACCGGAGACCGTGAAGGAGGAGGCGACGATCGCGCTGTCGCAGGTCGAGCGGCTGACGGACGTCGTGGACCGGCTGCTGACCAACTCCCGCGACCCGCGCAGCGGCTCCGCCGTCACCTTCGAGCTGGACGACGTCATCCAGCAGCAGATCGCCGAGTGGCGCCCCGCCTACCGCAGCGAGGGGCGGGCCATCGTCAGCTCCGGCAAACGCCATCTGACGGCCGTGGGCACGCCGGGCGCGGTGGCGCAGGTGCTGGCCGCGCTGATCGAGAACTCCCTGATGCACGGCGGCGGCACCGTCGCCCTGCGGACCCGGGTGACCGGGAACCAGGCCGTGGTCGAGGTCACCGACGAGGGGCCCGGCGTCCCGGCCGACCTGGGGGCGCGGATCTTCGAGCGGGCGATCAGCGGACGCAACTCCACGGGCATCGGCCTCGCCGTCGCCCGCGACCTGGCCGAGGCGGACGGCGGACGGCTGGAGCTGCTCCAGGGACGTCCGCCGGTCTTCGGGCTGTTCCTGTCCCGTACGCATCCCCCGAAGAAGCCCCCGGAGGACGGCGGACGCACGGTGCGCTGAGCGCGGGGAGCCGGTCAGCGGCGGCCCGCGGGGGCGCCGTCCGGGTGGGGGAGCGCGGCCGGGGCCTCGTGCTCCAGGAAGGTCTCCGCCCGCGTCACCGGCTCACGGGCGGGCAGCGCGCGGAACACCCAGCTCCGGTACGACCAGAAGCGGAAGAGCGTGCCCAGGCCGATGCCGAGGAACTTGAAGATGTTGCTCTGCAGCGGGCTGTCCCAGCCGAACCCGTACGTCGCCGTGTAGAGCACGCCGTTCTCGATCACCAGCCCGACCGCGCTGAACAGCAGGAACAGTGACATCTCGCGGGTCTGGCCGCTCTTGTCGCGGTCGCGGTAGGTGAAGTACCGGAAGCCCACGTAGTTGAAGACGATCGCCACGATCGTGGCGACGATGCTGGCGCGCACCACCTGGAGGTCGGTCGTGTGGCGCACGAAGTTGAAGACGAGGAGGTTGACCAGCACCCCCGCGCCGCCCACCGCGCCGAACTTCGCGACCTCGGCGAGGAACCGGCCGATCCTCCCCCGCACTCCGTCGCGCGGAGCGCGGGGCGTGGCGGGAGCAGTCTGAGCACCCGAGGAACCATGTCCCATGGTCGTGCAGGCCCCCGTCCGTCGGTTGGCGTCAATCCGCTCATGCTAACCACCCGCACCCGCGATCTTCCTGCGGACGGACCCACGACGGCCGCGACGGGGGCGGGGAACGGCGGGAAACGGCCGGTAAACAGGTGGGCTCCGCACGGCCGATACGCTAGGGGTGTGACGTTCCCGGTAGTCGGTATGGTCGGCGGTGGCCAGCTCGCTCGTATGACACACGAGGCGGGCATCCCGCTCGGCATCAGGTTCAAGCTTCTCAGTGACACTCCTCAGGACTCTGCGGCGCAGGTCGTGAACGAAGTCGTCGTCGGCGACTATCGCGATCTGGACACGTTGCGGGAGTTCGCGCGCGGTTGTGACGTGATCACTTTCGATCACGAACACGTGCCGACCGAGCACCTCAAGGCCCTGGAGGCGGACGGCATCCCCGTGCGCCCCGGCCCCGAGGCGCTCGTGCACGCCCAGGACAAGGGCGTGATGCGGGCGAAACTCGTCGCGATCGGAGTGCCCTGCCCGCGGCACCGGATCGTGAGCGATCCGGCCGACGTGGCCGCCTTCGCGGCGGAGGGCGACGGGTTCCCCGTGGTCCTCAAGACGGTCCGCGGCGGGTACGACGGCAAGGGCGTATGGGTCGTGGACAGCGCGGAGGAGGCGGCCGAGCCCTTCCGCGCGGGGGTGCCCGTGCTGGCGGAGGAGAAGGTCGACTTCGTCCGCGAGCTGGCCGCCAACGTCGTCCGCTCCCCGCACGGCCAGGCGGTGGCCTACCCCGTCGTCGAGTCCCAGCAGGTCAACGGCGTCTGCGACACGGTGATCGCCCCGGCGCCCGGCCTCGACGAGGAGCTGGCCCTGCGCGCCGAGGAGATGGCGCTCGGCATCGCCAAGGAGCTGGGCGTCGTCGGCCACCTCGCCGTCGAGCTGTTCCAGACCCGCGACGGCCGCGTCCTCGTCAACGAACTGGCGATGCGCCCGCACAACTCCGGCCACTGGACCATGGACGGCGCGATCACCTCGCAGTTCGCCAACCACGTCCGCGCGGTCCTCGACCTCCCCCTCGGCGACCCGCGCCCGCGCGCGAAGTGGACCGTGATGGTCAACGTCCTGGGCGGCGACTTCCCGGACATGTACTCCGCGTACCTGCACTGCATGGCCCGCGACCCCCAGCTCAAGATCCACATGTACGGCAAGGACGTGAAGCCCGGCCGCAAGGTGGGCCACGTCAACACCTACGGCGACGACCTCGACGACGTGCTGGAGCGCGCCCGTCACGCTGCCGGCTACCTGAGAGGGACGATCACCGAATGAGCCAGGCCAGCCCGGTGAGCCCGGTCGTAGGCATCGTCATGGGGTCGGACTCCGACTGGCCCGTCATGGAGGCCGCCGCCAAGGCGCTCGACGAGTTCGAGATCCCCTACGAGGTCGACGTCGTCTCCGCGCACCGCATGCCGCACGAGATGATCGCGTACGGCGAGCAGGCCGCCGGACGCGGACTGAAGGCGATCGTCGCCGGGGCCGGGGGCGCCGCCCACCTGCCCGGCATGCTCGCCTCCGTCACCCCGCTGCCGGTCATCGGCGTGCCGGTGCCGCTGAAGTACCTCGACGGCATGGACAGCCTCCTGTCCATCGTGCAGATGCCGGCCGGTGTCCCCGTCGCCACCGTCTCCGTCGGCGGCGCCCGCAACGCCGGTCTGCTGGCCGCCCGCATCCTCGCCGCCCACGACGAGGAGCTGCTCGGCCGGATGCGCGAGTTCCAGCAGGAGCTGAACGACCAGGCCACCGAGAAGGGCAAGCGGCTGCGCAACAAGGTCGCGGGCTCGACGGCCGGCTTCGGCTTCGGAAAGTGACCGACGAGAAGTGACCGACGGAAAGTGACCGACGAGAAGTGACGGAAGGGACGCGGATGACATCGCTGGAGAGGGCCCGCGAGCTGCTGCGCGAGTTCCCCGTCGTCGACGGGCACAACGACCTGCCCTGGGCACTGCGCGAGCAGGTCCGCTACGACCTCGACGCCCGGGACATCGCCGCCGACCAGTCCGCGTACCTGCACACCGACCTGGCCCGGCTGCGGGCCGGCGGCGTCGGCGCGCAGTACTGGTCGGTGTACGTCCGCTCCGACCTGCCGGACGCGGTCACCGCCACGCTGGAGCAGATCGACTGCGTACGGCAGCTCATCGCCCGCCACCCCGGGGAACTGCGCGCCGCGCTGACCGCCGCCGACATGGAGGCCGCCCGCGCCGAGGGCCGGATCGCCTCCCTGATGGGTGCCGAGGGCGGCCACTCCATCGACAACTCGCTGGCCGCCCTGCGCGCCCTGTACGCGCTGGGCGTCCGCTACATGACGCTCACGCACAACGACAACGTCGCGTGGGCCGACTCGGCGACCGACGAGCCCGGCGTCGGCGGCCTGTCCGCCTTCGGCCGCGAGGTCGTGCGGGAGATGAACCGCGAGGGCATGCTGGTCGACCTCTCGCACGTCGCGGCGACGACGATGCGCGACGCGCTGGACACCTCCACCGCGCCGGTGATCTTCTCGCACTCGTCCTCCCGCGCGGTGTGCGACCACCCCCGCAACATCCCCGACGACGTCCTGGAGCGGCTGCCGGCCAACGGCGGCATGGCGATGGTGACGTTCGTGCCGAAGTTCGTGCTCCAGGCCGCCGTGGACTGGACCGCCGAGGCCGACGAGAACATGCGCGCGCACGGCTTCCACCACCTCGACTCCAGCCCCGAGGCGATGAAGGTGCACGCCGCCTTCGAGGAGCGCGTCCCGCGCCCCGTCGCCACCGTGTCCACGGTCGCCGACCACCTCGACCACATGCGCGAGGTCGCCGGCGTCGACCACCTCGGCATCGGCGGCGACTACGACGGCACCCCCTTCACCCCCGACGGCCTCGACGACGTCGCCGGCTACCCGAACCTCGTCGCCGAACTCCTCGACCGCGGCTGGTCCCGGGCCGACCTGGCCAAGCTCACCTGGAAGAACGCGGTCCGCGTCCTGGACGCCGCCGAGGACGTGGCCCGGAGCCTGCGCCGGACGCGGGGGCCGTCCAACGCCACCATCGAGCAGCTCGACGGCTGAGCCGCCCGCTTCCCGCCGGCGGGTGGGGCGCCGTACCCCCGAACGCCCCACCCGCCAGGAAGCGCCTCCAGCTCCGTGCGACGGTGGCCGTATCGCACGACGACCGTACGGAGCACCGCCATGGCAGATCTCCAGGACGACCTGCACACCGGTACCGAGGCCGGTGGGCTCGACGACCTGCCCGTGCCGCTCGCCGCGGAGGCCATCGCGCCGGAGCCCAGCGCGCCCGTGACCGACCCCGGCGACGAGCCGCTGGCCCGGGCGCTCGCCGTACTGGCCGCCCACCCCGTAGCCGACGGCTGCAACGGGCTGCCCGGCGTGCTCGGCAACCTGCCCTGGTACGACCTGGAGCTGGGCGAGAGCGCCGTCGACACGGACGTGCCGCGGCTGCGGGAGGGGCGTGTCGGGGCGCTGCTGTGGTCGCTGCACCTGCCGGAGTCCGTGGCCGGGGACCGCGCGGTCGGCGCCACGCTGGAGCGACTGGACCTGGTCAAGACCGTCGCCCGGGCCCACCCGGAGGGGCTGCGCCTGGCCAGCGACGCGGGGCAGATCATCGACGCGCGCAACTGCGGCCGGATCGCCGTGCTGCCCGGTCCCGCGGGCGCGGCCGCGATCGGCGACCGCCTGGGCATCCTGCGCTCCCTGCACGCCCTCGGCCTGCGCGCCCTGACGCTGTCCGGGGTCTCCTGGGCGGGCGAGACGGGGCTGACCCGGTTCGGCGAGGAGGTCGTCCGCGAGATGAACCGCCTCGGTGTCCTCGCCGACCTCTCCGGCGCCTGCGCCCAGACCGTCCGCCGTACCTTCGCCGTGTCCAAGGCACCGGCGCTGTTCACCCGCTCCGCGGCCCGCGCCCTGCGCCCGCACCCGGCCAACCTCCCCGACGACCTGCTGGTGGAGCTGGGCGCGGCCGGCGGCCTGTGCATGGTGCCGCTGACCGCCGAGCAGACCGGGCCGACCGTCCGGGACGTCGCCGACCACCTCGACCACGTCCGCGCGGTGGCCGGCCCGCGGAGCGTCGGCCTGTCCGGCACCTACGACACCGGCACCGCCCACCCGCTGGAGCTGGGCGACCCCTCCCGCTACCCCCGGCTCGTCGCCGAACTGTTCCGCCGCGACTGGGACGAGGCCGACGTGGCGCTGCTGACCTGGGGAAACCTCCAGCGCGTCCTGCGCGCCGCGGCCTTCACCGCGAAGGCGGCCCAGCAGCGCCGCGAGCCGTCCACGGCGTCCATCGGCGACCTGGACGGCTGAGCTGCGGCGCCGGGCCAAGGACTCGTAAACACCGCCCGCTTCACCGGCCGCCCGGGCGTGTCCTGCGGCACAATACGGACGGACGCCGGTTCGGCCGACTGAGCCTCGGCCGAACCGGCGTCCCCGTCCGGCCGTCGTCAGGCGGTGGGGCGGCCCATCGCCCGGTAGGTCCAGCCGGCCTTGCGCCACAGCGTCGGGTCGAGCGCGTTGCGGCCGTCCAGGATCACCCGGGCCGCCGCCGCCTCGCCCAGGACCTGCGGGTCCAGCTCGCGGAACTCCCGCCACTCGGTGAGGTGCAGCACGACGTCCGCGCCCCGCACCGCCTCCAGCGCCGAGTCCGCGTAGCCGAGCGTCGGGAAGAGCCGGCGGGCGTTCGCCATGCCCTTGGGGTCGTACACCGTCACCTGGGCGCCCTGGAGGTGGACCTGACCGGCGACGTTCAGGGCGGGGGAGTCCCGCACGTCGTCCGAGTCGGGCTTGAAGGTGGCGCCGAGCACCGCGATCCGCTTGCCGAGGAGCGGGCCGCCGCCCAGCGCCTGCCGGGTCAGCTCCACCATCTGGCCGCGCTGGCGCATGTTGATCGAGTCGATCTCGCGCAGGAAGGTCAGCGCCTGGTCGGCGCCCAGCTCGCCCGCGCGGGCCATGAAGGCGCGGATGTCCTTCGGCAGGCAGCCGCCGCCGAAGCCGATCCCGGCCCGCAGGAACTTCCGGCCGATCCGGTCGTCGTACCCGATGGCCTCCGCCAGCTTGGCGACGTCGCCGTCGGCGGCCTCGCAGACCTCCGCCATCGCGTTGATGAACGAGATCTTGGTGGCGAGGAACGAGTTCGCCGAGGTCTTCACCAGCTCGGCGGTCGGGAAGTCGGTGACGACGAAGGGGGAGCCCTCCGCGACCGGCGTGGCGTACACCTCGCGCAGCAGCTTCTCCGACCGCTCGCTGCGCACGCCGACCACGATCCGGTCCGGGTGCAGCGTGTCCTGGACGGCGAAGCCCTCGCGCAGGAACTCCGGGTTCCAGGCCAGCTCGGCCCGGTGGCCGGCCGGCGCGTGCTCGGCCAGGTAGGCGGCCAGCCGGTCGGCGGAGCCCACCGGCACCGTCGACTTGCCGACGACCAGCGCGGGGCCGGTCAGGTGCGGGGCCAGCGAGGCCAGCGCGGAGTCGACGTAGGACATGTCGCAGGCGTACTCGCCGTGCTTCTGCGGGGTGTTCACGCACAGGAAGTGCACGTCGCCGAAGGCGGCGACCTCGGCGAAGTCGGTGGTGAAGCGCAGCCGCCCGCTGGAGCCCTCGATCCCCGCGACGTGCTTGCGCAGCAGCTCCTCCAGCCCCGGCTCGTACATCGGGACCTCGCCCCGCTGGAGCATCGCGATCTTCTCGGGCACCACGTCCAGACCCAGCACCTCGAAACCGAGTTCGGCCATGGCCGCCGCGTGCGTCGCGCCGAGATAACCGGTACCGATCACGGTGATCTTCAGGGCCATGGGTGCTCCAGGGGTGTACGGCGTGGGTGCGCGCCCGAGCATATCGGGGGCGCGGGAAGAACCCTTCGGTCGGCTGTCGTCAAGCTCACCTATCCACGAACGCGGGCGGGCTCTAAAATTTGGGTTACTTAACGGTAGTTAGCGTGCCCAGCATCACAGCGTTTTGGAGCGTGAGACACCTTGGCCGGATCGGCTGACTTCGACCTGTACCGCCCGTCGGAGGAGCACGACATGCTCCGCGACGCCGTCCGCTCGCTGGCCGAGGCGAAGATCGCGCCGCACGCCGCCGCGGTCGACGAGGAGGCCCGCTTCCCGCGGGAGGCGCTGGACGCCCTGACCGCGAACGACCTGCACGCGGTGCACGTCCCCGAGGAGTACGGCGGCGCGGGCGCCGACGCGCTCGCCACGGTCATCGTGATCGAGGAGGTGGCCCGCGTCTGCGCGTCGTCCTCCCTCATCCCGGCCGTGAACAAGCTCGGCTCGCTCCCCGTGATCCTTTCCGGCTCCGAGGAACTGAAGAAGAAGTACATGGCCCCGCTCGCCAAGGGCGAGGGCATGTTCTCCTACTGCCTCTCCGAGCCCGACGCGGGCTCCGACGCGGCCGGCATGAAGACCAAGGCCGTCCGCGACGGCGACTTCTGGGTGCTCAACGGCGTCAAGCGCTGGATCACCAACGCGGGCGAGTCGGAGTTCTACACGGTGATGGCCGTCACCGACCCCACCAAGCGCTCCAAGGGCATCTCCGCCTTCGTCGTCGAGAAGTCCGACGAGGGCGTCTCCTTCGGCGCCCCGGAGAAGAAGCTCGGCATCAAGGGCTCCCCGACCCGCGAGGTCTACCTCGACAACGTCCGCATCCCCGCCGACCGCATGATCGGCGCGGAGGGCACCGGCTTCGCCACGGCGATGAAGACGCTGGACCACACCCGCATCACCATCGCCGCCCAGGCCCTCGGCATCGCCCAGGGCGCCCTCGACTACGCCAAGGGCTACGTCCGGGAGCGCAAGCAGTTCGGCAAGCCGATCGCCGACTTCCAGGGCATCCAGTTCATGCTCGCCGACATGGCCATGAAGATCGAGGCCGCCCGCCAGCTCACCTACGCCGCGGCCGCCAAGTCCGAGCGCGGCGACGGCGACCTCACCTTCCAGGGCGCCGCCGCCAAGTGCTTCGCCTCCGACGTGGCCATGGAGGTCACCACGGACGCCGTCCAGCTCCTCGGCGGCTACGGCTACACCCGCGACTACCCGGTGGAGCGCATGATGCGCGACGCCAAGATCACCCAGATTTATGAGGGTACGAACCAAGTCCAGCGGATCGTGATGGCGCGCAACCTGCCGTAGCGGCGGGGGAGTCGTACGGCGAGGGGCGTCCGCGGGCCGGGCGCCCCTCGCTCGTCGTGACCCGTTGTCAGTGGCGGGTGAGACGGTGGATCCATCGAGTCGGGAAGCCGGTGAACGGCCATCGGTAAGAGGGGGAGCCGCCATGTCCACAAGCCAGAACTACATCAACCACGTCGCTCTCGTGCTGGACGCCAGTTCGTCCATGCGCCGCCTGAGCCACAAGGTGGTCGAGGTCGCCGACCAGCAGATCGCCTACCTGGCCCGCCGCTCGCAGGAGCTGGACCAGGAGACCCGCGTCACGGTGTACGTCTTCGCCGACCAGGTGGAGTGCGTCATCTACGACAAGGACGTGCTGCGGATGCCCTCGCTGAAGGAGATGTACCGGGTCGGCGGCATGACGGCGCTGCTGGCGGCCACGCTCAAGTCGCAGCACGAGCTGGCGCAGACCGCCCAGCTCTACGGCGACCACAGCTTCCTCACCTTCGTCCTCACCGACGGGCAGGAGAACGTGAGCCACCGCTGCCCGGACGCCCCCGCCCGTGACCCGCGGGCCCTGGTCCGGGCCGTGTCCTCGATGATCGAGACGCAGGAGGACAACTGGACGCTGGCCGTCCTCGTCCCCGACCAGATGGGCAAGCGCGAGGCCATGCAGTACGGCTTCCCGAAGGACAACATCGCGATCTGGGACGCCACGAGCACCCAGGGCCTGGAGGAGGCCGGACAGGTCATCCAGGAGGCCACCGAGAAGTTCATGGTGGGACGCACCAGGGGCATCCGGGGCTCGCGGACCGTGTTCTCCACCGGCGCGGACACGGTCAACAAGGACACCGTCAGGGCGGCCGGCCTCACCCCGGTGGACACCTCGAAGTACCGGCTCATCGACGTGCCCCGCGACGTGGCGATCCGGGAGTGGGTCGTCGAGAGCGGGCACACCTACCGCACCGGCGGCGCCTTCTACCAGCTCAGCAAGTCGGAGAAGGTCCAGCCGAAGAAGCAGATATCGGTGCTGGAGAAGAAGACGGACCGGGTGTACACCGGGCCCGAGGCCCGGGCCCTGCTCGGTCTGCCGGACGTCGAGGTCCGCATCAAACCGGACCACAACGACGAGTTCACGATCTTCGTGCAGAGCACCAGCGTGAACCGCAAGCTCGTGCCGAACACACGGCTGCTGCTGATGCTCTGACCGGCGCCCCGGCCGGCCGGTCGTCCCGGCCGGTCAGTCCTCGAAGCCCTCCGCCGCCCGCTGCTCGCGCAGCTCCATGATCGCGCGGCGGCGGGCCAGGCGGTGGGTGCGGCGGATCTGGGCCTCCTGGTAGCGGCGCCTGTCCTTCTCGGTCTCGGGCAGCACCGGCGGGACCGTGCGGGGCTTGCCGTCCGCGTCGACCGCGGCGAAGACCAGGTAGGCCGACCCGACCTGGGTGGCCGGGGTGGACTCGTTCCAGCGCTCGGCCATGACCCGGACGCCCACCTCCATGGAGCTGCGGCCGGTCCAGTTGACCTGGGCCTTCACATGGACGAGGTCGCCGACGCGGACGGGTTCCAGGAACGCCATCTCGTCCATGGACGCGGTGACGGCGGGTCCGCCGGAGTGCCGTCCGGCCACGGCGCCCGCGGCGTCGTCGACGAGCTTCATGATCACGCCGCCGTGCACGGTGCCCAGAAGGTTGGTGTCGCCGTGCGTCATGATGTGGCTGAGGGTGGTGCGGGAGGCCGAGGTCGGCTTGCCCGGGATCTCCGGGGGCGCCGGGTGTGCGGCCGAGGCCTGTTGTGCCTGGTCTGTCATGCCGTCCACCTTATGCCGGGGTCACACGGACGTGGTTTTGTGTCGGGTTCGCAACAGCGCTGCCCTGATTTCCCGACATACCTTGTACCGCCCACAGGGCAGCCCGGCACACTGGGCGCATGAATGATTGGCCCGAGGGATGGTCCGGTGACAACCGCGGCGGCGGATACGGGCGCGGCAGCGCGAGCGCACGGCCCGAGAGCGCACGCGTGATGCGTCAGGTCCGCCGCGGTGCGACGCCGCCCGGCCCGGGCCCGTCGGCCCCGCCGTACGGCGCCGGGGTGCCCCAGCAGCCGTCGTACACCGACGGCCAGGGGTACGGCGGCGACGGCTACGACAGCGGCTACAACACCGGCCAGGTCTACGGGGGCAGCGGCGCCGGCCACGGCCCCGGCGGCCGGGCGCAGGGCAGGCCCGCGCCGAACTGGCGCCGCCGGATCAAGTGGACCGCGATCACGGTGGTGACCGTGTTGGTCGTCACCACCGTCAGCACCTACTTCTGGGCCGACTCCAAGCTCAACCGCGAGGTCGACCTGTCCAAGGTCATCGACCGGCCCGAGGCCGGCGAGGGCACGAACTACCTGATCGTCGGGTCGGACAGCCGCGAGGGCATGTCCAAGGACGAGATGAAGGACCTGCACACCGGCTACGCCGAGGGCAAGCGCACCGACTCGATGATGATCCTGCACACCGGGGACAGCGGGTCGACGCTGATCTCCCTGCCCCGCGACTCGGACGTGGAGATCCCGAGCTTCGTCGGCTCCGAGTCCGGCAAGAAGTACGCGGCCACCGGCCGGCGTACGAAGCTGAACGCCGCCTACGCCGAGGACGGCCCCGAACTGCTGGTGCGCACCGTCGAGTACAACACCGGTCTGCGCCTGGACCACTACGTCGAGATCGGCTTCGGCGGCTTCGCGAACATCGTGGACGCGGTCGGCGGCGTCGAGATCGACATCCCGCAGGACATCAAGGACAAGAAGTCCGGCGCCGACCTCAAGAAGGGCAAGCAGACCCTCAACGGCCAGGAGGCCCTCGCCTTCGTCCGCACCCGGTACGCGCTGGCCGGCTCCGACCTGGACCGCACCAAGAACCAGCAGAAGTTCCTGTCCGCGCTGGCGAGCCAGGTGGCCACCCCGTCGACGGTCCTCAACCCGTTCAAGCTGTACCCGACCATGGGGGCCGGCCTGGACTCCCTCATCGTAGACAAGGACATGGGCCTGTTCGACCTGGCGAGCATGTTCTGGGCGATGAAGAGCGTCAGCGGCGGCGACGGCACCTCGATGAACATGCCGATCTCCGGCAGCGTCGGCGGCAACCTCAAGTGGGACGACGCCAAGGTGAAGAAGCTCGTGCAGGAGCTGAAGAACGACGAGAAGGTCACCGTCTCCGGCAACTGAGCGGGGGCGCGGCGGCGGACCGGCGCGCCTCACTCCTTGCCGCAGACCACCTCGTCGCCCCGCACCACCGTGCCCGACTCCTGCGGCGGGTCGGCCGGGCGTACCTTGACGACCTTCTCGAAGTCGGCCCCGGCGATCACCTTCAGCGTCGCCCCCTGCCCCTCGACGGGCTTCAGCTCGCTGCCGGGCAGGGCGGCGGCCAGCGACTTCGCCGACTGGTCCCAGCGGGGGTCGTAGGCGACCACGGTCCGCCCGGCCGCGGGGCCGGTGGCGTTGCGCGGCGCCTTGGTGGTGCGGAAGCCGGTTGCGGCCAGCGCGTCGTCCACCCGTTTGCCGAGGCCCGGTGTGCGGGTGCCGTTCTCCACCTGGACGCGGATCTGCTGCGGGTCCACCGGGACCCGTACCGGTGCCGGGCCCTTCGGCTTCGGTTTCGGCGCGGACAGCGGCTCGTCCTCGCGCAGGGCGTCGAAGATCCGCTTCGACTTCACGGGGTCCCACTTCAGGGTCGATCCGACGCCCTTGACGGCGTATCCCATCTGTCCGATCGGCACGGTGGTGAACTCGGACGACGACGGCGAGAAGTTCCGCATCGCCCGCCCCAGCGTCAGCAGCTCGTCGGTGCCGAAGCCCTGGTCGGCGCGGACCGAGCCCAGCACGGCCCGGGTGACGTCACGGAACTTCAGGGGGTTCAGCAGGATGCCCGAGGAGGTCGCCCGGTCGATCAGGGCGGCCAGGAAGCGCTGCTGGCGTTTCATCCGGCTCAGGTCCGAGGCGCCGTCGAGGTGGCGGGAGCGCACGTACTGCAGGGCCTGCCCGCCCATGAGCGTGTGGGTGCCCGGGGCGAGGTCGAGCCCGGTGTAGCTGTCCTTGAGCGGCTGGACGGTGCAGATCTTCACGCCGCCGAGGACGTCGACGGTCTTCATGAAGCTGGTGAAGTCGACCTCCAGATAGTGGTCGATCTTCACGTGCGTCATGTGCTCCACGGTGCGGACCGTCAGTTGCGGGCCGCCCTCGGCGTAGGCGGCGTTCAGCTTGAGCGGGTGCCCCTCGTGGTGCTCGCCCGTGGTGCGGTCGGTGTGGCCGGGGGTCTCGGCGTACGAGTCGCGCGGGAGGCTGACCACGCTCGCGCGCTCCCGGTCCGCCGAGATGTGCACGATCATGACGGTGTCGGTGCAGTGGCAGGGCGCGCCGCCCAGCCGGTACGTGCGCCGCTCCTCCTCGGTGATGCTGTCCCGCCCGTCGGTGCCGACCAGCAGGACGTTCATGCCGCCGCCCGCCTTGGGCCGGTTCTTCATGTCCTTGAACGCGTCGACCCGCGAGATGTCGTCGTCCAGGCCGCTGAGTACCGCGTGCCCGATCCCGGCGGACCCGAGGACCACCACCGACAGCGCCGTCACCGCCCGCATGGCCCAGCGCGGCTTCTTCCGCCGTACGGGGGGCCTCGGCGGGCGCCGGGGCGGTCCGGGAGCGCGCTGCGGCCGTGGTCCGCCCCGGCCGGGCGAGGCCGGGACCCGGGACGAGCGGGGCGGCGTGGACAAGGGGGACACCTCCGCGGGGACGGGCCCCTGGGCGTGGAGCGTGAGGCCGGACGTGGGATTCGTCAGCACCGTAGGCCCATACGATCTGCTGACCGGTGCTGTGACCCCCGCGGCGCGCACCCGTGTCCCCCGTTCGCGGTAACGTGAGCACCGATGAACGCCAAGTCCGACGTGCGGCTGCCCGCCGTTTCCGTGATCATGCCCGTCCTCAACGAGGAGCGGCACCTGCGCGGCGCCGTCCGCGCCATCCTCGCCCAGGAGTACGCCGGCGAGATGGAGGTCGTGATCGCCGTCGGTCCCTCCACGGACCGTACGGAAGAGATCGCCGCCGAGCTCGTCGCCGAGGATCCGCGCGTGCACACCGTGCCGAATCCCACCGGCCGCACGCCCGCCGCGCTGAACGCCGCGATCAAGGCCTCCCGCCACCCCGTCGTCGTCCGCGTCGACGGCCACGGCATGCTGTCGCCGAACTACATCTCCACGGCCGTACGGCTCCTGGAGGAGACCGGCGCGCAGAACGTGGGCGGCATCATGCACGCCGAGGGGGAGAACGCCTGGGAGGACGCCGTCGCCGCCGCGATGACGTCGAAGATCGGCGTGGGCAACGCCGCGTTCCACACCGGCGGCCGGGCGGCGCCCGCCGAGACCGTGTACCTCGGTGTCTTCCGCCGCGAGGCGCTGGAGCGGCAGGGCGGGTACAACGAGGAGTTCATCCGCGCCCAGGACTGGGAGCTGAACTTCCGCATCCGCGAGGCCGGCGGCCTGATCTGGTTCTCGCCCGAGCTGAAGGTGTCCTACCGCCCCCGGCCGTCCGTGCGGGCGCTGGCCAAGCAGTACAAGGACTACGGCCGCTGGCGCCACGTCGTCGCCCGCTACCACTCCGGTTCCATCAACCTGCGCTACCTCGCCCCGCCGGCCGCCGTGTGCGCCATCGCGGCCGGTGTCGTGGTGGGCGCCGCGCTGACCCCGTGGGGTTTCGTCGTGCCCGGCGGCTACCTCGCGGCGATCGTGGCCGGTTCGCTGCCCGCAGGCAAGGGGCTCGGGCTGAAGGCGCGGGCGCAGATCCCGGTGGCGCTGGCGACCATGCACATGTCGTGGGGCTGGGGCTTCCTGACCAGTCCGAAGTCGCTGGCCAGGAAGGTCATCGCCTCGCGGCGCCCGGCGGTGCGGCCGGACGCGGACGCCACGGACGCCGCCGGGGCGCGCTGACGCCGCTCAGGACCAGGTGAACCCCGGGTTCACGTGCATGCAGGCGCTGTCGTCGGCGCCGTTGAGGGCCTGGGCCGACTCGGGGGTGCTGTCGTCGCTCCCGGGCTCCCGGTAGGCCGTGCCCTCGCGCCAGTCGGCGCCCACGACGAGCGTGACGCCGGAGACGTCCGTCGACCGCTTCACCGAACTCGCCGGGATGCCCAGGGACTTGGCGACGCGCCGTGCGTCGCCCTCCAGGTCGGCGCTCGGGTAGCGGATCACCGTGCGGTCCTCGCTGGGCAGCACCGAGGGGTCCGCGACGGCCTTCGTGAAGCCCCGCTCCACCAGGAGCCCGGCGATCGCGTTCGCGCGCCCGGGGGCGGTGCCCAGCTCGTTGGTGCGGGTGCCGTTGCGGACCTGGACCGCCAGCTCGTCGTCGGGCGCGGCCGGGTCGGCGGGCGGCTCCGGCTCGGCGTCGGGCTTCTCCTTGGCGTCCTTGGTGTCCTTGCCGTCCAGGGCGATGTCCTCGCGCACCAGCCGGAACAACTGCTCGGCGTCCTCGGTCGGTTCGACGCGGGCGCCCACGTACCGGTTGGGCATCGTGGTCATGGTGATGCGCTCGGGCTTCACCGTGCGCAGCTCGTTGCTGAGGTCGTACAGCTTCTTGACGGAGTCCAGGGCCGGGTCGACGGTGAGCGCCTCGGTGGCCTCCTCGGCGAGCCTGCGCAGCCTGTTCGGGCTGCTGAGGGTCGCGTTCTCCCGCAGTACCCGCACCATCGAGTTGAGGTACATGTGCTGCGCCTTGGCCCGCGCGAGGTCGCTGCCGTCCTCGAAGCCGTACCGGGTGCGCAGCCACTGCAGGGCCTGCTCGCCCTTGACGGGGTGGGTGCCCTTCTCCAGCTTCAGGCCGGAACCGTGGCCCTCGCCGTCGCGCGAGTGGATGTTGGCGTCCACGCAGACCGGGACGCCGCCCACGGCGTCGGCCATCGAGACCACGCCCGCGAAGTCGACCATGACGAAGTGGTCGATGTGGATGCCGGTCAGCTCCTGCCAGGTGGCCACCGTGCAGCCCGGACCGCCGTGGCCGAGGCTCTGGTTGGTCATCACCCGGCCCTCGCTGGCCGGGTAGACCGTGCCGTCCTCCGGGTCGGTGCACTTGGGTATCTCCAGCAGGGTGTCGCGCGGCATGCTGACCACCGACATGTTGCTGCGGTCGGCGGACAGGTGCACCAGCATCTGCACGTCCGCCAGCGGCGTGGAGCCGAACGTCTCGCGGGCGCCGCCCAGTTGCTGGTTCTCCTCGCTGTCCCGGGCGTCCGAGCCGATGACGAGAATGTTCAGCGGGGTCTGCCCGGCCGCGTTCGGTGTCGGCGCGGCGACCTTGCTGTCGCCCAGGTTCAGGGCGTCCTGCCGGATGTTGTCGTTGAGGTGCTCGTAGTAGAGGTAACCGGCCCCGGCCGTACCGGCCAGCACCGCGGCGAGCAGCACCGCCGTCCAGCGCAGGGCGCGGCGGCGCCGCCGCGGACGGGCTCCCTCCGTGCCGTCCCCGGTGCCGTCGACGGCCTCGTCGGCGGTCTCGTCGGCGTCCTCCCGGACGTGCTTCTCGCGCTCGGACGCGCGGCGAGGGCGCGGGCCTGGTCGGCCTGGTCGGGGGCGTACTCCAGGGTGGTCCTGGCGATGTCGGCCGGGGCGTTGCCCGCGTTCTCGGACTTGGTGATCCCTGCCTCGTTCTGGAGGTAGGTCAGTTCGCGTCCCGCGCTGCCGGAGGGGGCGCCGCCGTTGAGGATGCGGACGCGGACCTCGGCGGGCTCGGACTTCTCGCCCTCCAGGCGGGCGGCGACGGCCGCGTCCTCCTTCTTCTGCTTCGCCTTCTTCTTCTGCTCGACCTCGGTGAAGGAGATGTCGCTCCTGATCATGTCGAAGACCTGGGGGGCCTTCGCCTCGTTCACGACCACCGTCGCCTTGACCTTCTCGGCCGGGTTGTCGAGCACCGGCACGGTGGTGAACGTGATGTTCTTCGGCGGCACCTTCTTCAGCTCCAGGGCGACGTCCTTGAGCGTGCCCACGTTGCCGATGGCGCTGTCCACGGTGAGGGCCTTGGTCGCGGCCTCGGCGAGCTTCACCAGCTTGGTGGGGCTGGTGAGGGTGTCGCTGGAGGACATCTTCCGCATGAGCGAGCCCAGGAACTGCTGCTGCACCTTGATGCGGTCCAGGTCGCCCTCGTTGCCGAAGGCATGCCGGGTGCGGACGAAGGCGAGGGCCTGCTCGCCCTCGACGGTGGACTCGCCCGCGGGCAGCTTGAGGTGCGACTTCGGGTCGTCCACGGCGTGTTCCACGCACACGTCCACGCCGCCGACCGCCGAGGTCAGCGTCTTGACCGCGTTGAAGTCGGCCATCATGAAGTGGTCCGGCTTGATGCTGAGCGCGGTGGCGTTGGAGCGGTCCTTGGCGACGTGCAGCAGGATGTTGGTGTCCGCGTGCCCGGCGCTGCCCTTGTCGCCGTAGCCCTCGTTGCCCTCACCGGTGCGCTTGTCGGTGCCGATGATGAGTATGTTGAAGGCCTCGTCCTTCTTGAAGCTGCTGCTTCCGGCGGTGCCGACGTCCGTCGTCGAGACGTTGCCCTCGAGGTGCTTGAGGTAGACGTAGCCGCCCACGCCGGCCACGAGGACGACGAAGGCCATGGTGCCGCCGGTCCACAGCAGGACCTTCTTGCCCCGGGACTTCTTCTTCTCCGGCCGGCGTCCGCGGCGGCCGGGCACCGGCTCCTCGGGCGCGGGGCGGCGGCGCCGCTGGGGCGGCACCTCGCGGCCCGGAGCGGCCGTGCGGCGGCTGCCCGCCGTGCCGGGGCCCGCCGTGCGGGGGCCGGGGACGGACGGCTCCGGCGCGGAGGGCGCGGAGGGGGACAGCCGCAGTTCGTATTCACCGGTACGCGGATTCAGCACCCACTGGTCTGCGGGATCCACGTCGTCTGCCCGCCCACGTCCTTGCGCGTCCACGGTCTCCCAATCCTCCGTCGGGGGCCACGCGGCACCTTCCCTTGAAGGCGCACGGTATGAAAAGCCAACTAGTGCACGACGCCAGGGCGGACCTCGCGGCAGGCGGCACTGGAGCGCTCACACTATCCGCCCGGTTCGGCGTCGAACGACACTGGTGTCACGAACGTCACCCCTACAACAGGGCATTCCCTCCTATTTTCGTGAACTCCTACCATCGGTAGGGCTTGTAGACGTCCATGCACTTGCCGGTGTCCGAGCCGTTGATGGCGTCGCTGTTCTCCGGAAGGTCCCCGGCCTCGGGTGTCTTCTGCTTCGGATAGGACGCGCCGTCGCGCCAGTCAGCTCCCACGACGAGAGTGATCCCGGACACGTCCGCGCTCTTGCGCACCGCGTTGGCGGGGATGCCCAGCGCCTCGGCGACCCGCCGTGCGTCGCCCGCCAGCCCGTCGCTCGGGTAGCGCACGACGGTCCGTTCCTCGGAGAGCGCCGCCGAGGTGTCCTTGGCCGCCTTCACGAAGCCCTTGTCCACCAGTGTCCCCGCGACCGCGCCGGCCCGGCCCGGGACCGGACCGAGGGTGGCGGAGCGGGTGGCGTTCTGGACCAGGACGCCGATCTCGGCATCGGCGGCGGGCTCGTCGGAGGGCTCGACGGCGCCGCCCGCCCCGGCGGAACCGTCCCCGGCCGCGCCCTCCCCGTCGCTCTTGGCGGAGCCCTTCCCGTCCCGCTTCCCCTTGTCGTCGAAGGAGACGTCGTCGCGGAGCATCGCCCACATCCTGTCGGCGTCCTCGGCCGGCAGCAGGTGGTTCCTGTCCTGCGGGTCCTCGACGGTGGGGATCGTCGTCATGGTGATGCGGTCCGTGGGCACCGTCTTGAGCTGCATGCCCAGGTCGTACAGCTTCTTGGGGGTGCCGACCTCCTCGGAGACGGTCAGCGACTTCGTCGCGGCCTCGGCGAGGTCCATCAGCCGTCCGGCGTCCGTGAAGACGTTCTGGTCCTTGAGCGTGCGGATCATCGAGTTCATGTACATGTGCTGGGCCCGGGCCCGCAGCGGGTCACTGCCCCAGGCGTGCCGGGTGCGCAGCCACTGCAGCGCCTCCTCGCCCTCGACCTTGTGCGCGCCAGCCGTCATCTTCAGGCCCGAGCCGCCGGGGACGCCGGGCAGCGGGCGGTCCCACACGTTCTGGTTCACGCAGACCTCGACCCCGCCGATCGCGTCCGCCATCGAGACGACGCCCGCGAAGTCGATCGTCAGCCAGTGGTCGATGTAGACGCCGGTGAGGTTCTCCCAGGTGGCCAGGGTGCAGCCGGCGCCGCCGCGGGCCAGCGAGGTGTTGATGATGTCGTTGGTCGCTGGGAACTTCTCCCCGGTGTCGGGGTCCTTGCAGGCGGGGATGTCGACCCGGGTGTCCCGGGGGATGCTCACCACCGAGGCGCTCCTGCGGTCCGCGGACAGGTGGATCAGCATCTGCACGTCGGCCAGCGGCGGGTTGTCGCGGTGGTTCCTGCCGCCGCCGAGGGCCACGTTGGCGGCGGAGGCCCGGCTGTCGGAGCCGAGCAGCAGGATGTTCAGCGGCGTCTGTCCGGCCGCGTTCGGCTCGGCCTTGTGCGCCTTGGAGTCGCCGCTGCTGCGCTCGCCCTTGTCGATGTTGGCGGTCAGGTGCCGGTAGTAGAGGTATCCGGCGCCGGCCGTGCCCAGGACGACCACCGCGAGAGTGGTCGCGGACCACCTCAGCACCCGGTGCCCGCGTCCGGGCCGCCGGCCGGAGCGCCTGCCGTGTCCGCCTCCGCCGCCCCGCGGCCCGCCGGGGTCTCCTTGCCCGGCCGCACCCGTGCCGTCCGCGTCCCGGCCGCCGCGTCCCGACCGGCGGCCGCGGGCGTGCCGGACCGTTTCCGGTCGCGTCGCCTCCCCGCGCACACTGCTCTGCGTCATGTCCCTCTCCCACCCTCGGGCCCGCGAACACGCTGCGGCACGCGACCTGTTCGCACAGTTGGACGTACGAAGCCCGTCGTTGGCTGTACGGAGGACGGTGGATTGTTCACCGAAGGACCGTTCGGCCGACGGACTGTCGTACTGTCACGGCGAGGGCGCGGGCCTGGTCGGCCTGGTCGGGGGCGTACTCCAGGGTGGTCCTGGCGATGTCGGCCGGGGCGTTGCCCGCGTTCTCGGACTTGGTGACCCCGGCCTCGTTCTGGAGGTAGGTCAGTTCGCGCCCCGCGCTGCCGGAGGAGGCGCCGCCGTTGAGGATGCGGACGCGGACCTCGGCGGGCTCGGACTTCTCGCCCTCCAGACGGGCGGCGACGGCCGCGTCCTCCTTCTTCTGCTTCTCCTTCTCCTTCTGCTTGACCTCGGTGAAGGAGACGTCGTTCTTGACCATGTCGAAGACCTGCTGGGCGTCCCCGTCCTTGAGGACGACGGTCACCGGGGTCTTCTCGGCCGGGTTGTCCTTGACCGGCACCGTGGCGAAGGTCAGGTTCTTGATGTTGAGCTTGCCCAGCTCCAGACCGAGGTCCTTCAGCTTGCCGATGTCGTCCAGCTTGGCGTCGACGGTCAGCGCCTTGGTGCCCGCCTCGGCCAGCTTCACCATCTTCGTCGGGCTGGTGAGCGTGTCGTTGGACTTGAGCTTGCGCATCAGCGAACTGAGGAACTGCTGCTGGAGTTCGATACGGCTCAGGTCGCCGCCGAAGCCGACGGAGTGCCGGGTGCGGACGAAGGCGAGCGCGTCCTCGCCCTCGATGGTGTGCTTGCCCGCCGGCAGGTTCAGGTGCGAGTCGGGGTCGTCGATGTCCTTCGCGAGACAGACCTCGACCCCGCCGACCGCCGAGGTCAGCGTCTTGACCGCGTTGAAGTCGGCCACCATGAAGTTGTCGGGCTTGACCCCGGTCAGCTCGGTGACGGTCCCTGAGCGCGGTGGCGTTGGAGCGGTCCTTGGCGACGTGCAGCAGGATGTTGGTGTCCGCGTGCCCGGCGCTGCCCTTGTCGCCGTAGCCCTCGTTGCCCGAACCGGTGCGCTTGTCGGTGCCGATCAGCAGGATGTTGATCGCCTGGTCCTTGCGGAACCCACCGGTGCTCGCGCCGTCGTCGGGGAGGGAGTCGATGTTGTCGTTGAGGTGCTGGAGGTAGAGGTACCCGGCCGCGCCGACGGCGAGGACGACGAACGCCATCGTGCCGCCGGTCCACAGCAGTATCTTCTTGGCCCTCGACTTCTTCTTCGCCGCCTTCTTCGCCGGCCGCCGGCGGTCGCGCCGTCCCGGCGGCGGCTCCTCGGGCGTCGTACGGCGCCTGCGCGGTGCGGGGACCTCGCGCTCCGGGGCGGGGGCGGCCCGGCGGGGGCCGGGGACGGGCGACTGCGGTGCGGAAGAGGGCAGTCGCAGTTCGTAGTCACCGGTGTCCGGATTGAGCACCCACTGGTCTGCGGGGTCGATGCCCTCCGCCTGCCCACGGCCTTGCGCGTCCACGGTTGTCCGAATCCTCCGTCGGGGCCACGCGGCGCCCCTCCCCACCGGGCGCCCGGTCTCGCTCACGTCAGTTCAGTGCGTGGCCAGGGCAGAAGTCCGCGGCCGGGCACACCGGATCGCTCACATTAACCGCCCCGTTGGGCGCAGGGCGACGGCAGTGACGCATTCCACGAACCTTACAACTGGGCAATCCGGCGCATTTCTCGGACAATTGTCCGCTCGCGCATGTCATCTTGCACTCGGAGTTGCCCCTTCTTGGAATGCGCTTTACCCGCAGATGTCCTCGTCGGCGGTGTTCCCGCTGAACGTCGGTGCCGGGGATTCGGGGGTACGGGCTTCCCCGGAATTCCCCGTACCGCCTGCCGGGTCCCGCCGGGCGGCCGTGATCGTCACGGGCTCGTCCGTCCGCAGGCGGGCGAAGAGCTTTCCGGCGTCGGGCTGCACGAGCTGGTCCCGATTGGCGTCGCCCGCGTACGACTCCCGGGGGACGGTCAGGAATTGCACACGCTCGGTGGGAATCGAGCGCAGCCCGCGCACGAGGTCGTACAGGCCGCGCAGGCTCGCCAGCTTCGGGTCCGTCGTGAGCGAGGACGTGGCCGCGTCGAGAACGGGGTACAGCTTCACCGGATTCAGCAGTACGCCGTTGCTCTGCACCTTGTTCACGAGGGCCCCCAGAAAACGCTGCTGCCGGTTCATCCGGTCGGTGTCGCTGCCGTCGCCGAGCGACTTGCGGGCGCGGACGTACCCGAGCGCCTGCTCCCCGTCGAGCGTCACCCGGCCCGCGGGCAGTTTCAGCTCGGCGTCCTTGTCGTCGACCGGTTCGCGCAGGCACACCTCGACGCCGTCGAGCGCGTCGACCATCTCCTTGAAGCCCTCGAAGTCGACGACCACGTGGTGGTCGATCCGGATGCTGGTCAGCTTCTCCGCCGTACGGATCGTGCACGCCGAACCGCCCGCCGCGAAGGCGGAGTTGAACTGCGCGAACGCCGGCTTCGTGAGGGACCCGTCGGGGCGGTGGCAGCCGGGGACGTTCACCATGAGGTCGCGGGGGAGGGAGACGGCGGTGGCGCTGTCCCGGCCGGCGGCCAGGTGGAGCAGGATCGTGGTGTCCGACCGCTCGGTTCCGGAGTCGTGTCCGTAGCGGGAGTTGCCGTTTCCGGACCGCGAGTCCGACCCGATCAGGAGGACGTTCTGCGCGCCGCGCGCCTGGGAGGCCGGCCGCTCCTTCTCGTACCGGGCGAGTTCTGCGGCGGCCGCCTCGTCCGCCGTGATGTTGCCGCTCAGCTTGGCGTACACCGCCCAGCCGACGCCCGCGGCGGCCCCGGCCAGTACGACGACCGCGATCCCGGCGATCCGCAGCCGCCGCCTGCGCCGCCGCCGCTTCAGCCCCCCACCGCTCGCGGACGCCCCGCCCCCCGCCTCCCCGCCGGAGGCCGCCATACCCGCATCACCGCCCACGCCAGCCTCCGTCCACACCCGCGCGCTCCTACGACCATGCCCCGGGGGAGCCCGGGACCCAGCACGGAACTAACCCGAACGTGTCACACGGCCCTCGGCTCGCGTGTGCTTGGCGGTGCTCTCTCGGCCTGCGTGTGCTTGGCGCCGCTTCCTCCAGTTCACGTGCGCTTGCCGCTGCTCCCTCGGCCTGCGTGTGCTTGGCGGTGCTCCCTCCAGCCTGCCTGTGCTTGACGTCGCTCCCTCAAGCCCGCGCGCACCCACACCGCACCCCAGGGCGTGGGGGCTGTGCGCGGCCTCCGGGCTGCGGGTGTGCGCGGTGTCCCATCGGGCTGGGGGTAATCACGGTCCCCTTCAGGCTGCGGCGTTCGTGAGGCCCTCCAGGCTGCGGGCGTCCGCGCTGCGTCCTGTGGGTTGCGGGTGTCCGTGCCGCGTCCTGTGGGTGCGTGTGTGCGTGCCGCGTCCTGTGGGTTGCGTGTGTGCGCGCCGCGTCCTCCGGGTCGAGGATGGTGCGCGTTGCCGCCTCCGGGCCGTGGGTAGTCACGCGGTCCTCTCCAGGCTGCGGGCGTTCGTGAGGCTCCGCAGGCTGCGGGTGTGCGCGTCGCTCCCTCCGGGCTGTGGGAATCGTGCGGTTCCCTCCCCGCTGTGGGCAATCGCGCGGTTCCCTCCGGGCTGCCGGCGTTCGTGACGCCCTCCGGACTGCGGGCATTCGTGCCGCCTGGGGCGGCACGGGTGGGCGCAGGCGGCACCCCGTCAGCGCCGGGCCACGCGTCCCACCCCACCCACGTCGGCACAGACAAGGAGTACAAGTCGGCACGGGCCCGCCCACCCG
>NZ_JOGV01000037.1:0-72653 GCF_000721365.1 Streptomyces sp. NRRL F-5650 | reverse complement strand
CGCAACCCCGCCACCGACCGACCCGAAACCACCCACGGCACCACACCACCACACACAACACCAGCCGGACCGGACCCAACCCCGCCCCCACAAGCCTCCCCGGCCGGAGCCTGCTCCACAATCACGTGCGCGTTCGTCCCGCCCAGGCCGAACGACGACACACCGGCCAGCAGCGACACGTCCGGACGCGGCCAGGGCGAGCGCTCGGTCTGGACCTGGAGGTGCCAGTCGGCCAGCGGGATGGCCGGGTTGGGCGTTTCGAAGTTGAGGCTGGCGGGGAGTTCTCCCGCTTCCAGGGAGAGCAGAACCTTGAGCAGTCCGACGATGCCCGCTGCGCCTTCCAGGTGGCCGACGTTCGTCTTGATCGAGCCGACCTTCAGGGGTGCGTCCGCCGGGCGGGCGGAGCCGAGGACCGCGCCGAGGGCTGCGGCTTCGATGGGGTCGCCGACGGCTGTGCCGGTGCCGTGGAGTTCGACGTACTGGATGTCCTCGGGGCGTACACCCGCCGCCGTGTACGCCCGGCGGAGTACGTCTTCCTGGGCCTGCCGGCTGGGGGCGGTGAGGCTGTCACCTCCGCCGTTGTTGACGGCGCTGCCACGCAGCACGCCGTGGATGTGGTCGCCGTCCCGCAGCGCCTGTGCCAGGGGTTTGAGGAGCACGAAGCCGCCGCCTTCGCCCCGTACGTAACCGTTGGCCCGGGAGTCGAAGGTGTAACAGCGGCCGTCGGGAGAGAGCCCGCCGAACCGGGAGACGGTGAGGGTGCCGTCGAAGCTGAGGTTGAGGTTCACCCCGCCGGCCAGAGCGACGTCGCACTCTCCGGCGCGGAGGCTCTGGCAAGCCATGTGGACAGCGACCAGGGAGGACGACTGGCCCGAATCGACGGTGAGGCTGGGGCCGTTCAGGCCGAGGAGGTAGGAGAGCCGGTTGGCGATCATGCTTCGCTGCAGACCGGCGAGAGTATGGTGCGAGACCGCTTGCGAACTGCGCTGTCGGGTGAGGGTCGCGTAGTCGTCGTTCATCGCGCCGACGAAGACCCCGGCACTCAGGGCGGCCATGCTTTCGGGGGTGATGCCGCCGTTCTCCAGCAGTTCCCAGCCGAGTTCGAGCGCGAGGCGCTGCTGGGGGTCCATGGCCGCTGCTTCGCGGGGCGAGATACCGAAGAATTCGGCGTCGAACTGATCCACCCGGTCGAGGAATCCACCTCGTTCGGAGACTAACTCCGCATCGTCAGTGGCGCGTTGCTTCCACCGTCCCGGGGGCAGCGGGGTGATGGCATCGACCCCGTCGCGTAAGAGTTCCCATAATCGCACCGCGGAGTCGGCCTGCGGCAGGCGGCAGGAGAGCCCGATCACGGCAATCTGATCGACATCGTCATCGTGCCGCACCGAGCAAGCACTCCGTGACAAAGTGAACCCCCGTGAATCTTCGAAGTTCGCCGAAGCGGCCCCGAGTAATCTCTGGGCCAACACCCGACCCCACCGGCAGATACACAATGACGACCGGCGCTGATCCCCCACTGCACGGCACTTGTAGAACAGTTGACAAATGCAAGATCGACCCTGCCACACCCAACAAGACCGAGGCAATGTGATGTATGCCACGTTTAATCAGCAACTAGCCTCAAACTTTCATGAAGCGGGCTGTCCAGGAGATGATCAAAGACAGGGAAAACGCACTCCTGAGCTGCAACGACAGGAATTACCGAAGGTCATGTCGGCCGCAGGGAAAAGCACAACCTCCCTCCACACCACACGCACCCTCTGCATGCCCCGACCGGCACCGCCGGCCTGTCGGATCCCCGCACCCTGCGGCTTCGTGCTCCCGGATGCCCCATACCGGTTCCACGCCCTCCCGAACCCAGGATGACCAGCACTTTTCCACCCCCAGGAACACCAACACCCGACCGGAGCCGCAGAACCCGGCGCCCACCCTGGCAGTGTTGACAGCCCAACCCCGGGCGACGTAGGACTAGCAGGGTTCAGGAAGTCCGTGCACCAGACTCACTCCGGGTAATAGCGAGTTGACAGCACCTGACCGTTCCTGCGTGACCGTGCCTGAAGGAGCGTCGCCGCAGCCGTCCCGAGTGGGTTTCTTCACCCGCTAGTAACACGCTGGCCACAATCCCCGCCAGGGAACAAGGAGCGACTACTGATGCCGCACGCCCTGCCGGGCAGCGCCGACGTCTTAACCAGGCCGGAAATCCGGTCAGCAGCCAGAATCACCCGCTCCGTGTACGAAGCCGACCGGGCCGTCGCCAGCCTGGAGGTTTTTCATGCATGGTTCGCCGCGTACGTCGAGACGGAAAGTTCAGAGATACGCCGCATCCCGTTCACCGAACTGAAAGGCTGGCGTTTCGAGGAGCCTCACGGAAACCTCGTCCACGAGAGCGGCAAGTTCTTCTCAGTCCAGGGTTTACGGGTTCGGAACGCCTCCGGCGCGGTACCCGAATGGGACCAGCCGATCATCCATCAGCCCGAGATCGGCGTACTGGGCATCCTCGTCAAGGAATTCGACGGTATACCACACTGCCTGATGCAGGCAAAGATGGAGCCGGGCAACCACAACAGGGTTCAATTATCGCCTACGGTACAGGCGACCCGGAGCAACTACACCCAAGTGCACGGCGGTCGGCCGGTGCCCTATCTCGACTTCTTCCGCAACGCCTCCCGGCACCGGATACTGGCCGATGTCCTCCAGTCGGAGCAGGGATCCTGGTTCTACCGGAAACGCAATCGAAACATCATCGTCGAGACACGCGACGACGTGGAACTGCTGGACGGCTTCTACTGGCTGTCCGTAGGGCAGTTGCACGCCCTGCTCTCAAGCCCCGACCTGGTGAACATGGACTCGCGCACGGTCATGGCCTGTTTCCCGTTCGCCTCCCCTTCTCCGTCCGGCCGGTGGGCCTTCGACGGTGCACCGGCCGCGCGCCGGCCGGCGAAGGGCGAAAGCATCGGCTCCACGCTGGCCAGATCGCTTGATCCCCGATACGGCGCACTGCACTCCGCCGGCTCCGTCCGCAACTGGTTCACCGGAGCGCGGGCCGGCTTCACGGGCGAAGCGCGTCTGGTGGACCTCGGCAGCGTCCGCGGCTGGCAGCGCTCCGACGACCGCATCTCGCACGACCACGGTGTGTTCTTCGACGTGATGGCCGTGGATGTTCAGACCGGCAGCCGCGAGGTCTCCAACTGGACCCAGCCGGTGATCGAGGCGCGCGGCCAGGGCGTCGCCGCCTTCCTGGTGCAGCGGATCGGCGGCGTCCTGCACGTCCTGGTCCGGGTCGGCTCCGAACCCGGCTTCATGGACGCGATCGAGCTGGCCCCCACCGTGCAGTGCACTCCGGAGAACTACGCGGTCCTTCCGGCCGAGGCCGCTCCTCCGTTCCTGGACGAGGTGCTGCACGCCCCGCCCGACGCCGTCCGGTTCGACACCGTGCTGTCCGAGGAGGGCGGCCGGTTCTTCCACACACGCAGCCGCTACCTGATCGTCGAACTCCCCCCGGAGCGCGAGCTCGCGGAACCGGACGACTTCCGTTGGCTGGCCGTTCACCAGTTGTCGAGCCTCGTGCAGCACAGCAACTACCTCAACATCCAGGCCAGGACACTGCTCACATGCCTGCACAGCCTGCTGGGGCCGGCCGGAGGAGAATGCACTTGAGTACTTCCCCCTCGCCCGGTCCCGTACGGGTCGGCGTGCTCGGCGCGTCCTCGATCGCGGCGCGGCGCACCCTGCCCGCGCTGCGCGAGACACCGGACACCTTCATCACCGCCATCGCCAGCCGGGAGCAGGCGAAGGCGGAGTCCTTCGCGTCCCGGTTCGGCTGCGAGGCCGTGCACGGCTACGAACCGCTGCTCGAACGGGCCGACGTCGAGGCGGTCTACGTGTCCGTCCCCAACGCCCTGCACTCGTCCTGGGTGCGTTCCGCGCTCGAAGCGGGCAAGCACGTCCTGGCCGAGAAGCCCTTGACCACCTCCGCGGCGGACACCGCCGCGTTGGCCCGGCTCGCACGGGAGCGCGGACTGGTGCTGCGCGAGAATCTCGCCTTCGTCCACCACGGCTTCCACCGGAGCGTGGCCGACCTGGTCGCGAAGGGGCGGATCGGTGAACTACAGCACGTGGAAGCGGCGTTCTGCTTCCCTCCGCTGCCCCCGCAGGACGTCCGCTACCGGCCCGAACTCGGTGGCGGCGCCCTGCTGGACGTGGGCATCTACCCGGTTCGCCTCGCCCAGTACTTCCTCGGCGACGACCTGACCGTCGCCGGGGCCGTGCTGCGCGACGACCCGGCGTCGGGCGTCGATGTCGCGGGAAGCGCGGTGCTCGCGTCGGCCACCGGGCAGAGCGCCACGCTCAGCTTCGGCTTCCTCCACGCCTACGGCTCCCGCTACACGCTCTGGGGCAGCGACGCGAGGCTCTGCGTGGACCGTGCCTTCACTCCCCCGACGACCACGGCGCCCCTGCTGCGCATCGAGGAGCAGAACCACACCGAGGAGTTCGTCCTGCCCGCCGAGCACCAGTTCGCCAACTCGGTGGCCGCGTTCGCCGCCGCCGTGCGGCAGACCGTCGCCACCGGAGCCGACCGGGACCACGAAAGCTGGGCCGCCACGACCTTGCGGACCGCCGAACTGCTGGACGGCATAGCCAAGTCGGCAATCCGCATCGCCGCCGCGGAGGGCATCTGATGGAGATCGTCGGGAACGGCTTCATCGCCCGCAACCTGGCCGCCGTCGGTGAACGCCACCCGCACGCCACGGTGCTCGCCGCCGGTGTCTCCAGCACCAGCGTCCTCGACGGGGCCGAATTCGACCGCGAGGCAGCCCTGGTGGACGAGGTCACCCGCAGGTGCCGCGCCGACGGCCGCCTCGTGGTGTTCCTGTCCAGCGCGTCCCACGCCCTGTACGGCACCGGGACCACGGCGATGGCCGAAGGCACCGAACTGCTGCCGACCTCGCCGTACGGCAGGCAGAAGCTCCGGCTGGAGCGCGTGGTCGCCGAATCCGGCGCACCCTGGCTCGTCCTGCGGGTGAGCCACGCGATGGGACGCTGGCAGCGCCCGCACCAACTGCTCCCCGCGTTCGTCCAGCAGGTGCGCAGTGGCAGCGTGCGGCTCTACCAGGGAGCGCACCGCGACCTGATCGACGCGGCCGACCTGACCCGGGCCGTCGACGGACTGCTTGAGCAGGGCGTGGAGAACGAGGTCGTCAACGTCGCCTCCGGCAGGCCGCTGCCCATCCAGACGGTGATCCACGGCATCGAGGAGCGGCTGGGACTCTCGGCTCGGCACGAGATCGTCGACGGGCCCCAGGCCATGACCCACGTGTCGGTCGACAAGCTCTGCGAACTACTGCCCGAGATGCGGTCGGTGACCGACGCCGACTACCTCGACCGCATGCTCGACCGCTACCTGCCGTACTACTGAATCACCGCCACAACCGGTCGGCTCCCCCTCTCACTCGCCCCTTTCGTACGGAGGACTCATGCAGGTCTCACTCCTTGTCACAGGGTCACGGGGTGATGTCCAGCCCTTCATCGCGCTGGGCGCCACCCTGATGTCCCGGGGGCACTCGGTCGTTCTCGCCACCCACGCAGACTTCGAGACCCTGGTCAGGGAGGCCGGTCTGGACTTCGCCGAACTGCCGGGCAGCCCCAGGGACTTCCTGGCACATCCGGCGCTCACCGAGGCGCTGCAGCAGGGCGCCTCGCTCTTCAGGGCGGCCCGCAAGGTGCCGCGCCCGACACAGGAGCACATCCGGCTGCTGGCGTCCCGCATCGAGGAAGTGTGCAAGGGCGCCGACCTGGTGGTCAACAGCGTCCTGAGCCGGATCATGTTCGAGGACAACGGCAAGGCACCCTGGGCGTCGCTCACTTGGTGGCCGCTCAACCCGACGGACCAGTGGCCGGCCATGATGGCCCCGCAGTCCGGGCTCGGACCGCTCTACAACCGGCTGACGCACCGGATGGCCGGGCTGCTGGACTGGATCTCCATCCGGGCCTACCGCAAGCAGGCGGACATGCCGGCTCTGCCCTTCGGGGCGCCCTACCGCGAGCTGGGCCGCGACGTACCGCTGCTGTGTCCGGTCACCCGCGAGATGTTCACCGAGCCTTCCGACTGGCCGGAGCTGTCGCAGTTCACCGGATACTGGTTCTGGGACCGCGCATGGACCCCGTCCGCGGAACTGGTCGACTTCGTGGAGTCGGGGGACGCCCCGGTGTCGCTGTCGTTCGGCAGTATCTGGCCGGTGCACCAGCCGGAGAAGACACTGGAGAAGGTGCTCGGCGTGGTCCGCTCACACGGCCGACGGCTGGTGCTGGTGGGCGGCGGCCCCGAGAACGTGCCGGACGACGTGTTCCGCGTCGACGACGTGCACTACCCCTGGCTGTTCCCCCGCTCCTCGGCGATCATCCACCACGGTGGCTGCAACACGACGGGCGAGGCGCTGCGTTCGGGCACTCCCCAGGTGGTCGTGCCCACCTTCGCCGACAGTCCGTTCTGGGCGGCTCAGGTCCACCGGATGGGTGTGTCACCACGGCCCGTCCCGTTCTCGAAGTTCACCGCCGAGCGCCTCGACGAGGCACTCGGCAAGGCACTGACCGACCGGGACATGGCAGAACGGGCGGCCGCCGTCGGGGAGGCCGTACGCGCCGAGCGGGGCACCGAGACCGCTGTCGACGTCCTGGAGGACTGGGTGGTGCGGTGGAACGGCCGCCGGAAGGCATCCGATGCCGTATGACCGGGACTCAGAGGTGCTCCGCAGATCCGATCATCAGGGAGTCAGCACAACCATGACCGAGACGACGGAAAGCTCCGGCAGTTCCATCCGGCGCTTCCACTCCTCCGCGGCGGGCGTCCGTCTCGCGTGCTTCCCGCATGCGGGCGGCGCCGCCAGCTACTTCTTCCAGGTCTCGCGGCAGCTTTCGGCTGTGGCCGACGTGCTGGCGGTCCAGTACCCGGGCCGGCAGGAGCGGCGCAAGGAGCCGTTCGTCCCCAGCGTCACCGAACTGGCCGACGTGCTGGTGGCGGAGCTGCGCCAGTGGGCCGACCGGCCGCTGGCCCTCTTCGGCCACAGCATGGGTGCGCTGGTGGCTTACGAGGTCGCCCGCAGGCTGGAGCAGGAGGGGATCAAGCCGGTCGCCCTCTTCGCCTCCGGGCGCGCCGCGCCCTCGCTCTCGCGTGACGAGGGCGTGCACCTGCGCAGCGACGCGGGGTTGCTCGACAAGGTACGGGAGCTGGGCGGCACTGCGGGCGCCCTGCTGGAGGACCCGGACGTGGTGGAGATGCTCCTGCCCGCCATCCGCAACGACTACCGGGCGGTGGAGACCTATCGCCACACCCCGGGCCCGCCACTGTCCTGCCCGCTGGTGGTGTTCACCGGTGACGCGGACCCACAGGTGTCCGCGGCCGGGGCGCAGGCCTGGGAGGCCTTCTCCACCGGCGGCTTCGAGCTGAACACGTACTCCGGCGGCCACTTCTTCCTCGACGCGCACGCCGCTGACGTGCTGGGGAAGATCCGCTCGCGGCTGGACGGCTGAGCGTCCGGTCCAGCTCCGTTCGGTCTGCGGCTCGAGACCGGGACGCCCTCGCGTTCGCTCCGGACGGCCGGACGCTGGTCTCGGCCCGCGGCGACGGTGCGGCTCGGACGGGGGACATCGCCTCGGGCCGACAGAGGGGAAGGCCGTTCGTCGGCCGCGGCGGACCGACCGTGGGCGGTTTGCCGTTGGCGCTGAGTCCGGCCAGCAGATCTGCCATGCCCTCCACCGGGATTTCACCGAGGAAGAACGCTCTCAGTGCCTGCGGGGAACACGAACCGGCCCGGTCTGCCCCTGATGACAACGAGCCCGGGGGTGGCTGGATGAGCGGTGCTGACAAGCGGTACTGACATTTCCACACACTGCCGTGTGCACGTCATGGGTTGTTCATCGCCTTCCGCAACGATCCGCCGTGGAGATTCCCGCTCGCTCAGAGCTCGTTCGAGGAAGAAGGGGCCACATGCGCAGAACCTTCACGACGGTGGCCGCTGCGGCAGTCGCAACGATCGCTTTCGGCGCCGCGCCGGCACACGCCACCGCCAGCGCCGTGGACATGGACTTCGGCATGTCCTACGGCGCCACCACCACCTCGGGGACCATTCACTTCACCGACGGCTACACCGCCAGCGTTTCTGCCGCCGTCCACGCGGTGAGCGGCCCCAGACGAATATGCGTCACGGGCTGGAACGGCGATGTCCACGACGGCCCGTACTGCAGCGCCTACGACCAGCCCGGCGGGTCGAACCAGGGCTTCGGCAAAGAGCTGCGCATAGCTCTCCCGGGCGGTGTCCAGGAGGTCACGATCTTCCTGAACAGCGACACAGCGACCCTGAAGAAGGAGAAGTGCACCCGCAACGGCTGTTCGCTGTTCTGACCCAGCGGCTTCCGCTGCCACAGGTGCGGTCCGGCGGTCCGGTCGCGCCACGGACTGCCGGCCGGCCGAGTCGGCGGCACTCGAAGGGGAGGTCCAGGAAGCTGTGGACGGGTCAGCCGGCGAAGATCCGCTCCACTCCCTCCCGATAGCTCGTGATCTGGAAGTCGGGAAACCGGGCCGCGAACTTCGAGCTGTCGAAGATGTTGTCGTCCCGGTAGCGGTCGAGCAGTTCGTACATCTCGTCGAGCGGCTTGACGAAGCGGCGCGTCAGGCGGAAGGCGAGCATCGGCAGCACCGTGTAGCCGACCTTTCGGCCGGTGACCTCGCCGGCGATCCCGATGAGCTCGGCGTAGGACTTCCGGTGCGGGTCGACGGGCAGGTGCCACGTCTGGCCGTAGGCATCAGGAGTGTTGCCGAGCAGGGCGAGAGCGCGGCTCGCGTCGGGGGTCCAGATCAGGGAACGCCTGGCACGGGCGTCGACGGGGACGAACGGCCGCTTGCCTGCCTTGATCCGGTCGAACACCAACGAGTTCGTGTAGCTCTTCGTGCGGCCGGGGCCGTAGAACTCGGGCGCGCGGCCGATCAGCGCTTCGACACGTCCGGCCCGCATGGCGTCGAGCAGCATGGTGGCGATCCGTGCGCGGGCCCCTCCCTTGCGTCCGCCCGGCGCGAATGCCGTCGACTCGGTCTGAGGCGTCGGCGTTCCGGGATACATGTAGGTGTTGTCGAAGAAGACGAGCTTCGTGCCGTGTTCGGCGCAGGCGTCGATGACGTTGCGCATCATGACGGGGAACTGCCGCTCCCACAGCTCCGAGTCCAGGGGCAGGCCGACGGTGAGGTAGGCGATGTCGCTGCCTGCGACGGCTCGGCCGGTGGCGTCGGCGTCGGTGAGGTCCGCGGCCATCAGCTCGTCGGTGTCGTTCACCCTCGACGGCTTGCGGCTGACGAGGCGGATGTCCTTGGTGTGATTGCGGTGGAGCTCGTTCGCGAGCTCGTCGGCGATGGGTCCGCCGGCGCCGAGAACGGTCTGCATGAGGTCTCCTTGACGTGGATGGTGCGGCCCCACCCGATGTGGTCGTCGGCCGAGCCTTCGGGCACCTGGTCACTGGCTGGTGCCAGCGTGTCACCGAGGTGGACAAGAAGAGGCGATGACGAGGACCGTGCGCGTCTTGTGCCCTCCCGGGCGGTCAGGACGCCGCGTGCCCTGGGCGTCCGCCGACCGGCCACTGGCTCCGGCTGCGACGCCGTCGCCTCGCGAACCCGCTCCGCATGAAGGAAGACCAGCCATGACCAAGCGCGTCCTCGACGTCGTCACCAACGTCGGCCACTACGACGACCCTTCCCACAGCACCGGCCTGTGGCTCTCCGAGCTCACGCACGCCTGGCACGTCTTCGAGGAGCACGGTTACGAGCAGACGATCGTCAGCCCGGCCGGCGGCGCTCTCCGACGGCTCCTATCTCATCGCCGGCCGCAGGATGACAGGCTTCGCCTGGACCGAGGAGGTCCTCGCCCGCGTCGACAAGCTCGTCCCCTACAACGCCGAGGAGCAGGCCAGAGAACGCGGCGCGCGCTACGAGAAGGCGACACTGCCGTTCGTCTCCTACGTCGTGACCGACGGCAACCTCGTCACCGGCCAGAACCCGGGCTCGGCCAAGGCCACGGCGAAGAAGGTCGTCGAAGCCATCGAGGGCAACGCGTCGAAGGAGCGGGGCTGAGTCGCGACGCAGTCCTCCGTGACGGAAGGAAACCGGACCCAGCCACCGGCCCGCCGGGGCCCGAGCCGACCACCCTGCGAAGCTCACCGACGCCACCATGGCAGCAACGGATCACCTGTCTCGCGCACAGATTCAGGCACAGTGCGCGACAGCCGGGTGTCCGGGCGCCGGTTCAGTCCGGGATGCGACGGCCGAGGAACGCGGCCACGTGGTCCAGGGCCGGGGCGTTCTGTGGGGCGGGCACGGCTGAGGCGAAGGAGCCGCCGGCGGTGCGGGGCAGATCGCCGTACACCTCCTGAACCACAGGCAGGGCGACGCGCGCGATGTCGGGCTCCAACTCACGGTCGCGGCCGAGCGCGGCCGCGAGGTCCCAGCCATGGACGAGCAGCTCGATCAGGAGTTGCTCGACCACGCGCCGGCCCGAGGCGGGGCCGAAGGAGCGGTCCAGCATGCCGGGCTGCCGGAACGCTGCGCGAGCGGTGGTGGCGGCTGCTTCGAAGGCTGCGACGTGGTCGTCGCCGAGGTGGTCTTCCGTGTGGCCGTCGGTGGGTGGTACGTCCTGGGCCAGGCCGCCCCACATGATGCTCTCCCACACCAGATGGTCGAGCAGATCCCGTACGGTCCAGTCTTCGCAGGGGGTCGGCAGGTCGAACTGCTCCGGCGCCGTCGCGCGCACGAGTGCGCCGACGGTGTCCTGGACACGTGTGAACGCGTTCAGGACACCGTCCGGCCAGGGGTCGGCGTCCTGCGCGTAGAGAACTCCGAGCCGGGAGTCGCGTGCGCCGGGCGCGGGGTTGGCGCGCAGGGCGGTGGCCAGCCACTGTCCTTCCGCGGCGATTGAGGCGGGCACGGGCTGACCGCCGAGGACGCACAGGAGCTGCCAGAAGCGCTCGACCGCGGGTTCGGAGCCGGCGGTGAGCTGCTCGTGCAGGAGGGAGCGTGCTTCGGCGCCGTCGGCGGTCACGCCGGGGTCGTTGTTGGCGCCGCTGGGCAGCCAGGCGGCGACGATGCCGGCGACGACCGCGTCGGCTGCGGGAGAGTCGGCTGCGATGCCGGCCTGCATCGCCTCGCGGGCGCGGGCGGTCCACAGGTCGGTGAGCGCGCGCATCTCTGCCGCCGCTGCGGGGTCGGGGTCCTGCCCTGCCTGCCCCTGGCGGGCGGTGTACCGGGCCATGCGCCGCATGGCCGGGCGCAGTTCCCCTCCGGCTACCAGCTCGCCCAGCTCCAGCCAGGCTTCGACCTGCTCGTCCGTGGGCTCCTCGGGAAGGTCCGCGCCGGCGGCGCGGAGCCCCTCGTGGAACTGGGGCACGTCCAGATCGCCGAGGGTGTCGGTGAGGAAGTCGTGGATGAGCCTGCGGCGCTGGTCGAGGGACATGTGGGCGGTGCGGGTCATCAGAGCGAGTCCTTCTCGGGTGGTGTGACGGGTGACGTTGCGCAGGACGGCTTGGTGGGTCCGTAGCCGGCGGATTTGCGCCTCCAGGGCCTTGACGTGCGCGGCGGCCACGTCCGCGAGCCCGCTCTCGCGGTCCAGAGCGGCCCGGATCTCTCCAAGGCTCAGCCCCAGGTCCCGCAGCGTCCGGGCCATCTGCAACCGGGCGACACCGTCTGTGTCGTAGCGGCGGTAGCCGCCGGCGGTCCGTCCGACCGGCGCTACGACACCCACGTCCGACCAGTGCCGGACCACCTTCACCGGCAGCCCGGTCTGCCGTGCCACGGCCCCGATGCTCCACGTAGGCCGCGACACGTCTTCCATACGCATGTGCTCCACCCTCGACTCTCCCTTCGTGGGAGAGTCAAGCAGCCCCGTGAAACCGCCGCAGTAGATGCCGGATTGACCACCTGGCTGCCGGCCAACCCGTGGGTCGGCCGAGCGCAACGTGGTGGAGCGCTGCTTCTCACAGAGTCCTACCAACCGGGCAACTGTCTCCCTCGCCTCGCTCCTGATGTGGGCGTGACACATCGACGACAGCCCTGGCTAGGCGAGTTTGAGGAGCAGGTCGCTGAGTTCGGTCGGCATGGTGATCATGCAGTCGTGGCCGGTGGGCAGCTCCCAGACCTGGGCGGCAGTGCCGTTGGGCTGGATCGGGGGAACGGGGCGACGGGTGATGCCCTCCGGCATGGCGCCGACATTGTGGATGTGCGTGCGCGGAATCGCGTCAGCAGCCGGGTTGCCCAGTCGCACCGGCTGCTGGAGACAGCGCACCGGCTGGTCCGAGAGCATCCCGTGCAGCCAGGCGACGTCAGCCGGGTCGGTGACGCCGAACAGTCCGAAGGGCGCGGGCTGTTCGGGCATCGGCGGCACGCGCCAGCCGCTCTCCGACTCCTCGGCGAGCTCGATCAGCCGCCGTGTCACGGGTTGGACGTCGACTGCGGACTCGCCGTCCTCCGGGACCATCGCGTCGAGGTAGACCAGGTGCGCGATGCGTTCCGGAATCCGGTGGGCCGCGGAGGAGATCACCAGCCCTGCGTAGCTGTGGCCGACGAGTACGACGTCGCTGAGGTTCTCCCTGGTGATCAGCCCGACCACGTCGTCGACGTGCGTGTCGAGACCCACTTCCGGACCGAGCAGGTGTGCCTTGTCGCCGTAGCCGGTCAGGGACGGCGCGAGCACCCGGTGCCCGGCGGCTTCCAGCAGCGGTACCACCCGCTCCCAGCACCGTCCGCTGTGCCAAGCGCCGTGTATGAGCAGAAACGTGGACATCGATCTTCCTTCGCGGGAGCAGAAAGGCACGGTCACGCGCATGCCGCCGGAAGTCGCGGCTCTGGCGGTTACTTTTCGTGCCTCGGTACTGTTTGAGTACCAAGAGCATGCTGGTGCACACGACGCGCCGCAGGCAATAAGGCACTTTTCGGTGCCTCGGTTCTCTGGAGGTAACCATGGACGCGGCACAGGGTGCTCCGCAGTCGGTGGCGCGGCCCGGCGATGCGTGCCGGACCCGGGTGGTGCTCGACATCGTCGGAGACAAGTGGTCGCTGCTGGTCGTGCGCCATCTCAGGGATGGACCGCGCCGTTTCACCGAGCTCAAAAGGGCCATCGACGGCATCAGTCAGCGCATGCTCACCGTGACGCTGCGCGGCCTGGAGCGCGACGGAATCCTGACCCGCACCGTCCACGGCGTGATGCCGCCGCACGTCAGCTATGAGCTCACCGAGATGGGTGTCACCCTGCGCGAGGCCACCGCACCGCTGCTCGAATGGAGCGTCGCGCACCTCGCCCGGATCGACGACGCCCGCGCCGCCTACGATGCCCGCACCGATCCACCGATGACCTCGTAGCGGGAGGCGAGTGTCACCCGAGGGCGACGTCCTTGGCTCCACTGCGAGCGGCCGTGGAGGAGGCCCGTGCCGCGCACGGCGGGCGCCCCGGCGGTCGCCACCGTCGAGGTCCTGGACCGGAGGACGACGGGTCGGCCGAGGCAGCGGGCCTGCGTCCGCTGCGCGGCCCGGACACCGCCAAGGGTGCCGGCGACGAGTGGCCGTGAGGGCCAAGGATGCCGGCGACGAGTGTCGTGAGGCCGCCTGCTTGCAGGTCAGCGAAGGACTGGGCGACCACGGGCCCTTTCTTGAGCGAGCGATCCACATAGGCTACGGTTGGGCCATGGCAAGGACCCGGGAGTTCGACACGGAGGCGGCGGTGAGCCGCGCGATGGAGCTGTTCTGGACGCGCGGCTACGAGGCCACCTCGGTGCGCGATCTGACCGGGCACCTGGGGATCGGACAGGGCTCCCTGTACGCCGCGTTCGGCGGCAAGGACGGCCTGTACCGGGCGGCACTGGAGCACTACCGCACCACCCTCGCGGCGGCCGCCCTGCGCAGCCTGGAGGAGGGGACGGACGCCCGCTCGGCGATCCGCACCATGCTGGTCGAGCGGGTCCGGATCGCCGCGGACCACGACGGCCGGGGCTGCCTGGCGGTCAACGCCGCCTGCGAGCGCCTGCCGGAGGACGCGGCGACCCGGCGCACCGTGCGCGACATGCAGGACGCCAGCCGGGACGCGCTCGCCGAAGTGCTGCGGGCCGCGGCGGAGCGGGGCGAGATCGCGACGGAGCGCGACCCGTACACTCTCGCCGCTTTCCTCGTCACCTTCCTCAACGGCCTGCTGGTCTCCTCGAAGGTCACGCCGGACGTCCGCGCCCTCGAACCCCTCGTGGAGGTCGCGCTGGCCGCCCTCGACTGACTTTTTCATGCCCAGAATCTGTAACGCACGATACAGAAAAATCGGATGCTCGCCCGGACACGGGCTCCGGCGGCCCCGCCGCGCTGCAATCCAAGACATCGGAGGACCCCATGCCCCCCGCACCCGTCCCGGGTACACCCGCTCTCGGCGGAAGCCGCTGGAACACCTTCCCCGCGGCCGGCACCACCCTGACCGCCCGGGAGTTCCTCACCGCCACCGCACCGCTGCTCCAGGGCGTTGTCGACGACAACGCCCTCACCAGCGCCGACAGCGAGGTACTGGAGGGCCAGATCCACGCGACACTCGCCCTCGGCACCCGGGAGACCTCCCTCCCCCTGCTCCTCGGTCCGGACAGCGCCTCGGCAGCACGCGAACTGGGCAGGCAGGCCGAGACGATCGGCCGGCAGCTCGCCTCCTGGGCCACCGAGGCGCTGGACAGGCTGCTCACCGATCCGGTACCGCTGCCCGCCGGCCCTCTGGTCGTCCGCAGCCACTGCTACGGCCACCTGCTCACCCCGCCCGCGGCCGATCTGCTCCTCGGGCGTCGCGGTGGACCGGTCACGATGCAGCTCTACAACGAGTGGCTCCACCAGATCGTCCTGCTGCGCGACGCCTTGCTGCCCTTCACCAACTGGCAGGACGTCCCGCTCCTGATCACCCCGACCGGACTTCGGCACACCGAACCGGCCCGCGACGCGTTCCTCACCGAACTCCTGGTCCGGCAGATCCGGCACTCCAGCATCGTGGCCTTCGCCCGCCACGTCGTCACCGGCACCTCCGGCCCGGCCGGTTACGGCTTCGAGGCAAGTGGCGGCACCGCCCTGCCCGCCGTCCTCGACCGGCCAGCCCTGACCGCACCCCGGTACCTGCTGACCTGGCGCCCGGACCCGGCCGTCGCTGAAACCGCCACGTACGTCCCGGAGATACGGGACTACTACGCCGCACCCCGCACCCTCGTCGAGAACCTGCCGCCCGCCACCCCCACGTCCGGACGGCTCACCGCCCGCACCCTCACCGCGACGGCCGCCGACGGGGTCCGGACCGCCCGCATCGAGGTCACCCACGACGGCACCACCGCCCACGTCGACCTCGGCCAGGCCCTGCGCGGCCACCGCTTCACCCACCGCGAGGACCCCGCCGCGGGCGACCCGCCCGACACCGCCGACGCCTGGTCCGCACTGCGCGCCCCGGGACTGGTGTGGACGCAGGCAGGCGACGTCACCCTGGACGCCACCGGCCAGGACGACCTCGTCGTACTGGCGCTGCTCGGCCGCCTCTACCCGGAGAACCTCACCCTGCGCCCCGTCGGCCGTTCCGCCGTTCCCACGCCTTCCGGCGGCAGTGGACAGCGCCGTCTGGTGACCCTCGTCGACCCTCCGCAAGCCCACTGACACCCGCGTCGCCACCCACAACAAGAAGCAGGAAGGTTGAAAGACATGATGTCCGACCATGAAGGAACGCCGGTCCGCACGGGCAGGGCCGCCGTGAACGGAACGAGTCTGCACTACCGAACAGCCGGGTCCGGCCCCGCCGTGGTGCTCCTGCACGGCGTGCCCAAGACCAGCTACCACTGGCGCCACCTCCTCCCGAAGTTGACTGCCCACTACACCGTCGTCGCCCCCGATCTTCGCGGTCTCGGCGACTCCGCCCGCCCCTCGGACGGCTACGACTCGGCGACGATGAGCGACGACATCGCCGCGCTGATGAATCACCTCGGACACCGGGCGTACGCCGTGGTGGGCGAGGACTGGGGAGCGGTGATCGGCTACCAGCTCGCCGCCCGCCACCGCGACCGCGTCACCGCCCTCGTGTTCGCCGAGGCCCTGTTCCCCGGGTTCGGCTTCGAGGACCACACGGCCCTCACCGCGGAGAACGTCGCCGGCGGCATGCACCTGTGGCACCTGGGCTTCTACTTCCAGCCCGACGTACCCGAGATGCTGATCGCCGGTCACGAGCGGGAACTGATCACCTACATGATCAAGTCCGAGCGCAGCCGACCCGACAGCGCCACCCCCGACGCGATCGACGAATACGTGCGCTGCTACTCCATGCCAGGCGGCATCCGCGCGATGCTCGCGGTCTACCGGGCCATGCTTGTCGACGCCGAACAGAACCGGCGGGCCGCGCAGAAGAAGCTGGACATCCCGGTCCTGGCGCTCGGCGGATCCGCGTTCATCGGTGACCGCAACGAGTCCCAGATGCGACGCATGGCCCACCACGTCACCGGGCACGTGTTCGACGCCGGTCACGACCTCGCGGAAGAAGTACCCGACGAGATGGCCGACGTCCTCCTGCCGTTCCTGGCCACGTACCAGTCCTGACATGGACCGGTGACCGGTTGCCAGCAGGTCGGCGCTGCGATGGAGATACGTCTGCGGAATCGGCCGCGGACTCGCACCACCGGGGTGCGGCCGCGCCTCGACCGGGTCCTGGCACGCGGCGGCGTCATGGAGAATCCGGCTTCGTCCTCGAAGTCGGGCCAGCCTCCACTCACCACCGCGAGTCATCCGCAGGGCCACACCTCCTTGGCCCGGCCGGCCGCCGCCTCGTCGTCCCGCTCGCTGGCGCGTCGGGCCGGGATTCGGCAGGACCAGCCGTTGCGCACCAGCAGCCTGCGGACGCCCTGGACCATCCGGGGACGAGCAGGACGGCTGGTCCTCCTGTGCGTCCGACGGTGCACCGCAGAGGGGCCGTCCTGCTCCGGGGTCCGCAACCGTCAGGACCACAACACCGCGCGGGTCAGCCCGCGCCTGTTGACTTCAGCACCGCCAGCAGTGTGCGGGCGTCCCGGACGGTGGGGTGGGTTTCACCGAGGTCGGTGGTGGCGTCGTTCAGCACCCGTTCGGCGTCGCGTACCCCGCCGGGCTGGTCGCAGCCGAGCATGGCGTGGGAGACCCGCAGACGCAGGGTCAGTGGGTGCCGTGCGCCCAGTCGCGCCTCGGCCTCGCCGAGGAAGGTGCCGCAGCCGCGGCGCGTCTCCGCCATGGACTTCCCCTCCTGCCCACGCTCCCAGCGAAGGACTCGGGCCGCCAGCTCCTCGGCCGCCTCGTCCAGCCTCCGCTCGCCGGAAGGGGCGGTGTCCGGCGCCGGTGTGGTGGCCGCGGTGTCGACGGCCGGCTCGGTCGGCTCCTCAAGGGCCACCGCGCCGGGAGCGGCGGGCGTGCGGGAGGGCTGGGGCACGGCCCATGTGGTGTCTTCGGAGGCGTGGGCTCGGGTGTGGGCGAGTGTCCGGTAGTGGCGGGTCGCGGGCACGGTGGCGTGTTCCGCGACCAGGGTGCGTGCCTGTTCGGACAGGAGCGGCGGGGCGATGCTGCCCTCGGCGGCTCCGGGCACCAGGATCTCGGCCACGTCGCGGGCCGTCGGCCGCTGTTCCGGGTCGGGGCGGAGGCAGGCCCGGATCACCTTCTGGAGGGCCTGGGGCAGACCGGCGAGATCGGGTGTGCCGGCCCGGATGGCGGCGACCACGGACGGCGCGTCCTGTCCCCAGGGGCTGCGCCCCAGCGCGAGGCGGGCGAGGACGGTGCCGAGGGAGAACACATCGCTGGCCGGCGTGAACGTGGGCTGCTCGCGCAGTTGTTCGGGGGAGGCGTACGCGTAGGTGCCGGCGAAGCCGCGTCGTGGCTCGGTGAGCCGTTCGATCTGGGCGATGCCGAAGTCGATGACGCGCGGGCCGTCCTCGGTCAGCAGGACGTTGGCCGGCTTGAGGTCGAGGTGCACGATGCCCTCGGCGTGGATGGCGCTCAGGGCGACGGCGATGCCCGCCCCCAGCGTGCGTACCAGGTCGGTTTCCAACCGCCCGCAGTGCTCCGCGAGTTCCTGCAAGGAGGGGGCGGCCACGTACGGCACCGCCATCCACGGCGTCGGACCGTCGGTGTCCGCGGCGATCACCGGCACGGTGAACCGCCCGTCGACCCGCTGGGCCGCCCGCACCTCATGGGCGAAGCCCCGCTTGACAGCGGGAGCCGCCGCGAGGTGGGCGTGCAGCGTCTTGACGGCGACCATCAGACCGTCGGGGTCCTGGCACAGGTAGACACGCCCGAAGCCGCCCTCGCCGACGCACTCCAGCACCTCGTACGTGCCGAAGGCTCCTGGCTGGTCCACGACCGGGTTGGGCCGGGCCCGTTCCATCTCCCGCCAGGTCCCGATGGCCGCCGCGTGCGGGTGCACCGCGATCCGGCCGTCCGCGGCGCCTGCGGACGCCCGCTTGCGCGCGGCCTGTTCACCGGTCGCGGGCTGCTCGTGCCGCACCACGACGACCCGTACCGGCACCGGTTCGCCCTCCTGGAAGACGTAGGCCTCGATCTGTACGTTCTCGTCGCTCGGGCAGGACACGTAGACGGCCGGCAGCCCCAACCGCTCGCATACGGCGGCCTCTTCGGGGGTCGGTTGCGGGTCACCGTGGGCGAAGCAGAGGGCCTTCGCCTCACATCCCTGCCGGGACAGGCCCTGTAGCACGGCCGCCCAGTGCTGCGCGTCCCACACGCGCCATGTCACGTCGTCCGGGCCGTCGTTCACGACGGCGAGGCGGGGCGCTTGGGAGCCGTCGGCCTCGCGGGCCAGCACCGCGCATGCCGCCTCCGGCGCCGCCCGCACGGCATCCCCCAACAGCGTCGCGGTCGGTTCGTCGATGCGGAGCACCGGGCGCCGGGCCATGCGGGCGAGTTCGTCGCGCTGTCCGCGGAGGATGTCGTACTCCGGCGAACCCGGCCCCTGGCCTTGCAGTTCCATGCACGCTAGTACTTTTCCGAAGGAGTCGACGGCCGTCTCGTAGTCCTCCGCCGCGACCGCCGCCTTCGCCTGCCGGACGCGTGCGGAGAGGGTCTGTGGGCTGTCCGCCCCGTGAAGTTCCTCGGAGCGCGCGGCTATCTGCCCGTACATCCGGCCTGCGCGCTGGAAGTCTCCTTCGGCTTCGACGGCGGCGGCGGTCGCGTGAAGGTCCCGCAGGCCGTCCTCGCCGCCCTCGTTGCCGAACGGCAGTACGCCGGCGACCTCGGCGTAGCGCTGGCGGGCGATGGTGACGAGCTGGTGGCCGGGGCCGAGTTCCCGTTGCGCGGTCCGCAGCATCTGGGAGAACGCCCGCAGCGCCGCCGCGTTGTCGCCGCTCTTCTGCTGCCAGTAGCCCACCTCGCACAGCAGGGTGAGGGCCGTCTCGGTGCGGTTCTCCGCCTCGGCGGAGCGGCGCATGGCCTCGTAGCGGCGCACGGCTTCCTCGGGATGGCCCGACCGCCCGTGCCAGTGGGCCAGTTGGTGGCGGGCCAGTTCGGTGTCCCGATGGCGTGGTCCCTGGATGCGCTCCCGGTCGGCCATCAGCCGGCCGAACAGGTGCACCGCGGCCTCCGGCTGTCCGGACTCGCCCGTCCAGTGGGCCAGTTGGTGCCGCAGCGCCAGTGTGCTGGCGTCGCGCGGCCCCAGGAAGCGTTCCGCCAGCGCGACCAGGTCCGCGTAGCGTTCGGCGGCCTCCCCCGCATTGCCCTGACGGCCCGTCGACTCGGCCTCCGCGCTGCCCTCCCGCAGCGCCGCGGCCCAGTCCGCGCGAGGTCTTGGCGCCGCCCCACGCAGCTTGCCGAACCACCCCACCAAGCCCACCCCCATCGCCGTAGCCGGACGTGCGTCCTGAGGCCAGTATGCTCTACCCAATCGTTTGCGCCAATCGTTTGGGTAACAAGGCCCGCTGACCTCGTGGGGAAGCGAACCGATGGCGCTCGGGGCGGCTCTACGCTCTCGCGTTCACCGTGGGGGCGGCCCGATCCGCACGCCCGAAGAGGCCCGCACCACCAGTTCGGGCCTGAGCGTCTCCGAGGCGACGGGCTCGCCCGCCATACGGCGCAGCAGCAGCCGCACGGCGCGTCTGCCCTGCTCGGCCATGGGCGAGCGAACGCTGGTGAGTGGTACGGGCAGTTCGGCGGCGAGCGGAGTGTCGTTGAACCCGGCCAGCGCGAGGTCTTCGCCGAGCCGCAGACCCAGGTCGCGGGCGGCGCCCATGGTGCCGATCGCCGCGAGGTCGTTCACGGCGAAGATCGCCGTCGGCCGGCCGGGGCCGCTCAGCAACTCGGCGGCGGCCCGGTGCCCGCCGGCCGTGTCGAAACCGCAGTGCCGCACACAGTGGGCGGGCAACGGCAGGCCGGCCTCGCGGTATCGGTCGGTGAAGCCGGTGGTGCGGTCGGTGCCGGTGCTGGCGAAGGGCTCACCGGCGATGACGGCCACCCGACGGTGGCCCAGGTCCAGGAAGTGCTCGGCCACACGGCGCCCGCCCAGCCGGTCGTCGCAGGTGACCGCAGGGTGGCCGGTGTCGGTGCGGCGGTTGACGAGCACGAAGGGCGTGCCGTCCAGGGCCGGGTCGGCCAGGGCGGCCCCGTCCAGGTGTGCGTCGCCGATGACGAGGCCGTCCACCCGGCGGCCCAGGACCATTCCGATCCGCTCGCGCTGGGTGGCGGGGTCGTCGTGGGTGTTGGTGACGAAGGTGGAGAGCCCCCGCCGGGTCGCCTCCTCCTCCACGCCCTCGTAGATGGTGGCCACCACGATCTCCGAGAGCCGCGGGAAGAGCACCCCGACCAGGTTGCTGCGCCGGGTGCGCAGGCTGGTGGCGTGCGGGTTGGGCCGGTAGCCGAGTTCGTCGGCCAGCTCCCGGATCCGCCGTGCCGTCTCGCCCGACGCCGCGCGGCCCTGCTCACCGGAGGGGCCGTTGAGGACCCGGGAGACCGTCGAGACGTGCAGCCCGAGCCGTTCCGCGATCCCCCGCAGTGTCACCGGACCGCCCTCGCCCGCCATACCCGTCTCCCACCTCGCCGCCGCCTGACCGCCCCCATTGTCCCCAACGGGGCGCATCCGGCGGTCCCGGGGGCGGGCCTGGGACCGGGCGGCCGGAAATGGAAGCGAAGAGCATCGGCCTTGTACAGATGCGCGCTGCTCCACAGACCATCCGTCGTTGGGCACGCATACCCCTTCTCACGGTTCTGTGGCGGGGCAACGGATGGCCGCCGCAGCAGTCTGCTCGCTGGCCTCCGCTGACGGCGTTGCCGGCGATCTGCCCGGCGGTCCAGGAGATCGCGCAGCATCCCGCCGTGGCTCCCCAGGAGCCGTAGCGGTGGCCCTTCTTGGACAGACCCGTCGGGTCGGCGTACGCGCCCGCGTACCGGTACGGCTGGGGGGGTCTCGGCGGTGGCGCCTCGCGGCAGGCCGGTCGGGCCGTAGGCGTAGGCGTGCCCGCCGGCTCGCGGGTACGCGGATGAATCCGGTGTCCACACCGTTCGTCGTCGTGGAGGCGAGGCCGAGGGCGGCGTGGTGCAGCCGGGTGGAACCGGGTGGAGCCGAGTTTGGTGCGTTCGGCCTTGCTGGTGCAGGCGTGGGCCAGGTCGTAGGTCCTGCCGCCCGTGGTGATGCCGGCAAGCCGGCTGTGGTCGGTCCAGGATTCGTTCGTGCGGACGCCGGCGCTCGCGCCGGTGGTTTCGTTGCCGAGGTTGTCGTGGGACCAGCCGGTGGTGGAGCCGTTCCACCCGGTCAGCTCGCCGGCGTCGTCGTACGTGTACGTCGTGCCGCCGGGGCAGGTGTTCCTGCTGACGTCCTGGCCGATGAGGTTGGCGGTTTTCTCCCCGCAGTAGCGAGCCACGACACCTTCCGCGCGCCCGCCGAGTCGGCCTCGAGGACGTAGGAAAGGCGGTCCTGGGAGTCGTGGGTGTAGGTGGTCTGGTAGGCGATGAAGCCTGGCGGCTCAGCGAGCGAAATCTCGATTGCCTTCAGGCGCGGGTGTTGGATCCAATGACCGGCATGATCACCCGGGCGCGCCTGCCTCGGCGGGACGTGATGATCGCGCACCGTCAGCGGCCGGCGCGCGATCCGGGTGGACCGCGACCGCATCGTCCCAGGGGAGACACCACCCGATGAACACGCCACCATCGCCGTCCGGAGCGGAGCACACGGACGGGCCATCCATCCGCCTGGGTGCCCTCGTCCCGCTGACGCGGCCCGGCTGGGTCGAGGCGGGCCGACACCTGCTCGCAGGACTCGACCTGGCCGTTCGCGAGGTCAACGGCGCCGGCGGGATCGACGGCAGACCACTGGAGTTGGTGGTCAGGGACACCGCGGCCGATCCGGAGCGGGCTGCGGCGGCCGTGGACGAACTGGCCCACCTGGGCGTGGCCGCCGTGGTGGGTGAGTATCACAGCGTGGTCGCCCGCGCCGCCGCCGCCCGAGCCGACACCCTCGGCGTGCCGTTTCTCTGCTCGTCCGCGGTGCTCGACACGCTCACCGAGGAACCGACGGAGTGGGTTGCGCGTCTGGCCCCGGCCCAGTCCCACGGCTGGCGGATCTACGCGGATTTCCTCCTCCGCGCGGGACGGCGTCGGATCGCCGTGGCGACCCAGCCGAGCGTCTACTGGGCGTCCGGGACCCGCGTCCTGCGGGACCACCTCGCTCCCCGCGGCGGCACCGTCCTCGAACTCGACACGACGCTCACGCCCGAGGCTCTGTGCGACGCGCTCGTCGAACATGGCGCGACGGCGCTCCTGCTGCTGGCCGGCCATCCGGAGCCGGCGGTGCCGATCGTCCGGGCCGTCCGGGGCGACCGGCGGCTCGCGGAGATCCTTGTCGGCGCTCCGGCCGGACAACCGGAGTTCGCCGAATGGGCCGCGGCGCTGGGTGAGGACGGCGCCGGGATCCCGTTCCTGCGCTACCTGCCCGAGCACCTCGGTCCGCTCGGTGAACGCGTCGGGAAGGAGCTCCGCGAGCGGCTTGGCGAAGCGCCCTCCTTCGTCGCCTTCGAGGGCTGGGACACCGTCGCCGTCCTCGCTGCGGTGCTGCGTTCCCAGGGCACGGACCGGGCGGCCGTCGCCGAGTCATGGCCGCGCGTGGCGGTCGAGGGCACCCGTGGGCCGATCCAGTTCTCCCGCACGCCGGGCATCGGCGTCTGGCAATGGGCTTGGCCACCAGTCCAAGTCGTTGATCGGGACCCGGCGGAACCCGACCGCTTTCGGATCCTCCACGCCGGCTGACTCATCCCACGACCGCAGCCCTCAGCCGACCGCGGCCATGATCGACGTTCCGTCGATCAGCCGGAGCCCGCTGTGGCGTGAACGCCTTCACTGGTGGTGTTCGACGTCGGTCCAGGTTGTTCGATCCAGTGGTACACGGGCTCCCAGGGCTCCGACGGTGAAGGCCGCCAGCCGAGTCCGCATCTGCTCACGAGTCATCCGCTCTTGGCCGACGAGGTGTTCGACGAGGTCGGCGCGGGTGACAGCAAGCAGAGCGTGCGCGGTGAAATCGCTGTCGGCAAGCCCGGGAATCTGCTCCAGTGCGGCCTGGAGCGTGCTGTGCCACCGCTCGTAGTGTTCTGCCGCGTAAGGGCTGTCGCCGCCGGTTCCCTCCAGCGCCAGGGCGAGGTGGCGGTTGTCGATCTTGAAGCACAGCACGGCGTCGAGGAGGGCAAGTACGCGCTCCAGTGGCGGGGTGGCGGGCCCCAGAGGTGGTGGCCCCTCTTCGACGGCGAGCCTGATCGGTGCGAGCCGCATCTCGTAGAGCGCGTGGATCAGGCCGGTGCGGTCACCGAAGCCGCGGAAGAGCGTTGCCTTGCCGACGCCGGCCGCTGCCGCGATGTCAGCCATGGTGACCGCCTCCGGGCTCTCACAACGGGCGAAGAGCGCGTCGGCGGCCGCAAGGACGGCCTCCCGGTTGCGAGTGGCGTCCGCGCGCGGCTTGCGTTCGGGCATGCGGTTCCTCCAATTGCAAAACGGACCCTGGGTCCGTATCGTCGAACGCATGAAAACGGACTCAGGGTCCGTATCGTACGGGACGGAGCACCCCATGAGCATGAACACCGCACCGGTGGACCTGTACCGTCACGGCCTGCAAGCACTGCTGGACAAGGACATTCCCGCCTGGGTCGACCTGTGGGACGAGAACGGGATCTTCGAGTTTCCCTTCGCGCCGGACGGCTGGCCGAAGCGGCTGGAGGGCAAGGCGGCCGTCGCCGAGTACATGCGTGACTACCCCGACCACATAGACCTTCACGACTTCCCCTACGTGGAGATCCATCAGACCACCGCCCCCGAGACCATCGTGGTCGAGATGCGCGGTGTCGGCCGTCTGGTGGACACCGACAGCCCCTTCGACATGACCTACATCGCCGTGGTCACTGTCAGGAACGGCCTCATCGCCCACTACCGCGACTACTGGAACCCGCTCGCCGTCCAGAACCCCGCCACTCACTTCGCCGGGAGCAACTGATGCGCGAATCCCAGAGTTTCACCCTGGTCATCGGGGCCACCGGCACCACCGGGAGTCGCGTCGCCGCCCGACTGGGCGCCACGGGCCGGCGCGTCAAGGCCGCCAGCCGACGCGCCACCCCCGTCGACGGGGCCAGTCCCGTGCGGTTCGACTGGGACGACCCCGCGTCCTTCGAGGGCGCACTCGAAGGCGCGGACCGGGTCTATCTCATCCCGCCGATCGGCTCTCCGGATCCGGCAGCCGTCATGCTGCCCTTTCTCCGGCAGGCCCGCACCGCAGGAGTCCACCGCGCTGTCCTGCTCAGCTCGTCGGCGATCCCCGCCGGAGGACCTGCCGTGGGACAGGTTCACCAGGCCCTGCCCGACCTGTTCTCCCAGTGGGCGGTCCTGCGGCCCTCGTGGTTCATGCAGAACTTCACCGCCGACCATGCGCACGCCCGGACCATCCGAGCGGACGGGACCATCCGAACGGCAACCGGCGAAGGCCGCGTCGGGTTCGTCGACGCCGACGACATCGCTGCCGTCGCCGTGCATGCGCTGACCGAGGCGCAGGCCCCGAACACCGACCTGATCATCACCGGGCCCCAAGCCCTGAGCTACGGCGACGTCGCCGCCGTCCTCACACAGGTCACCGGCCGGACCATCACCCACCGCCGGCTGACCTACGAGCAGATGCGCGACCGCCTGGCGGCCGACGTGCCCGCCGAGTTCGCCGCGCTTCTCGCCGGCATGGACCACGCCATAGCCGAAGGTGCCGAGGACCGCACCACCGACACTGTCCAGCGCCTCACTGGCCGCCCGCCGCGCAGCTTCCGCGCTTTCGCTGAACGGGAGATGATCCGAATCCGGTACTGACATTCACCCGCTCCAACACGCGTGACCAAGTTCCAACGTGCGCCCAGTGGAGATTCTGGGATCCCACCGCCCTTCCCGACGAGCTCGTCCCCTGCCCTCGACTGGCCATCGTGAAGATCCAGAACGGCGAGCTGTACAGCGAGACAGGCCGGCCCGCACGACCGGCACATCGACCGGCGCGTCCAGTCGCGGGCCCACTGCGACAGCCACCGGGCGTCCGGACACCGCCTCGTGGTGATCCGCGGCGAGTCGGCGTCCGGCCGGTCGCACGTGACCCAGAGCCTGCGAGACCGGCCGCGGTATCTTGATCGTGGGCCAGGACGTGATCCGCCGGAACGTGCTCGGGGAACACGACACCGCACGAGGCGCCAGCATCACCCTGCTGGCCACCATCGCACGCGCAGCCCTCGACGCCGGCTTCGACGTCGTACTCGAAGGGATCCCGTACGCCGACCACTACGCGGCCATCCGCCCACCAGGAGGCCACCGTGCCCGCCGAGCAGATGATCCCGCTGCGCGGCGACCCGCCGTTGCCGACGCAGATGTGGGTCCTGGCACCGCAACAGTGGGAGGACCTGCGCGCCCGGCACCTTCCTCACCGGCCGACGCGCGTCTCCAGCCGGCTCCCGCTGCACCCGAGGCCCGGCCGCCCACGCGGCAGTCGGCGTCGGAACGATCCTGCTCGGCGAGCCTTGTAATCTGGCAAGCACCGGACATTCAACGGCTGTTGGCCAGTCAAAGGGGAAGCGGGTCCCATGCGCGAGCGCGAGCGCGAGAACAGCGAAACCAGCGCAGCCCACGGAGTGAAGCGTGCGTCGGCCAAAGGCCGCCAGCCGCAGCACCGGCTGCTGGACCTGGAGGGCACGGCGGGCAACGCGGCTGTCGTGCGACTCCTCCACCGCCCTGATCACCCCCAGCACCCGAACAGGACCCACTCGGCTCCCCCGGCGGCGGTCCAGCGAGCGGTCACCGTAGGCGGTGCGAAAGTCAGCGACCCCAGCCTCTTGATCGAGGAACACGACCTGGCCCAGCATCTCCTCACGGCCACCGGCCAGCAGGTGCTGGACTATCTCAAGCACCCGAGCGGCGCCCACGCTGACCTGCAGGCGAAGGACACCGAGGATCTCGTCATCCAGGTCGAGCGGATAGCCGCCATGATCGACTTGGTCCGCTCCATCAACGCCACCGGAATCCTGGGCCGCAAGAGCCTCGTCGCGCAGGGCGTCGCCCACACTGGGTCGAACGACCGTGGCAACGAGACCTCGCTTGCCGTGAACGTGCTCGACGCGAGAGGCGCAAAGAGCGGCGACCAGATCAAGAACGTGGTGACGAATTCGCTGACAGCGCCCAGCAACGGCAGCTTCAGCGTGGCCATGGAACGCCCCCAGGACGACGACATGGTCCTCGAAGAGTTGGCCAAAGTCACGGGTGGTTCACTGTCCGAGCAGGAGCTCGCCGACATCCGCAAGGCCGCCGGTGGCGACGAACAGACGATGAAGCTTCTCGTGTCGGCCATGCAAGAAGAGAAGCGCTTCGGCGCCCGGAGCAAGACAGTCGAGGAACACGCATCGCTGCTCCAGGAACGGACACAGAACACGGCGATGGCGATCATCAACGAACCGGGTCCTGATGTCGCGAATCTCTCGCCGCGGGCGGCGGCGTACGAGTCCGACGTGCCGTCGGACAGGATCCCTCCGGGTAAGGGCGGGTTCACCTCCCTGGTACTTCCCTCGTGGGTCGAGCCGTACGGTCCTCTGCTGATGACAAACTGGCCGGAGGGGGTCGAGATGCGCTTCGCCGGGTCCAAGCAGGTCACCGCCCATTACCGGGCCCAGGACAAGGACTACCCCGTCACCGTCGAGGCACCGGACTATGGATCCGAGATCCAGAAGCAACTGACGCAGTTCAAACTGATCGCCACGCACATCCTCAAGGCGACCAGTCTGTGAGCACCTCGGTCACGAACGCCGATCGGTCGTCGACGCCACGTTCACGATGCAGGCGGTCCGGCATGTGACGAGGCCGCAGAGGAGCTCATCCATGGGCAGTGCGGCGGCCTCGGTCCCCGGTCGGGACAAACAGGCCGGGCCGGGCCGAGCTCGAGCACGAGCTGACCGCGGCGCGGGCCCACGGCATGCCCGCCCCCTCGCCGCGGCGGACATCAAGAGCTGGGCCGACAAGGCGTGACAGGGAACCGGCCTGCGATCCGTGTCCCAATCCGGGGCGTGGGCACGCGTCTTGCCACAGCCGCCCACAGATGGACGGATCCTCAATGGGTACGGCACAGCGCCTCGGGCTTGCGGCACCTTCGGCCGTCCAGCGTGCGCGAGGAGCCTGTGAAAGACGACGCAGGACGGCCGGGCGGCCGACCCGTCACTGGCCCGTCAGCCATTCCCTCAGGTCAGCGCACCCTTCCGCGCGGCTTCAGCGGCACCGGAGGCAGCACAGGGGCGGGCCTCGGGCCCCGACGCGCCTCCGCCAACTGAGGCCGTGACAAAGGAGGAAGGGAGGAGCCGACAGCCGAAGGGGAAGGTCGATAGACCACCCCGGCAGCCTCCCACCCCACGCCCACCACATCCACGGAACTTACGAAAAGATCAGTAAGTGCTTCATCCACCTGGCCGTTGAAGACAGGACATGGCCTTCATGGAGCAGGGCCTGGGCCAGCAGGCCCGCGACCTGATCGACACCACCAAGGCCACCGAGCCGTGGGAGGAAGCCGTCGCCCTCCTGTGGCACGCCCACTGCCGGCCCGGGGACGCCCCCGTCCCGGAATCTGACCTCGACCGCACCCTCGACGCATCTGTCCAGCTCCTTGCCCACCCCGATGCGCCGACCGCCGTCTTCCAGACCCGCACGGGCCTGTCGGCCCTGGAGCTGGACGGCGCCGGACGCCACACCGCCCGGATACTCGACGCCCCCTCGCCGGCGTCGCCCGACTCGACGCCTACGCCGCACGCGACGCCCTGCAGCACCCCCTCGCCGCCTCTGCTGTGGACGGCCGCGCGACAGACGCGCTGAACGCGGTGACCACCGCAGCCGGACTGGGAGCGGGTGTCCTGACCGCCCCCCATCACGAGGCTCTGACAGGCGCGGTCGGGCACGCCGCCACAGAGCTGGAAAGGCTGCTCCAGGCCGTACCAGCACCCGGCCGGGAAGGGTGATGACCGGGAAGGCCCGCCGTTTCGCTCATGCGGTTGGGCGGCGTCGGCGTTTCGGCCACTTCCTGCCCGCAGCCGCTCCAAGCCAGACCAGGGATCCGACGCCCTCGGGGATCCCTGACGCAGGAAACAACGGGCTTCCCAGCACGACCGAATGACGTGTGTTCGAAATCGCAGCCGTGTCGTTGGACCTCACGACTCAGCCGCAGCGACCGTCCTAGGGGGAACGATGACCTCGGCCATTGCACAGGATCCGCCGCCGCAACCGCCGAAAGGGACCGTGCCGGCAGGCGCACCGCAGGACGCCGGTGTTCGAGAAGAGGAATACCTGTACCGCGATGCGTCGCGGCTCCAGGCCGGCGCCCTGCTGACCTCCCGCACCATGGCACGGCGCCTTCCCTCGCTCGTGCGGCGCTCGGTGCAGATGGCCTGGCGCGTGGACCGCGGCGCCACCATCGGCCTGCTGATCTGCCAGATCGGCACCGGCGTGCTTGCGGCCCTCGGCCTCCTGGCCGTCACGGGCACGATCACCGCACTGGTCTCCTCGGGCGACATCACCGCACGACTGTGGGACGCCGCCCCGCAACTGTCCGTGATCGCCGCCGCCGCCGGCCTGCGCGCGCTGCTGGGCATCGCCGTCGTCTGGCTCACCGGCCGACTTCGCCCTGTCCTCGGCCGGGAGGCGGAGCTGACGATGATCGAGGCCGCGCTCGGTGCCGAGCTGGCCGCGAACAACAAGCCCGGCTACAACGACGCCTACGACATCGCCGACCGCGGCGCCCAGGTCACCCCCGACCTCGTGGAAGAAGCCCAGGACGTCCTCGCAGCGACCGCCACGCTCGCGGCCGGCGCCACTGTCCTGACCGTCCTGCACCCCCTGCTCCTTCCCACTCTCTTCCTCGCCTGCATACCGCAGGCCGCCGCCTACGTCCGCTCCGCCCGCGTGATCTACCTCGCCGGACTGGAGACCTCGGGGCGGCGCCGGATGCTGGGCAAGCTGCGCTGGCACATGGCCTACATGGAGTCCAGTGAGGAGATGCGTGCCTGCCTGGCCGGCCCCTTCCTGATCGGCCGGTACCGCCGGCTGGCCGCCTCGGTCAACGCCGCCGAGCGCAAGGCCGCGAACACCGGTGCCTGGATGGGACTGGCCGGAGCCGTGGCCGGCGGGGTCGCCTCGGCCGCAGTGTGGGTGGCGCTGCTGTGGCTCCTGGCCTCCGGGCGGATGAGCCTGGCGGCCGGCGGCGGCGCCGTCTTCGCCCTGCAGACCGCCACCGGCTCGGTGCGCGGCATCATCAACGGCGGGGCCCGCCTGGTGCGCACCGGCTGGTACGTACAGGACTGGCAGAACTTCCTCGACAACGCCCACGGCCAGGCCATGACCGACTCCCGCGGCACCGCGCACGTGACCGCGGCCCCGGAGCGCTTCGAGGTCCGCGACGTCACCTACCGCTACGACGGCGCCCCCAAGAACAGCCTGAGCAACGTCTCCCTGCACGTGAAGCGCGGCGAGATCGTGGCGCTGGTCGGCGAGAACGGCTCCGGCAAGACAACCCTCTCGCGCCTGCTGTGCGGGTTGCTGCTGCCCACCGAGGGCGACGTGGCCTGGGACCACGCCTCCACCGCGGACCTGGACCCGTGGAGGTCGTGGGAGCACGTCGCGCTGGTGCCGCAGAAGTTCACCTACCTGCCGCTGACGATGCGCGACAACATCACCTTCGGGCAGGGCGACACCAGCGACGCGGCCCTGCTCGCCGCGTGCGAGGCGTCCGGCGCCGCGGAGATGCTGCCCAATCTCCGCTCGGGCCTGAACACCCTCCTGACCAGCGAGTGGTTCGGAGGACAGCAGCTCTCCGGGGGGCAGTGGCAGCGCCTGGTCCTCACCCGCGCGTTCCACCGGCAGGCAGCGCTGCTGGTGATGGACGAACCCACGGCCGCCCTCGACGCCCGCGCCGAGCACCGGATCTTCGCCGGCCTGCGCGAACTGGCCAAGGACCGCGCCATCCTCCTGATCACGCACCGCCTCACCAACGTGGCCGTCGCCGACCGGATCGTGGTCCTGGACGAAGGGCGGATCGTCCAGGAGGGCACCTACGCCCAACTCACACAGCAGCCAGGGCTGTTCCGGACCCTGTGGGAGCTGCAACGCCGGATGAGCGGCGACGCCCCCTGATCACCGGGCCGCGCCGGGCCACCGGTCCGCCGGATAGAGGCACCAGCCCGTTCCCTATGCTCCCTCCGCCCCACGTCCCTCTGAGGTAGTGCCCCATGCCGTTGTCGCACCACCACATCCGCACCACCGTCGATACCTACCTCGCCCGTCACCCTCACGAGCCTGAGCAGCTCAGCGTCCTCCTGGACGCCCTCGACCGGCCCGGCGAGGACATCGCCAGCCGCTCGACCTTCACCGGGCACGTCACCTGCAGCGCGATCGTCGTCGACCAGCTCGGCCGCGTCCTGCACGTGCTGCACCTGGCCAGCGGGAAGGTCCTCCTCCCCGGCGGACACACTGAGCCCACCGACGACTCCCTGGCAGCGGCGGCTCTGCGTGAACTGCACGAGGAGACCGGGATGCCGTCTCGGGCCGTCACGCCGTGGCCGGGCTACGAGACCGTGCCGCTGGACATCGACATCCACGACATCGACGCCCGTCCGGGCAAGGGCGAGCCCGGACACCAGCACTTCGACCTGCGGTTCCTCTTCCGTCTGCAGACGACCGAGGTGTCGGTCGCGCTGCAGGAAGAGGAGGTCGGCGGCATCGAGTGGCGTCCTGTGGACCGGGTGACCTCCCCGGCACTGCGCGAGAAACTGCTCGAACTCCCGCTCCAGGCCGAACCGGAGACGGCCAACGCCTCGGCCCTGATCTACAACGACCGCGGCGAGTACCTGCTCCACCTGCGCGACTACTTCCCCGGTCAGATCTGGGAGCCGGGCATGTGGTCCCTGCTGGGCGGCGGCCGAGAGCCCCAGGACACCACCCTGGAACACACCGTGCGGCGCGAACTCGCCGAGGAAGCCGGCCTCGATCTCGCCGACCTGTCCCCGTTCGGCACCGAGTACGCCTCCCACGACGACGGTGTGAGCGTGCCCATCGCCATCTACGCAGGCCGCTGGAACGGCGACCCGCGCGAACTCCACCTGACCGAAGGCGTAATGCTCGCCTGGTTCGCCCCCGACGACCTCCACCGCCTGCGCATCGCGGACACGACCAGCGACCTCGTACGGCGCCACGCCGCAAGCCTCCCGCCGATGCGGAGCGGACCCGAGCCCGAGGAACAGCGTCCAGCGTCACCGCACGGCACGGTCCCCAACATCATCGGCGTCCACCTCTACCTGGAACGCCCTGACGGGACGGTGCTGCTCGGGCTGCGCCACCCCGACTCCGCGTTCGCGCCGTCCACCTGGCACGTCCTGGCCGGCCACTGCGAGCAGGAGAGCGCCGTCGACTGCCTGATCAGGGAGGCGATGGAGGAAGCCGGGCTGCACATCGAGCGCCAGGACGTGGAACTCGTCCATGTCGTCCACCACATCGGTCAGCCCAGGAACCCGCCCCGCATGGGCCTGTTCTTCCGCGCCCGTACCTGGAGTGGCGAGCCGGTACTGCGCGAGCCGGACAAGTGCACCCAGTGGAAATTCTGGGACCCCGCCACCCTTCCCGACGACCTCGTCCCCTATACCCGACTGGCCATCGCGAAGATCCAGAACGGCGAGCCGTACAGCGAGACGGGCTGGCCCGCATGACCGGCGCATCCAGTCGCATGGCCGCTGCGACAGCGACCGGGCGTCGAGATACCCGCCTCGTGGTGATCCGCGGCAACTCGGCGTCGGGCAAGTCGAGCGTGGCCCAGAGCCTGCGGGATCACTACGGCCGCGGTATCGCGATCGTGGGCCAGGACGTGATCCGCCGGAACGTGCTCAGGGAACACGACACCGCCCGAGGTGCCAACATCGCCCTGCTGGGCACGATCGCACGCGCAGCCCTCGACGCCGGCTTCCACGTCGTACTCGAAGGGATCCTGTATGCCGACCGCTACGGCCGCATGATCGCGTCTCTGGTGCGGGATCACCGCGGGGTCTCCAAGTGCTACTACCTGGACGTGCCGCTGGAAGCGACGTTGGTACGGCACGCGTCGAAGGCGGATGCCGCGTACCTGGCGCAGGTCACCGACGACCATCTCACCTCCTGGTACCGCGAGCTAGATCTGCTGCCCGGCGGGCTGGAGAGCGTGATCCCGGCTGACAGCACGCTGCGGGACACCGTCGCCCGGATCGTCCGCGAGACCGGTCTGCCCGCTGCCGCCCCCGCCTCGCGGCCTCAGTGCAATCCGTCACAGGGAGACTCGATGAACCTGGTGTTGATGTCCGACCCGCAGGTCGCGGCGATCCCCGTGCGCGAGTGCGGAGAGCCGCTCGTCGACGTGCGCGACCACGACTTCCGCGTCGACCCCCGCAGGCAAGACCCGCTGGGGGCGTTCGCCCACGTCCGTGAAGGCGTCCTGGCCCGGTTGCAGCACGCACGCTCGCTCCTGCCCGCCGGCACCGACGTGCTGTTCATCGAGGGCTACCGGCCGCTGGTCCTCCAGCAGCGCTACTTCACCGAATACCGTGACGAGCTGGCCGCCACTCACCCCGACTGGACACCTGAGCATCTGCACCAGGCCGCCAGCCGGTACGTGTCGCCGCCAGAGATCGCGCCTCACTCCGCGGGCGCGGCCGTGGACGTGACCCTCGTCGACCAGGACGGCCACGAACTCGACCTCGGCACCCGCGTCAACGCCTCCCCCGAGGAGAGCGACGGCGCCTGCTACACGCGCGCCGCGAACATCAGCGCCCAGGCGCGCCACCACCGCGCCCTCCTGCTCAACGCCATGGAGGGCGCAGGTTTCACGAACTACGGGACCGAGTTCTGGCACTTCTCGGCAGCAGACCGGTACGACGCCCTGATGCGGCGGCAGCCGCACGCGCGTTACGGACCGGTCGAACTGCCGTAGCTCGCCAATGGACTCGTTGACGTCGCGCCCACGACCGGAGCGGACGGAAAGCATCGAAACGGAGGCACGTATGCCTGACGACACCCAGCAAGCGATCCCAGCCGTCCCTAGCCCGGCGGCCGGAGACGATACGCCCGAGCATCACATGCACCTGCTCGGGCGGTACTACCGGCAGGTGGAAGCAGGGCGCAAAACGATCGAAGTGAGGGTGGCCACCCCGAGCAGGCGCGCCGTCGCCGTGGGCGACACGCTCGTCTTCCACGACCGGGACACCGGGCGGGAACTCGACGTCATCGCTCAGCGGATTACCCCATACCCCTCGTTCGACGACCTGCTCCGCTCGGAGGACACCGCACGCATCCACCCGGACGGGGCGCCCGGCGAACTGCTCGCCGACCTCCGCGGCATCTACCCGCCGGCCGAGGAAGCCCTCGGCGTTCTCGCCCTCGCCTTCGACCACCGCCCCGCCCGACCCGGCCGCCCCATGCCGATGACAGCCGACGAGTACGCGCAGACCGTCCCCCACCACACGGTGTACGGCTGCCTGTACATCCGTGACGCACACGACAGACCCGTACAGCTCCGCTCGGTCTACGGGTCGCGGCTCTGGCAGTTCCCTGGCGGCAACCTCGACGGACCTGGTGAGGACCCGCTGCAGACCGCTCGGCGGGAGGCTGTCGAGGAGACGGGCCTCGAACTCGGTCTGGGTACGCCGAAACTGCTCCTGACGCACTTCGTGCAGGCCGGGCCCCGGTCGCCTCTGAACAAGGTGGGGCTCATCTTCGACGGAGGCCGGCTGAGCGCCGACCAGCTCGGCCGGATCCGCCTCGATCCCGCCGAGCACGACATGTGGGCCGTTCACGACCTCGCCACCTGGCAGGAGCTGATGGCACCGGGTGCGTTTGCCCGCCTCGACGCCGTCGAGCGGGCTCGCTGCGGTGGGGCCCCCGCCTACCTCGTCACCGACACCTGACCCAGCCCGACCGCCCACGGAATTCTTTACGCCTTGATGGAGGTTGGCAGTGAGCACGCAGGACCGCATCCGGCTCATGCTGTGGAATCTGGAGCGTGACGGAGGCCCGGAGTCACAGCCCGGCATCCTGCCGACGCGGTGGCGCCAGGGGTACGAGGAGGCACTGAAAGGCAGCAGCCTGACTGGCTGACCATGCTGGAACTCAAGTACTCACAAACCCGGCCCGACGCGCCACTGGCCGAGAAGCGCGCGGCGCAGCGCCGCTTCGATGCCGCGCAGCAGATCCTCGGTATGCGCGGCATCCGCGCCGCGGTAGGGCAGCGTGCCAATCCCACTGGGCCAGACGACCGCCCTGGCTGCGACCGCCGGGCATGTTCCCTCCGGTCAGGGCGGCCCCCGGCGAATCGACCGCGGCCATCTGGATGCCTGGAGCGTGCAGGCCGTCGAAGACGTCTGCGTACTGGATACCACCGGGCTCAGCGATCACCACGCGGTCATCGTCGACCTCTCCCGTCGCAAGTTGATCGAGGGCTTGCATCGCCACACAAGCGCCACAGCTCCCTGGTCCTTGCCCGTCTGACGAGTCCTGAAGACGCACACCTACCCCGGCATCCCCACTCAGGAGGCAAGCGTGCCCGCCGAGGATGCTGATGGTTCCGGCTATCAGAAGTTGCGCAATGTGTGCCGCAAGGGTGACTCAGGTGACTCAGTGTTCTTGGGGCGCTGCTGGCGACAGTTGCCAATAGCTTCGATGCTCTGTGCACGGGTAGGAACCTCATGCATCAGCCGACGGTGGCCTCGCTGTCGTAGCGGGCGCGGTTGTCCTGGATCTCGTCGTGGTGGGTACCCGCCCAGTCGACGAGGGCGGTGACGGCGTCGAGGAGGGTGGTGCCCAGGTCGGTCAGGGCGTATTCGACGCGCGGGGGCACTTCTGGGTAGGCAGTGCGTGTGACCAGGCCGTCGCGCTGGAGCTGGCGCAGGGTGTGGGTGAGCATGCGCTGGGAGATGCCGGTGACGGCGTGCTGCAGGTCGGTGTAGCGCAGCGGGCCGTGCTCCAGGGTGCCGATCACGAGCACGGTCCACTTGTCGCCGGCCCGGTCCACGATCTGCCGGATCGTCTCGCCCTGCTCGGCCGGCCAGCGGGCGCACGGCCCCGACGGCACGCCGGCCCGCTCGTCATTCGCGTCGGCCCGCATGACGCACCTGCCTTCCCGGTTCCGCACACGCGTGTGCCTTTTGTAGACCCTTCCAGGCTGACGCAACATGGGGTTACGCACCAAACGTACGTAAGGACCAATCGGTTTGTAGCGGGACATTCTCCCGGCGTGAACCCCGCGTGGATTCTCGCCCGCGCCCGCGAGACAGGACGTCACCCCTACTCAACGCTCGGGCGGCACCCGCCCGAGCCTGGAGGAAGAGCATGATCATGCGCGCCGCGACTGTTTCCCGCTTCGGGGGCCCCGAAGCCGTCGAGATCACCGAGCACCCCCTCCCTGAACCGGGCGAAGGACAGGTGCGCGTCAAGGTGAAGGCTGCCGCGATCAACCCGGTGGATGTAGCTATGCGCTCCGGTGTCTTCGGCGGACAGGGCCCTGTCGGGCTCGGCTTCGACGTGGCCGGCGTGGTCGATGCCGTCGGCCCCGGCGCCGACTGGACGGTGGGCGAGCGCGTCTTCGCGGTGGTGACCGGGCACCACAAGCCGCTGGGCACTCACGCGGACTACATCGTCGTGGACGCCGGCATCCTCGCTGCGTCCCCCGCCTCCCTCGACGACGTCCATGCCGCCACGCTGCCGCTGAACGCCACGACCGCCTCCCAGGTGCTCGACCTGCTCGACCTGGACCCGGGGCAGAGCCTGCTGGTCGTCGGCGCGCACGGCGGGGTGGGCGCCCACGCGGTGGAACTGGCCCACCAGCGGGGCCTGAAGGTCACCGGGACCGGGGACCCGGCCTTCGAGGACTTCGTCCGAGCCCGCGGCGCCGATCACTTCCTGGCCCGTGGCGAGACCTTCGAGCCCGCGTCCTTCGACGGTGTCCTGGACACCGCGAGCCTGGGTGCCGCCGCGCTCGCCGCCGTCCGCGACGACGGCGCTTACGCCGGCCTGTGGCCCGGCAGCGAACCCGCCTCCGAGCGCGGCATCCGCATCGAGGCCGTCAGCGTCCAGTCCGAGGCCGCCCTCCTCGTTCGCCTGGCCCGCCTCGCCGACCAGGGCGTACTCTTCACCCGCGTCGCCCAGACCTACCCCCTGACCGCCGCGGCCGAGGCCCACGCACGACTCGCCGAGGGCGGCCTGCCCGGACGCATCGTCCTCGTGCCGTGAACCGCTCGCCCGCTGACGAGAGGCATCGGCGGCGCCGTGCGCAGGTGCCGCCGATGCGCCTACCCCCTCCCGCATCCGAACACCCCCCGTCCACGTCGACCGCCTGGACGCCAGCAGCACTGCCAGGCTCACCGGCGCCCTCGACGAGCGCCCCGTCCCCTCACCTGACACACCGCACGGCGGCACCACGAACCACGGAGGACATCCCATGACGAACATCGCTGTCTTCGGCGCCAATGGCACCATCGGCTCCGCCATCGTGCGCGAGGCCCTGCGCCGGGGCCACCGCGTCACCGCGGTCGTCCGCGACACCGCGAAGATCACCGAACGGTACGCCGACCTGACCATTACCACGGGCGACGTCCTTGACCCGCAGTCGGTCACCGACGCCGCGAAGGACCAGGACGTCGTTGTCAGCGCTGTCGGCGGCGGCGACGGCCCCGGTCACCTCGCCACCATCCGGCCCGCCGCCGAAGCCCTCACCGAAGGTCTGCGTTCCCTCGGCGCCCGGGCCCCCCGCCTGATCACCGTCGGCGGCGCCGGCTCCCTGCGCACTCCCGACGGCAAGCAGGTCTGGGACGCCCCCGGCCTGCCCGGCTTCCTCCTGCAGATCATGCACGCCCACGGCGACGCCCTCGACCACTACCGCACCGTCACCGACATCGACTGGACCAACCTCAGCCCTGCGGCGACGATTGCCCCCGGTGAGCGCACCGGCGTCTACCGGACCGCTCTGGACGACCTCGTCACGGACGAGAACGGCGACAGCACCATCTCCGTCGAGGACTACGCCGTTGCCCTCCTCGACGAGATCGAGCAGCCCCGCCACCACCGCCAGCGCTTCACCGTCGGTTACTGACCACCAGCCCCGCGCAGCCAGACCGCTCTACCGACGTTCCGCGAGGCGGGAATCCACTGGTCTACAAGATCACCGGGGCGAGCTGCTGGTGTATGACCATGCCCTTTGTAACGCTCGATGGAGAGCCCGCCAGTTCTGCGGCCGTCAGCCTGTCTGCCTGCGATGGCCGTCTCGACGCCGTTCAGCCTTCCGCAAGGCGGTTGGCGACCCTGGCGAGGTACGGCCGGCTCCCTCGGCGGCGTAGGTGTTGTCCTGCCCGCCGATGCGCTTCCAGGAGTCGGCGGTGTTCTGGTGGACACCGAGAAGTCGGCTGACCATGACCGCGGGCAGTTCGGATGCCAACTCGACGAGGGCAGGTATTGCGAGCCATGCGTGGTTGGACGCCGAGCCCTCGGAGGCGACGGACGAGCTGGCTGCGGCTGAGGTGCTGGGCGAAGAGGAGAGCGAGAAGCCCGGCCGCCTTGTCAGGCACCGGGACCCCGCCGTCGTGGATGAGCCGGTTGACCGGCTGCCAGCGCGTGTCCTGAGCGATGAGCTGGCCGGTGAAGGTGGGGGCAGGAAGGTCGACGCCCAGATGGCGGGTATGGCCGTTGCGGCTGCTCCAGGCAAGGAAGCCGTGTACGCGCGGGCCGCGGGCGGGGTAGTCGTCCGGCCAGGCGTCCAGAAGGTCCTGGGTGCATGCGCTGAGGGCGACGTCCTGGGTGTGGAGCCAGTTGAGCAGCCGGATGACTGGGTGACGTGGGCGCGGACGCCATGCGCTTGTGCCTGGCTGACCAGGCGGCGTCGGGAGAAGCGACGGAGGCGCCGCAGCAGGTGCCAGGTGACGTACGCCTGGAGCACCTTGCGGCTCCCCGGGGCACAGACCTGTGCGGTCCGTGTCGCAAGCCAGCGTTCGAGGCCAGCGAGTTGTTCGTCGCGCGCGGGCAGGGCACCGCCGGCGACCAGGTGCATGCGGAGGTTGTCGGCCACCTTGGCCGGCCGCAGGCTGTCCACGGTGGCATGCGTGACCGGGCCGCTTCCGGCTGCCAGGGCGCGCAGCGCGGTGAGCCGGGCGGGGCGGCGGTTCAGCCAGTACAGCAGGTTGGTGCCGGGCTGGCCCAGTCCACGAACCCGCTCGAGCGACTGAACCCGGGAGATCGAACGCCGCACCGATGTCGTCCAGGTCTTCCCGAACCCGGCCGCCGTCCTCCGCCTGGCCACCGCGGTCCTCGCCGAACTCCACGACGAATGGATCGCCTTTCCTCGCCGCTACCTCTCCAACGAGAGCATGGACGCCCTCTATCCCGACGACACGATCGTCCTGCCCGCCGCATCAGACGACTGATCGCCTACACCACAAGAAGGGGCATGACCAGGAACTCCGAATGCCCACGAAGAGCGAAGAGACTCCGAGTAGCCCGCATCGGCCGTAAGACGCGTGTCGTTACGGCGTCCCTGCTCCGCGTACTCGAAAGCGGGGATCCGGAGTGTAGCGATGCCTGCACCGGACGCAGCACCACTCATATTCCATCTACGACGAGGCTCCGCCAGCCTTTCCAGTGGGGTCTACCACCCACCTGTGACCTCGACCGACGAGCCGCAGACTGACGAACTCTGAATCTCTGCGCCTCTCAAACCCCGCACGTTCATCCTTGCGCGGCCCTGCACCTTCGGGTGGCGGAGCAGCGGGACACCTGCGCGGCCGGCCGTGATCCGTTTCTGGAGCTCCTGGTCGCGCTGTACGAAGCGGCACCCAGGCGGCCCGAATTCGGATCCTCACGTCCGTGGCCAACGCCTGACGTCGGCGTACGGCCGAATGCCCCGCCCCTGGGACTTCCCCTGGGCGGGGCACTACCGCATCCGCCGGTCAGCGATCCGCCGCGCCACCCCGGACGACACAGGACCGGCTGTTCTCCCAGCCCCACCCGTCACCGTCGGGATCCGAGGCGCTGCCGTTCACGCAGTAGGGGTAGCCGTTGGGAGCGGTGCCGCCCGTGCTGCCGTCGTCACCGCCACCGTCGTCACCACCGCCGTAGACGGTGGCCGTCTTGGACGTGGCGGCGATGCCGTTGCTGCCGTTGAAGAAGCGGTCGCCCCAGTTGGTCAGCGAGTTCGGGTCGAAGCCGTTGACCATGTCGAGGTACTCGACCCCGCTGCCGTTGCCGCTCCAGGACCAGCCGATGTAGCCCACACCGAGGGACTGGGCCGTCGCCATGATGGCGTCCTCGTCGGGGTTGCCGTCGCTGTGCTGGTCGCCGAACTCGCCGACGACGATGGGGAGTCCGTTGCCGACGAAGGCGTTGAGGTAGTCCTGTACCTCGGCGGCGGTGTCGTAGACCCCGTACATGTGGATGGAGAAGACGGTGTTGCGGTCGGGATCGGAGGCGAAGACCGAGGCCGCGTCGGACCGCATCGTGCCGGACCAGTCCTGGCCCCAGTTGGGTGCGTCGACCATGAGGGCGTGGTCGATGCCGGCGTCGCGGAGCTTGGTGATGGCCGCCTTGGTGGCGTCGGTCCACGCGGTGTAGTTCGTGTTGCCGAAGGGTTCGTTGCCGATGTTGACGACGACGTAGTCCTCCTGGCCCTCCAGCGCGCTCTTCACGCTGATCCAGTAGTCGGCCGCCTGGTCCAGGCTGGTCGCGGCGCCGTCCTCGCCGTAGCCGGTGGTGTCGTGCACCTCCAGGACGCAGATGACCTTGTTCTCCTTGCACTGCTCGATGAGTGTGGAGACTTGGGAGGCGTTCGTCTTCGTCCAGCGGCCGCCACTGCCGAGCACGACGCGGACGGTGTTGGCACCCTTGGCCGCGATGTCGGCGATGGAGCTGGTCTGGTCGGGGTACCAGGTGTAGGCGTGGTTGACGCCGCGCATGACGAATGCGTTGCCGTTGCCCTCGACGACGCGTCCGTCGCTGACGTGGATACCGCCGTCCGCCGCCTCCGCCTTGCCGGTTGACGGCCCGGCGAGTGAGAGCAGCAGGCCGAGGACGGCGGCGAACGCCATCCCCGCCGTCGTGATGAGTGTGCTTCCTGGCTTTCGCATGTGTCTCCTCGGGGGTGAGTGGGACGGGGTGACGGCTCCTGAGCGGGTGCGCTGGACGCGCGGTGTCGGGGCATGCGGATGACAACGATGTCAGACGGCGAAGGTGCCGCCCGGCGCAGACCCTCACAGGCGTCGGGGGTTGCGGAGCAGGCGCCGGACAAGCGGTGTGACGGGGACGACGAGGCAGCCGGAGGGGGCTGCGGACCGCCCAGCGCCACACCATGAGGCACCGGATGTTCCATCCATGTCAATAGACGGTTCAAGATTCGCCTCAGCAAGTCGAGAAGCCCCGGCGCACTAAACCGCTAAACGCTCTGCCCAGCGCCAAGAGACGTTCAAGAGTGGGCAGTTACCTGCAAGAACACACTCTGCGCGATTGATTGACAGTCGAAGTAGACGCCCCTACGTTCCTCCCTGGTTAACCGGTACATGCAAGTCACCTCCGAACGAGGGAGCCGCTATGCATGCTCACCCCCTCCCCTCATCCAGACGGTATGTGACGCTTCTGATGCTCCTGCTCGTGGCCGCGTTGGCGGGCGCGTGTCTGTCGCTCATGCGCCCGCCCCCGGCCTCGGCCGCCACCGAGGACTCCTTCGTCACGCGCTGCGGGATCCGCTTCTGCCTCGACGGCGAGGAGTACTACGTCGCCGGCGCCAACGCCTACGACCTGTTCACCTTCGGGTCGGGTTCCGGCGACACCGAGTCGCAGTACATGGACAAGGAACGCATCGACGCCCACATGGCACGCATGCGTGACGGCGGTGTCGACGTCGTGAGGCTGTGGATGTTCAGCCACGAGAGCTGGCACGGCTTCGAGAAGTCCGAGGGCGTCTACGACGAGCAGCAGTTCGCGCTCTTCGACTACGTCATCGAGTCCGCCAGGTCGCACGGGCTGCGCCTCATGCCGGTCTTCGAGAACTACTGGGAGGCATACGGCGGCATCGACACGCGCCTGAGCTGGGAGGGGCTGTCCGGTGGGCAGCCCGCCCGTGCCGCGTTCTTCGACAAGGACCGCTGCCCGGGATGCTTCACGTCCTACAAGAACTACGTGAGCCATGCCCTCAACCGGACGAACCACTACAGCGGTGTCAAGTACAAGGACGACCCGACCATCTTCGCCTGGGATCTGATGAACGAGCCGCGCTACGAGGGCCAGAGCGACGAGGAGAACGTCGAGGGGACCACGCTGCGTGCCTGGGTCGACGAGATGGGGGCCTTCGTCAAGGAGATCGACCCCAACCACCTGCTCGGCGCCGGAATCGAGGGACACGGCACGCAGTACGGCTTCGGCGGCGACGAGGGCAACCCCTTCGTCCACCTCCAGCAGTCACCGTACCTGGACTTCACCTCGGCGCATCCCTACCCGACCGAGTACTGGGCCGACCTGACTCTGGACGAGACGAAGGAGCTGGTCCGGGCCTGGATCGCCGACTCGCACGAGAAGGTCGGCAAGCCCTTCTTCATGGGTGAGTTCAACGTCCACAACGTCGACCGGGCGGCCTGGTGGAGCGAGATCTACGCCGACTTCGAGGCGGCCGGCGGTGACGGCAGCGCCTTCTGGTGGTACCAGGACCGCGAGATCGACGGGAAGTTCGGCGTCACCCAGGGCGATCCGGAACTCGACGTGTTCCGTGCCCACTCCGCCCGCATGGCCGCCAAGAGCGGTCGCACCTCCCCGACCCGCACCCCGTCCTCCTCGCCCTCCACCGGAGAGCCGACGACGACCCCCGAGCCGACCACCACGCCGGACCCGCCCGGCACGCCCACCGCGTCACCCACGGCCGGCACACCGTGCCGGGTCGACTACCGACTGTCGGACTGGGGAACCACCTTCAACGCGGACGTCACGATCCACAACACCGGCAGCACGGCGGTCGACCAGTGAGAGCTGTCGTTCACCTTCCCCGGTGGCCAGTCCGTCACGCAGATCTGGAACGCCACCCGCGTCCAGGACGGTCGCAGCGTAACCGTGACCCACCCCTCGAGCTACAACACGTCCATCGCACCCGGAGCGACCGTGAACTTCGGGTTCAGCGGCGCCTCGCAAGCCGGCACGAACGGCGTTCCGGACTCCTTCACGCTGAATGGAACAGCCTGCTCGTCAGTGTGAAGGAAAGCCGACCGCACCAACTATACCGGTTCAATAACGGGACCCAGGCAGCTCACGGAATCTGTTCAGACACGGTTAACGTACGACCGTGGATCTACTTCAACCGATCATCAAGCCGTACGCATGGGGTTCACGCGATGCACTGGCCCGGCTGCAGGGGAGGGACACCCCGTCGGCCGGGCCGGAGGCGGAGTTGTGGATGGGCGCGCATCCGTCCGGCCCCTCGGGGCTGACCCGCGACGGACGGGCCACGACACTCCTGGACGCCGTGGCCGGCGATCCGGACGGGGAGCTGGGGGGCGCCTGCGCCCGGACGTTCGGAGGCAGGCTGCCGTTCCTGCTGAAGGTGCTGGCCGCCGAGCAGCCGCTGTCCATCCAGGTGCATCCGGACCGGGACCAGGCCCGCTCGGCGTTCGCCGCCCAGCAGGCCCGCGGCGGTCACGGCCCCTACGCGGACGACTGGCCCAAGCCCGAACTGCTCTACGCGCTCAGCCGCTTCGAGGTCCTGGCCGGATTCCGCGACCGCGAGGAGGCCGCAAACCTCCTGGAGAGCCTCGGGGTCGACGACCTTCGCCCGGTGATCGGACTACTGCGAGCCGGCACCGGTGAGCAAGCCCTCTCCGAGGCCCTGCGCGCCCTGCTCGAACGGGCGCCGGACGATCGCGCGCCGCTGGCTTCCGCCGTCGTGGCGTCGAGCCGCCGCCTGGCGCGGTCCGCGCACCCTCACGCGGCCGCGTACGCGGCGGTGGAACGCATGTCAGGACATCATCCCGAAGACCTCGGCCTGGCGGCTTCCCTGTTGCTGGACCACCGGGTTCTGGAGCCGGGCACCGCCCTGTTCATGCCGGCGGGCGGACTGCACGCCTACGTGTACGGGGTCGGCCTGGAACTGCTCGCCAACTCGGACAACGTGCTGCGCGCGGGACTGACGTCCAAGGAGGTGAACGTGCCGGAGCTGCTACGGATCACCGACCCGGCGGTGCGCGTGCCGGTGGTCGTGCCGAGGAGCGTCCCGGGGCCGGGTTCAACCTGGCTGTACGACTGCCCGGTGGCGGAGTTCGCGCTCTACAGGACCGATCTCGACGGCTCCGGCGGGCCCCTCGTACCCGCGTCCGGCCCCCGCATCGCCTTCTGTGCGGACGGATCGGCCCGACTGAGCACGAGGACCGGGAACTCCGAGCCGCTGCGCCTCGGCCCCGGCGCCTCCTGCTTCCTTCCCGCCTCGGACCAGGACGTCCTGGTCGAGGGCGAAGGAACGCTGTTCGTGGCCACCGTGGGCCTGCTCCCGGACGAGCACAGCGCGATCGCCCAGAACTCGTTCGCTTCTCTGTAATGACAACGTTGTCGCATCACCGGTTTCCTCGTCGCGTCCACATCACGCTTCGAGGTTTCCGGTGACCGACTGGAGAAAGGACCACATCGGTGTACGCCGCCCTGGACATCGGAGGGACCAAAATCGCGGGAGCGCTGGTGGACGAAGGGGGGTCCGTCGTCCACCGAGCCGAACTCCCCACACCCGCGCGGGAGTCCGCCCAACGCATGGCACGGACGATCGACGCCGTGATCGACACCCTGTCGGCCGCCCCCGCCTGGGGCACCGTGCGTGGTGTGGGCATCGCCAGCGCAGGCCCCGTCGACACAGCGGCCGGCACGGTCAGCCCCGTGAACATTCCCGCCTGGCGGGACTTCCCCCTCGTCGAGAGTGTGCGCGCCCATCCGCTGCTCCTCACCGGTCTCGAACCGGTCCTGCTCGGGGACGCCGTGGCCATGGCCGCCGCCGAACACTGGCTGGGGGCTGCTCGGGGCGTGAACAACGCCCTGTGCATGGTCGTCTCGACGGGCGTCGGGGGCGGATACGTCCTGGGCGGCCGACTGCATCCCGGCCCTTCGGGCAACGCCGGGCACATAGGCCACATCTCCGTCGGCATCGACGGACCGCCCTGCGCCTGCGGGGCGCGGGGATGTGTCGAGGGGTACGCCAGTGGGACCGCCATCACCCGTTACGCCGTGCAGACGGGCTGGTCGCCGGGGCCGGGTTCGCAGCCCTCGGCCGCCGCGGTCGCCGCGTCCGCACGCGAGGGCGACGAGCGTGCCCTGGCTGCCTACGACCGTTCGGCCCGGGCGCTGGCCGCCGCGATCGCGGGCAGCGCGGCGTTGCTGGAGATCGAGGTCGCGGTCATCGGAGGCGGTGTCGCACAGGCGGGCGAGACGCTGTTCACGCCCCTGCGCCGCCATCTGCGCGATTTCGCGGTCCTCGACTTCGTGCGTGATCTCAAGGTGCGTCCCGCCGCTCTGGCACGGGACGCCGGGCTCATCGGTGCGGCGGCGGCGGCCCGGCAACAGCTCCCCGAAGGGAGCGGAGCTGCATCGCGCGTTCACGAAACCAGCGCTTAACCGGTTTTGTGACTCTGCTGGAGCCGTGCGGCTCACGGGGCAGCTCTTCGCTCTCATGGGCAGTACCCATGTGCAGTGCCCTTGGGTGAAACTTCCGGTGCACCTGCCGCGGTCCGGGGGCATTTCCACGGCGCTCTCGGTGACACGCGAAGGGGCGCGGCATGACGCCGCGCCCCTGGACCGTCTCTGCCCGCCCCTCTACGACGGGGGCGGTGCGGTCGACGCCCGCGGTACCAGCGAGGGCGTCGCGACGGGCCCGGAGGTCACGTCGTGGCCCGCCAGTACCTCGAACAGCACCCGCGCGACCTGCGCACCGAACCCGTGCACGTCGTGGCTCATCGCCGAGAGCGTCGGATGGGTGAGCCGGCACAGCTGGGAGTCGTCCCACGCCAGCAGTGACAGGTCGTCCGGCACGGAGACACCCATCTCGGCGGCGACACCGAGTCCGGCGACCGCCATGATGTCGTTGTCGTAGAGGATCGCCGTGGGGCGCTCGGCGGACAGCAGCAGGGAGCGTGTGGCCCGCGCGCCGTCCTCGCCCGAGAAGGCCGTCTCGACGTGCGGTCCGCCGTCGAGGCCGAGTTCGCTCATGGTCCGTTCGAACGCGGTCGTCCGGATGGCGCTGTGCCCGAGCCCCCGGGGACCGCCCACGTGCGCGATGCGCCGGTGCCCCAGCACCGCCAGGTAGCGCACCGCCTCGGCGACGGCCGCGTCGTCGTCGGTCCACACCGACGGGAATCCGCCCGTGAGGGACGGGTGACCGACCGCCACAGCAGGGAGGCCGATGCGCCGCAGCGGGGCGATCCGTGGATCCTCGTGATGGAAGTCGACCAGGATCGAGCCCCCAATCTGCCGCTCCCGCCACCAGCGTTCCTGCAACCCGATCTCCTCCTCCAGCGAGCCGACCAGGCGCAGCAGCAACGAGCAGTCGCGCTCGGCCAGCACGCTCTCGATGCCGGAGACGAACTCCATGTAGAACGGCTCCAGGCCGAGCAGCCGGGCGGGCCGGCAGATCGCCAGGCCGACGGTGTCGACGGACTGGCGCGACAGGCTGCGGGCCGAGGAGTTCGGAGCCCAGCCCAGTTGCCGGGCCGCCGCGAAGATCCGCTCCCGGGTGGCGTCGGACACCCCCGGCTTGTCGTTGAACGCCAGGGACACGGCACCCTTGGACACGCCGGCGGCCGCGGCGACGTCCTTGATGGTGACGCGTACCGACGGTGCGCTCACGCCGGTTCCACGCAGAACAGCGCCGCGCGGACGGCATTGGCCCCGGTGTCGGCAGCGCCCGTGACCCTCAGGCGGAGTTGTTCGCCGGGGAGGAGGGTGCGCAGTCCGGTGTCGCAGACCGCGGCCGGTCCGAGCCGGTCGGCCTGCAGGAGGAGGTCGCGTACGAGGGTGTGTGCGGTTACCACGACCTCGACATTACCCGTCCCGGCACCCATCGGGGACTCCACGGCCACGTCGTAGTGCGGGACCGGGTAGGCGAACTCGCGGTCCGTCACGGGCAGGTACACGCTGCGCAGGTCCTCGCTGTCCGCGACGAGGAACTCCTTGGCGGACCCCTGGGCGGGGGCCAGGTCCTGCGGCACGGTCCGGCGGTGCACCGCGCGGGCCGCGACGGTCACGTCGATCACATGCTCGGCCACCTCGGAGCCGTCCGCCCGCAGGCGTCGCAGTCTGATGCGCGCCTGCCAGGGCTCGGCGGACTGGTTGACGGCGGCGAGGACGGGGAGGCCGTCGTCACCGTCGCCCGGCTGGAGCGTGAGGAGCCGGTCCGCGTAGACCCGGCGCAGCTCGTGGTACAGCGGCTTGAGCCGGCCGTCGCCGTCGATGGCCGCCCAGGAGCTGACCGGCCAGCAGTCGTTGATCTGCCAGACGATCGTGCCCGCGCACACGGGCCAGTGCGAACGCCAGTGCTCGATCCCGGTGGCGATCGCGCGGGCCTGCACGACCTGGGTGAGGTAGTGCCAGCGGTCGAAGTCGCCCTCGGGCAGCACGAAGTGGCGCTCCACGCCCCGGTTCAGCTTGCCGTTGCCGTCCTCCGCCTTCTGGTGGTGCAGCATGCCGGGCGAGTCGGGCGCGAGCCGTTCGCCGGGCAGCGCGCGCCGCAGGGTCGCCATCGCGGGCGGCGCCTGCCAGCCGAACTCCGACACGAAGCGCGGCACCGAGTCGCGGTATTCGGCGTAGTCCCGGCGGTTCCAGACCTCCCACGAGTGGTGAGTGCCGTGGGCCGGGTCGTTGGGGTGGTGGTCCCAGGAGCCGGACCAGGGGCTGCCCGCCGTGTAGGGGCGGGTGGGGTCGAGTTCGGCGACGATCCGTGGAAGCAGGTCCAGGTAGTAGCCACCGCCCCAGGAGTCGCCGCGCAGCTCGGGCTCCCAGTCCCAGTCGCGGAAGCCCCAGAGGTTCTCGTTGTTGCCGTTCCACAGCACGAGCGAGGGGTGCGGCATCAGCCGGACAACGTTGTCGCGAGCCTCGGCCTCGACCTCGCCGCGCAGCGGCTGCTCCTCGGGATAGGCGGCGCAGGCGAAGAGGAAGTCCTGCCAGACCATGAGACCCAGCTCGTCGCAGGCGTCGTAGAAGGCGTCGTCCTCATAGATGCCGCCACCCCATATCCGCACCAGGTCCACGCCCGCGTCGGCCGTCTGGCGCAGCCGGGTGCGGTAGCGCTCGGGGGTGATCCGGGACGGGAACACGTCGTCGGGGATCCAGTTGACCCCGCGCGCGAAGATCCGTTCGCCGTTGACGACGAGGGTGAAGCCGGTGCCGTGCTCGTCCGCCGAGCGGTCCAGTTCCACGGTCCGGAAGCCTATGCGCCGGTGCCAGGAGTCGAGGGGCCGCTCTTCGCCGGCCGCCTCGACCAGGGCGAGTTCCAGGTCGTACAGGGGCTGGTCACCGTATCCGCGAGGCCACCAGAGGGCGGCTTCGGGCACCTCCATCGTCAGTACGGCGTGTGTCCCCTCCACCACCCCGCGCGCCTCGGCGAGGCCGTCCCCGACGGTGGCACGTACGGCGAGCGGGCGGGCCGTCCCCTGCGCGGTCCGCTCGATCTCGACGCGTACCTCGACGCGGCCGGTGCCGTCGTGGACCGTCACCAGGGGGCGTACGTCGGCGAGCCGGGCCGTCGACCAGCGTTCCAGCCGGACCGGGCGCCAGATGCCGGCGGTCACCAGGGTCGGGCCCCAGTCCCAGCCGAAGCTGCTGGCCATCTTGCGGATGTACTGGAACGGCTCCGGGTAGACGTTGGGGCGCTCCCCCGTCAGTGCCCGCACCGAGGCCGCCTCGTCGTAGGCGGAGGCGAAGTCCACCTCCAGGCGCCCGTGGCGGCCGGTGACGTCGAAGCGGTAACGCCGGTGCATGTTCCGGGTGCGGCCCACCTCCCGGCCGTCCAGCGTGATGGTCGCGGCGGTGTCGAGTCCGTCGAAGACCAGGTCGGTCCGCTCGTGCCCCTCCCCTGCGGTGTCGGAGGCCGGCAGGTCGCGGACGTAGGTCCAGGCCCGCTGTCCGACCCAGGCGACGGCGGGCTCGTTGACGCCGAGGAAGGGGTCCGGGATCAGGCCGGCGGCGAGCAGGTCGGTGTGGACGCAGCCGGGGACCTGGGCGGGCAGCGGGTTGTCGCTGTGGCTCAGGCTCCAGCCCTCGGCGAGCGGGAGGACTTCCTTCATGTACGGCTCCTTCGGCGGGACGGGCCCGATGTCGTATCAACGCGGCTCAACCTAACCCCACAGAAGTGAACCGGTCTAGCCCTCTTCCCTTGACAGGTGTCCATACCGAAGCGCAGTTGGCGCATCAATAGCCCGGCTGACCCTCTCACCTCAGGTAACGATTGAGTATCGCGGAGGTTTGGAAAGCTTTACCGGTTCACGAGCGCCTGACATAGTCGCCGTCAACCACCACCGGAGCCCGAGCCGTAATCCTTGGAAAGGAGCTGGGCACATGGGGAAGAGGACGCTGAGCGTCGCACTGCTTGCCACCGCGATGCTGACCGTTGCGGGGTGCAGCGGAGGGGGAAGCGCGGACGCCGGCGAGACCGCCGCCGCGCCGGTGAACCCGGACGGCGTCTCGGGGGACATCACCGTGCTCACCAATCGCACCGACCTCGTCGAGGACGGGACGATGAAGAAGTACGCCGCCGAGTTCAACAAGACCTACCCCGACGTGAAGGTCGAGTTCGAGGGCCTCACCGACTACGAGGGAGAGGTGAAGATCCGTATGAACACGGAGGACTACGGCGACGTCCTGCTCATCCCGTCGGCGGTCGCCAAGGGCGACTATCCCAAGTTCTTCGCGCCGCTCGGCGAGACCTCGTCGATGAAGCCCACCTACCGTTTCACCGACAAGACCGATGTCGAGGGCAAGACCTACGGCATCGCCACCTTCGGAACCGCGAACGGCCTGGTCTACAACAAGGCGCTGTGGAAGAAGGCCGGGATCACCGACTGGCCGACGACGACCGAGCAGTTCCTCGACGACCTCAAGGCCGTCAGGGACAAGACCGGCGCGACCCCGTACTACACCAACTTCAAGGACGGCTGGCCGCTGGAGAGCCCCTGGACCAACAGTGTCGGCTCCGTCAGCTGCGACACCCGGGGCCACGACAAGCTCGCCGACATGGACAAGCCGTGGGCCGAGGGCAACGACCTCGACGCCCTCGACACCCTGCTCCACGACATCGTCCACGAGAAGCTGTCGGAGAAGGACCCGGCCACCACCAACTGGGAGAGCTCCAAGACCCTCCTGGCCAAGGGCAAGGTGGGCAGCATGGTGCTCGGCTCATGGGCCATCAACCAGATGCGGGACGCGGCCGAGAAGGCCGGCCAGAACCCCGACGACATCGGCTTCATGCCCCTCCCGTACCAGAAGGACGGCAAGTTCTGCTCCACCCTGGTCTCCGACTACCAGCAGGCCGTCAACATCCACTCCGACCACAAGGAAGCCGCGCGGGCGTGGATCGACTGGTTCACCGAGAAGTCCGGGTACGCGGCCAAGGAGGGCGCTGTCTCGGCCCTGAAGGCCGAGGGGATGCCGGAGACCCTCAAAGACTATGTTGACAACGATGTCAAGATGATTGAGCGTTCCGCGGCGCGGACGGCCGAGGTCGACGCCATCGACAACGCCTCCGAGATCGGACTCAACAAGCCCGACTACCGCAAGAAGCTCATCGACATCGCCCGCGGCGCCACGGACGGGAGCCTCGACGGCTACTTCGAGGACCTGAACAAGCGCTGGTCCGAGGCCAGGCAGACCGTCGCCCCCTGACCCCGGCACCCGTCTGAACCCCGCACCCGCCGGGTCCCCTCCCCGCCTCCCCCGAGAACGGGACTCGGCGCACGGTGCCTCAGCGGACGACGAAAGGCCCTGGCTCCGCAATGACCCGAACCGCTTCCACCGCTTCACCGCCCGCCCCGGCCGTTGGGACGGGCCCGACCGGCAAGCAACCCACCCGGCATCGCGCGCGGGCCGGCGCCTCGTGGCGCGACCGGCCGCTGCGCAAGCTCACCCCGTGGCTGTTCCTGCTGGCCCCCCTCGCCCTGCTGATCACGTTCACCTACGTGCCGGTGGGCAACATGATCTACTACAGCTTCACCGACTGGGACGGCATCAGCCCCACCCGAAACTACGTCGGCACGGAGAACTACACCGAGATCTTCACCCGGCCCGAGCTGTTCCGGGTGTTCGCGGTGAGCTTCTACTACCTCGCGGCATCCGTCGTACAGATCGTCATCGCCCTGTACTTCGCGGCCGTCCTCAGCTTCGACCTGCGCTTCAGGAACCTGTTCAAGGGCATCCTGTTCTTCCCGTACCTGATCAACGGTGTCGCGATCGGCTTCGTCTTCCTGTACTTCTTCCAGGACGGCGGCACGCTCGACTCGGTCCTGTCCTGGTTCGGCGTCGGCACCGACCACGCCTGGCTGGGCACTCCGGAGTCGGCCAACACCTCCATGGCCGGGGTGTCCGTGTGGCGCTTCACCGGCCTGAACTTCGTGCTGTTCCTCGGCGCGATCCAGTCGATCCCCGGCGAACTGTACGAGGCCGCCCAACTGGACGGCGCCGGCCGCTGGAAGCAGTTCCGGCACATCGTCGCGCCGAGCATCCGGCCGGTGCTGAGCCTGAGCGTCATCCTGGCGATCTCCGGCTCGCTCTCCGTCTTCGAGATCCCGTACATCATGACCGGCGGCGCGACGGAGACCTCGACGTTCGTCATCCAGACGGTGAAGTTCGCCTTCCAGTTCAACAAGACCGGCCTGGCCTCGGCCTGCGCGGTGGTGCTGCTGGCGATCATCCTGGTGATCACCTGGATCCAGCGCCGCCTCGTACCCGACGAGAAGGTGGACCTCGTATGACCCTCACCGCCCCGGCCCGCCGCGCGCAGGATCGGGCGCGCCGCCGCCCGCGCGTCAGCACGGCCCTGACGTACCTGTCGCTGGTCGTCGCCTCGCTCGTGGTGCTGCTGCCGCTCGCCGTGGTCTTCCTGACCTCTCTGAAGTCCTACGGAGAGATCTCCGACGGCCAGGGCGCGCTGGCCCTGCCGGACGACTGGCTCAACTTCTCCAACTACGCCACGGCCTTCAACGACGGCCACATGCTGCAGGCTTTCGGCAACACGGCCTTCATCCTGCTGTTCTCCATCACCGGCACGGTGATCATCGGCTCGATGACCGCGTACGCGATCGACCGCTTCGACTTCCGCTTCAAGAAGCTCGTCATGGCACTCTTCCTGATCGCCACGCTGGTGCCGGCCGTGACGACGCAGGTGGCCACCTTCCAGGTGGTCAACAGCTTCGGGCTGTTCAACACCCGCTGGGCCCCGATCCTGCTGTACATGGGCACGGACATCGTGGCCATCTACATCTTCCTGCAGTTCATCCGCGGGATCCCGAAGTCCCTCGACGAGGCCGCGCGGCTCGACGGCGCCAACTCCTTCACCATCTACCGGAAAATCATCTTCCCGCTGCTCAAACCGGCCATCGCGACCGTGGTCATCATCAAGGGCATCACCACGTACAACGACTTCTACATCCCCTTCCTCTACATGCCCGCCGAGGATCTCGGAACCATGTCGACGGCCCTGTTCCGGTTCAAAGGGCCGTTCGGGGCGCACTGGGAGAACATCTCCGCGGGAGCCGTCCTCGTCATCGTGCCGACGCTGGTGGTCTTCCTGTTCCTCCAGCGCTACATCTACAACGGCTTTGCCCAAGGGGCCACAAAGTAGCGAGTCCCCCGCCGCGTCGGATCTGCCGGACGAGGCGTTCGGCGTACTGAAGGCGATGTCGGAGCCGCCCCGCGCCGCAAGGCGACCAGAAACCTTGGAAGAGGCGCAGCCGGCTCCCGCAGGGGACGGCCGTGGCATGAAGTCGTCGGCTGTACGGACCAGCCGTCTCAGCGGGACCTGGCCCGCGACCGTTGCCCCTGGCCGGTCGCAGACCAGGCACTCGCACGTGGCACGGTTCTCGTTCCGAGGGGAACCGATCCGACCAGAATACGGCGGAACCCCGGACAGGCAGCGGTTGGCCGGCGGGCGGAGCCGGGCGGGATCGGCCGGAAACGGCCGTTGATTCACAGACGCCCCTGAGTTACCAAGTGTCCTGCCGGAGCTGCCCACAGACAGCCACACCGTGGAATCGCCAACCACTTCGACATGAGGCCGGCGAGCTGTTCAGGCGCTTTCCGGCAGGTGGACCGAGAGTAGTGAGAATTGCTAACCGCTCATGCCCAGCGATCAGCAAAACGGACGCATTACCGCAGGTCAGCGCACTCTCCCCCGCGGTTTCAGCGGCACCGTCGGCAGTGACGGCGCGGGCAGTGGAGCACCGTCGTAGCCCTTCACTTCGCCGAACCGTGTCCCTTCCATCCAGTCCCGGCGGGCCTGTTCGATCTCCTCCTGGGAGCGCCCGATCCAGTTCCAGAACATGATCAGTTCCTCCTCGAACGGCTCGCCCCCCAGGAGCATCAGGCCCGCGTCCGAGTCGGCCCGCAGGGGCAGCTCGTCGCGGCCGCAGCCGAGGTAGAGCATCGAGCCCGGCACCAGGGGGACGCCGTCGACGTGGGCCTCGCCGCTCATGGCCAGTACGGCGTACTCGAAGTCCCGTTCCAGGGGCAGGCGTACGTCCGTGCCGGCGGCCAGGGTCAGATCGGCGCCGACCAGAGGGGTGTACGTCGTGCCCGGTGAGGTGGCCGTGTCGAGGGTGCCCAGGAGGACGGTGGCCGTCAGGCCGGGGGCGGTGACCCGGGGCAGTTCGGCGTGGAACTCGAAGTGCGGGTCGGTGTGGCGGTGGGCGTCCGGGAGGGCCACCCAGAGCTGGGCGCCGTGCAGGAGCCGGGCGTGCTCGCGCGGGCTCTCCTCCGAGTGGCTGATCGCCCGGCCGGAGGTCATCAGGCCGAGCTGACGCGGGCGGATGGTCTGCAGACTGCCGGTGGAGTCGCGGTGCAGGACCTCGCCCTCGTGCAGCCAGCTCACCGTCTGCAGGCCCATGTGCGGGTGCGGCGGCACCTGCATGCCGGGTTCGTCGGCGATGTCGTCGGGGCCGTAGTGGTCGACTGATGTTTATGGCAAAGCACACCCCGAAGCTACTCGGGATCCGGCGGCGCCCACACCGGGATCACCTCGACCCGGTCACCCGGCCACAACTCGACCCGCCGGATCAGCTTGGCGAGGGCGAGCCGCTTCGACGCGACGCTGATCGTGTCCCACTCGGCGATCAGACCGAGGATCGTCTCGCGGTGCGGCACCGGGCTCGGCGGCTCGGCCGGCTGCTCGGGCCCGAGTGCGTCGAGTTCCTTCTGCTTGGCCGCGATGTCGCCGTTCAGGCTGTCCCGGGTCCGCAGGTACGAGTCCCGCGGGATGTCCCCCATGCTCAGCCCCTTCGTAGCCCGGTCGAGGGCGCCCTGCAGTTTCGCGATCTCCCGTTCGAGCCGCTTCCGTTTCTTCGTGACGTCCGGGGCGATCCGCGGCTTCGGCAGCACGATCCGCCCGGAGATGATCGCGTCGATCTCCTCCCGGACGCCTCCGAGCCAACGGTGCACCTCTTCTTCGACCAGGGCTCGACGGACCCACACCGGCTCGTGGTCGACCAGGCCCCGGGAACGCGGTCCGCACCGGTAGGCGTAGCCGGGGTTCTCTTTGTTCTTCTGGTGGATACGTGCGGCTGCGCGTTTGGGGTGGTCGGAGAAGCAGATGCCGCACTTCGGTAGTCCTGCGAGCGGGTACACCGGGTTGAGCGCCCGCGCCGGCGTCACCCGGCGGGACTCCCGACGGTCCCGGTAGTTGTCCCACTCGTCGCCGTCCCAGATGGCCTCATGCTCGGCGGGCCGGTAGTCGTAGTGGTCGCGTTTCTGGCAGCGGGCCGGGTTGGGGCACCCGCTGTCTGGCTTGTGCACGACGAGCAGGCCGGCCGGGAACCCGCTGTCCATGTACCACTTGACGGTCTGGTCCTGCCACGGGGCGCCGCGGGTGTTGAGCAGTCCGAGGTCGTTCCACCATCGGGCGATGTTGCCGTACCCGGTCTTGCCCGCGTTGTACCGCTCCACTGCCTCGTGTGCCGGTTCGGCGTGCTTGGCGATCACCTCGTACCACTCGTCTTGGGTGCGCCACCCGCCCTCGCCGTCAGGGAGGACCCGCGGGTGCCACTTGTACCCGAACCGCTTCCCGCCGGTGGCGGGCAGGCCCAGGCTGCGACGCAACTCGTGCGTCTCCTTCCACTGCTCGCCGGCGCGGTCCGATTCGAACGCGGCGATCTCCAGGAGCATGCCGCGGGTGAAGCGGCCGACCGCGGTCTTCGCGTCGACTTCCTCGGTTGCGCTGATCAGCTCGCCGCCGACGCTCTCGATCCGGGCGAGGTTGATGGCGACGCCGTGCCGGTTGCGGCCGAACCGCGAGAACTTCCACGACCACAGCTCGCGTTCCGGTCGCTGCGGGTCCTCGACGATCTCAATGCCGCGCATCACCTTGCGCTTGAAGTTCCTGCCCGTGGCGTCGTCGTCGACGATCCACTCGGCGACGTACCGGTTCTTCCGGGCTGCCGCGTCCTCGACGACGCTCTTCTGAATGTCGACGCTGATCATTTCCTCGCGCCACGTGGAGACGCGGGCGTACCCGATAACGGGAATCAGCTCCGGCGTTTTCGCGGCAGAATGCAGCGTCGGGAAACCATTCCGTGTGCCCCTAATTACAGACACCAAACCCCCTACTTTTTATGCGCTCCCGTTTCGACGCATTGGAGGGGCATCGGGAGGGGTTGGAAGGGCTACGATTTCCGCACCTTGCGCGCCCTCGGCGTGGTCCGTCATGGCGTCGATCCGGGCGGCGTTCCAGCCCAGTTCGGTCCACTGCTGCCGCTCCTGCTGCGTCAGGCCGCTGACGCGTGCCTGATGGGTGATGACCTGCCGCACGCTGGTGCGGCAGGTCCGGTGCAGGCTGACGGCGATGGATATCAACAGGATCAGCAGGCCAACCCGGAAGAGAGCTGTTCGGTCGACGAGGGTTCCGTACGCGGCCAGCACCGCCCCCACAGCAGCGCAAGCTTTGGCCAGAACTTCGACTGTCTGCCGATCCCGCATTGCTCACCCCTCCGCCGCAGCACCCCCCGCCGAGCTGCCGCCGTCTCCTGTTGTGCTTTGTTTCCGCATTCTTCTGACCATGGTCGCGAACCACGCTCGGTCTTCCTCGGGCACGCCAGCAGCCTTTGCGACTTCCTCGGGAGTCAAGCGCTTTCGGGACAATACCGCAGCTTGACCGGTTTTTGATCCGGGCTGCGAAAAATCGTCCGCTGACGCCTTGCCACTCCTGACCAACAAGTCCGAAATGGGAATGCCTGTGCCCCGGGAGAAAGTAAGTAGCGTCTCGTAGGACATGGATTCGCCGGCCAGTAGGCGACTGATCATGCCGCCTGCGAGCCCGGTGTCGTCGGCGAGCTGCTTGCGGCCGCCGCGCCGGTCAAGGTCGTATCCCTTGTCGGTCAGTACACCGGTAAGCCACGGCAGCCAGTCAGGGCGCTGTGCGACGTCCCCGCCGGTCTCGTGATCGTCATCTCGTCTCCGCATGCGCGCAGGCTACCGCTACTGGAAGCAGGTCTTGCCAAACTTCCAGTAGCGGAACCGCAGGTCAAGGCCATTGCCGTACAACCTTCCGCCGTTGTCGCACGTCCGGTCGCATGCTCGAACACACGTCCGGTTTCCGTAAGTGGAATGTACACCGGAGTTCCTTCCGGCGCTGGAACTTCCACCATCGGAAGGAACGTGCTAGCTTCCTTCCATCAACGGAACTTCCACTGATGGAAGGAAGCCGATGGACACCATCGTGCTCAACGTCACGGCCTTCGAGGCGGTGACCAGCGCCCAGGGCCACACCACCTACGAGCAGCAGACGGCAGCGACCGGACTCAGCGTCGGGGTGCTGCACCGGCTGCGCAACGGTGGGCCGGCCAGTCCCATGGCGATCGCCCGGATCTGCAGCACGTACGGCGCCCGCTTCGACGAGCTGTTCGAGTTCCGCGCGGTCACCACGACGCGCAGGAACCCGCGGCCCGTCCGCCGGCGCGTGAAGGCAGCGGCGGCATGAGCGCCGCTCAGTCGCTGGACCGGGCCCGCGCCGTGCGAGCTGCGGCTGACGCCCTGGTCGACGCCGTCGCCGAGCGCGCCGCGCGGACGCCGAGGGAGGCGGCCGAGGCCGCGTACTACCCCGGCCACCGGCTCGGCTCCGTCGAGGCCATCGAGGCCGAAATCGTGCGCCGTCGCCGCGCGGAGACCGGCGAGCAGCCGGCCGCCGCCTAGCAGCACAGCAAAGGGGCCGTCCCGCAACGGCCAAGCAGCGGAACGACCCCAGGGGCACCGCCCCACTCCATCCCGCGAGGACAGAAAGAGAGGCGACGCCGTGAGCGGCAAGCCTATCCCTCTCCGTAAGGCGCTGTTGCAGCGCACCGACCCGCAGATCCCGGCAGTCGAGGCGACGATCGACTTCCTCGACCTGCCGACCGCCCGCGAGCCGATCGCCCGCGAGGACGGCGTGCACGTCGTCGTCGCCGGGTCCGAGCAGTTCGCGCAGTGGATGCACGCCCTCGGCGGCACCGTGAACCGGGCCCCGGCGCTCGACGGTGCGTCGCTGTGGACGCTGCGTACCGAGACGCCCCGCCGCGGCGACGGCTCGACGGTCCGCATCCGCGTGCACGCCGTGTTCGTCACCGACGAGTGGGTTCCCGAGCAGTTCCGTGGGCCGGTGGCGTCATGACGAACGAGCAGATCGAGCGGGCCGCCCGCATCATCGCCGCCGCGCTCGTCCACGGCACGACGACCGACCCCGCGTACGAGGCGGCCCGGCTGCTCGACGAGCAGGGGCTGCTCGCCGCCGCGCCGGCCGACCCGTTCGAGGCGCCCGGCCGCAACCGTCCGGCTGCGTCCCCGGCCGCCGTGGCCGCGCTCGCCGACTGCCGCCGCGCGAAGAAGATCGCCGACGACGCGCAGGCCCTCGTCACGGACCTGCCCGGTGCCCCCGAGGTCGAGGCGGCCGGCGGCGAGGTGAAGTTCGTCGTGCACCCGCGGTCGCTGGCCGACTGGAAGCAGTGGCTGGACCGCCTGGGCATCGGTGACGCCCGCGGGCGGTCGACCGGAGCGGCGATGGTCGTGCACTGCACGTACCTCGGCGTCCGGGCCCGGCTCGTCGGCTACGGGGTGCCCGCCATGTACAGCGAGCGGAACGCCGCGGTGTACGGACGGGCGGTGCGCTCGTGATCGAGGACATCGCCACCGCCGAGAACTTGATCGTCGCCGGGCTGCTGATGCTCGCCGCGATCCTCCTGACCCTTGCTGGGGGGACCCGATGACCAACCACACGCCCGTGACCGGGCCGTTCCGTATCACGGTCGAGCCGATCCCGACCGGTGTCACGCTCGACGTCGGCGCGTTCGTCGAGCACGTCGTGCACGACGTCGTCGCCGCGCTGCTGAACGACGACACGTACGCCGACCGGTTCGACGCGCTGCAGGACATGCAGCCGCAGGACCCGCACCAGCCCGAGCGGTCGCTGCCGTTCGAGGAACTCGTCGCCGACCTGGTCGCCGTGGCCGGTACGAAGATGCCGGTGTACGGGCTGCAGGCGCTTGCGCTGGCGGGCCACGTCGAGCAGCTTGCCGCGCCCGTCGTGGCCGCGCTGCAGGCCGCCGAGGGTGGTGCGGCCGCGTGAAGAAGACGCATCGCGACGAGTGGCGCGTGATGGTCACTCTCAAGCCGCGCCGTCCCGCCGACCTCGGGCTGACCGGGCTCGACGAGATTGCCGAGTTCATCGCCGTTGAGGGGCCGATCACGGTCGCGGTGCTGCCGCGTCGTCTCGGCAACCTCGGGTTCGGCGCCCTGTCCATGAGCGACCGACTGATCAGCCGCGACATCGAGGGCGACTACCGGCGTCGCTGCGAGGAGATCGCCGCCGAGCTGCGGCACCGCCCGCACGTCGCCGAGGTTGAGGTGACGTGCACCGAGACGCACATGTGCTCGTACTGCCGTCGCCCGTGGGAGGAACTGACCGCCGAGCAGGCGGCCGACCCGCGGATGCGGATCGACGAGCACAGCGTCGAGGGCGAGCCGACCTGCTGCGACCGGTCGATCGACGAGTTCCGTGCCGAGCGTGGGATCCCGGCCGAGGGCGGTGCGGCATGAGCGACGCGCCGTACACCTACCGCGACACCGACGCCATGGTCGAGCTGCAGCTCGAAGTCGCCGAGATCCGCGAGGGCGTCACCCGCTTGATCGTCGCGCTCAACGGCTACGACTTCGGCGGCGACCGCGTGACCGCATGGCTGACCCTCGACGAGGGCCGCCGCATGGCCGACGCGGTCGAGAACGGGAAGCCGTTCGAGTGCACCGACGCGAGCGGCGACGTGATCAAGGTCGCGCACGACGCGCTGCAGACGACGATCGGGATCGTCGAATTCGGCGACGAGCCGCCGGTGTCCGTGTCCGTTCGGCTGGACGGTGCCGCCGCCGTGAGTGCCCTCGCCGAGCTGCGGTCGCTGTGCGGTCCGGTTGCCGAGCCGTTCGTGCCGCGCACTGAGCGGGCGTACTGGGAAGACATCGCCTCCGCTCTCAACGCTGCCGAGTCGGTCGGCATGTCGATCGGGATCGACCTCGACGGCACGCTGACGGACCGGAACGCGTGGTCGGTGGTGTGGGACCGGGCTGCGAAGCAGTGGAAGGTCGCCGGGCACGAGGACGGTGCCGAGGCGGGTGAGCCCGCATGAGCGCCCGCGACGAGCTGTACGAGTACGCCGACAGTGCGCACCTCGGCGGCGACACCCTCGATGAACTGCTCGACCGGGTCGAGGACGAGGCATCAAAGCGCACCCGGCGCGAGGTTCTCGGCGACGACCTGAACCCGTCGACGCTCGTACTCGACGCGCAGGCGTACCGCAGGCTCGCCGACGACGTGCTCGCCACGATGCCCGACCCGGACCGGTGGGACCTCGACGGCGACGAGGGGTGGATCTGCGCGCAGTACGTGAAGCACATCGCCACGCAGCTCGCGCTCGCGACCGAGTTCCGGGTGCCGCTGCCCGAAGGGCTCGGCGGGTACGCCGAACTCGTCGTACAGCGCGAGTCGTCCGGCTCGGACCGGTGGGCCGTCACGGACGGCGCGTTGGTCGGGCTGCAGGCGTGGGCCGACGACCGGTGGCAGTACGTCACCGACGTGGGCCGTGCCGCGACGTTCGTGTACAGCCTCGACGACGCCCTCGACATGGCCGAGCACGTCGCCCGGGTCGAGCAGGAGAGCCACGACGCCCGGATCCGCGCCGCCCGTGAGGGTGGTGCCGAGTGAGCGCCCGCACGGTGATCGAGCACGCGCTGCGCGTCTACTACGCCGACAGCGTCGACCCGCAGCGCGTCGTCGACCACCTGCTCACGAAGTACGACGCGGAACGCGACGCCACCACGCCCCTGTGGGTTGCCGACTACGACAGCGCTCCGCTGACGCTGCACCGGACCCGCGAGGCCGCCCGCGACGCCTGCGACGACATCGCCAAGGTGGACGCGAACGGCCAGCACTGGGACTGGCGCACTGAAGAGGACGGGACCGACCGGCAGTTCTGGGCGCACCCCGACGACGACCGGCCGACCGGCTACACGGGCGGTGCCGTCTGGCAGATCACGGTCGAGCCGAGTGAGAAGAGCATCCCGGCCGGCGAGCAGCCGGTCGAGGACGTCGCCACTCACCGGCACCCGCGCCCCTGCGAGTTCCCCGAGGTGCTGCCGTGCCGGTGCGTCCGGCCCGGCCGGCTCCCCGACAGCTCGTTCGTCCGCGCGAAGCAGCTCGCCCGCGTCTCCGGGTTCTTCCGCTGCGTCGCCCTCGGTCGAGCCGCTGCTGCTGATCTGCGGAGGGCCGCAGCGTGACCGACCCGAAATGGGCCGTCGCCACCGAGCGGGGTCGCTACTACCGCGACCCCGCCGGGGGGCCGGATCTCATCTCCGTGACCAACTGCCTGTCGAGCATTGCCAAGCCCGCGCTGCTGCCGTGGGCCGCCGGGATGGCCGCCGACGTGGTGCTCGCCGACCCGATCGGTGTCGCCCGCCGGGCCCGTACCGAACCGGCCGCGCTCCGCACGGCGCTCGTCGCCGCGCACCGGCAGTACACCGAGAAGGCGCAGAACCTCGGGACCCGCGTCCACAACCGGGCGCAGGCGCAGGTGTTGGGCGTGCCGTACCCGGCCGACCCCGAGGTCGAGCCCTACGCCCGCCAGTTGGCCGCGTGGTTCCGGCTGTGGCGCGTCGACCTCGCCGAGGACGTCGTGACCGTCGAGACGACCGTGATGCACCGGCAGTTCGGCTACGCCGGCACGGGTGATCTGTGGGTGTGGCTGCCTACCGGGCTGTACCGGCGGCGGCAGCTCTGGCTCATCGACTACAAGACCAGCGCGAAGAAGCCCGTCGACACGGTGTACGACGAGCAGCCGCTGCAGCTCGCCGCGCTGCGGCACGCGCCCGAGTGGCTGCTGCCCGACGACACGTCCGAGCCCGCCCCGCGGGTGCACCGGACGGGGCTGCTGAACCTCAGGCAGAGGGCGCACCGGTTGATCGAGGTGCCCTCCGGGCCCGAGCAGTTCCGCGCGTTCCTGGCGGCGTCCCGCACCGCCCGCTATCTGCACACCGCGCCGAGCGCGTACACGACGGTCGTTCCGCCGTGGGCGCCCGGCGCAACCGAACGGAAGGCAGCCTGACATGGGCTCCCGTATCAAGACGATGAAGCGGCAGGCCGCCGAGTTGGGGCGGATCCGCACCGGCTACAGCCGGCCGAACCCGGACCCGAAGAAGGGGCCGATCCCGGTCAAGTCCCGGACGTTCGTGCTCACCTCCCACTCCCGTGACTACGTCGAGGCCGCCGCGAAGCTGTACGGCGGCAAGGTCGAGCAGTGGACGCCGCAGCGGTCGACGATCGCGCAGTGGCGCGTCATCACCGAGGCGCCCGAACTGCGGGCGATCCTGCCCGCCGGGGACCCGCTGTCGCAGAACTACGAGAAGTGGGACGGCGGCGGCTGTGAGCGCCGCTGCGACGGCGAGTTCGAGTCGATCAAGCGGCAGCCGTGCGTGTGCCTCGCGAAGTTCGGCGAGGACTGGCACGAGCGCCCGCCGACACAGGTATGCCGCCCGACCAGCCGCATCGGTGTGTTCCTGCCGGACCTGCCCGACCTCGGCGTGTGGCGACTGGACACCAAGAGCTACTACGCGGCCGACGCGCTCGCCGGTGGCCTCGACACGGTGCTGCAGGCCACCGGCGGCAAGGGCCTGTTGCCGGTCCGCATGTGGATCGAGCAGCGGACGGCGGTCCGCGAGGGCAAGACGAAGCAGTTCCAGGTCGTCATGTTGGTGCCTGCGCTGCCGAAGCTGCGGCACGCCCTGTCGGGGCCGATCTCGACGGCGGCCGCGCTCGACCCGAGCAGCCTGGACCGGCCGGCGATCGAGGCCGCGCCCGCCGAGCGGCCCGACTACCTCGCCGACGCCCGCGCGTGCCGGACCGAGGCGGACGTGCAACAGGTCTGGCACCGGGCGCGGCACGCGGGCCACGGCTCCGACGAGCTGCTCGCCGATCTGCAGGCGATCGCTCGGGACATCTCGAAGGGCATCGACCCGAGCACGGGCGAGATCCCCGCCGACCAGGACGACGAGCAGGGGCCCGACGCCGACGGCGCGTACGACGTCGAGGTCGTCGACGACGAGCCGCCGGTCGCGGACACGGCCGCCGTGTCGTGGCCGCAGGCCGCGCAGCCCGGGCAGGGGGTGCGCCGGTGATCCCCGAGGACATGAACCCGCCCGCCCACTTCACCCGCAACAGCCCGGAAGAGCGCGAGCGCGCCACGATGCAGGTGCTCGCCAACGCGACCGATCGCGACGACGCCCTCGACCTGCTTGCGCACCTCGGGCTCGACGTGCCCGCCCGGAAGCAGGTGACGGCATGACGTGGCACCTGGGCCGGTGGGCCGCTTTCGACACGGAGACGACCGGCGTCGACGTCGAGTCGGACCGGATCGTGACCGCCGCGGTGTACGGGCTCGGCGGCGGCATGCCGGTCGAGCCGAACGACTGGTTCGTCGACCCGGGGATCGAGATCCCCGAGGGTGCGACCGCCGTGCACGGCATCAGCACGGAGGAAGCGCAGACGAAGGGCGAGCCCGCGAAGGGCGCCGTCGACCACATCGCCGACGTGCTCGCCGGGTATGCCCGCGAGGGCGCGACGGTCGTCGGGCACAACGTGGTGTACGACCTGACGCTGCTCGACCGGGAGCTGCGCCGGTACGGGCTGCCGACGGTCGACGAGCGGCTCAACGGTCAGCCGCTGTACGTCGTCGACACGGCCGTGCTCGACAAGCACGCCGACCCCTACCGCAAGCGGGTGTCGGAGACGCAGGGGCCGCGGCAGCTCATCACGCTCGCGCAGGTCTACGACTTGCCGTGGGACGACGACAACGCGCACGGCGCGTCGTACGACGCGGTGATCGCCGCGCGGGTCGCGCACCGGATCGGGACGCTCGCGCACATGGCGCGCGCCGACTGGCCCGAGCGGATCCGGCAGGTGCGGCGGCCGCGGTATGGCGACTTCAACGGGCTAACGCTCGCCGAGCTGCACGCCCGGCAGGTCGACCTCGCCGCCGAGCAGGCCGCCGGTCTGCAGGCGCATTTCCGGAAGACCGACCCTGACGCCGTCGTCGACGGCGCGTGGCCGCTGCGCCCGTGGGTCGAGCCGAGCACCGAGGGGGAACCCGCATGAACGAGCGACCGATGATCGGATTCGACGTCGGCCCGGACGGCGCCCCGGTGGTCGTTGTCATGGTGCAGCGCGACGGCTCGTACACCGTGCACTCCGACGACGTGTGCAAGCAGCTCGCCGCCGACCTGCTGCACGGGATCGCCGACCGGCTCGCCGCCGAACACCCGCCGTTCCCCTGCAAGCCGCAGGAGCAGCACGACCGCCCGGCCGAGGACGAGCCGGCGAACCCGTACGCGGGACGCCTCGACCGCGACCGCGGTGTGTACCGCGACCCGCGCGGCGACTCGTGGGACCTGTCGCTGCTGTGGCGCGACGAGTTCGACCGCGAGTGGCGGTGGCATGGCAGTACGGACCGGCTCGGCGAGCCGATGCTTCGGGCTGAGGACGACGGGGAGGTGCAGCCGCTCGGCGTGCTGCGTGCCCTGTACGGGCCGATCAGTCCGCGCTCGGGCGGTGCGGCATGACGATCCGCTCTATCTCCTTCGGCGGTGGCGTGCAGTCCACTGCGCTGCTTGTCCTCGCCGCGCAGCGCCGGATCGACTTCCCGCTGTTCCTGATGGCCAACGTGGGCGACGACTCCGAGAACCCGGCGACGATCCGGTACGTCGACGAGTACGCCCGCCCGTTCGCTGCCGAGCACGGAATCGACCTGGTCGTGCTCGACCGCGTCAAGCGCGACGGCACGGTCGAGACCCTCATGGGCCGGCTGACCCGGGAAGGGTCGCGGTCGCTGCCGATCCCGGTGCGCATGTCGAACGGGGCGCCCGGCACCCGGAGCTGTACGGCTGACTTCAAGATCAAAGTGATCGCGAAGGAACTGAAGCGGCGCGGCGCCACCGTGGAGGACCCGGCGACGATCGGTATCGGAATCAGCGTCGACGAGATCCACCGGGCGAACAACCGGCGATGCGAGCCGCACGAGCAGATCGTGTACCCGCTACTCGACCTCGGGCTGCGGCGCATCGACTGCGCGCGGGTGATCCGCGAGGCCGGACTGCCCGTGCCTCCAAAGTCGTCGTGCTACTTCTGTCCGTTCCACCGCCCCGAAACGTGGCACGACCAGCGACGCGACGAGCCGGAACTGTTCGAGAAGTCCTGCCAGCTCGAAGAGCTGCTGAACCGGCGGCGCGACGAACTCGGCAAGGACCACGTGTACCTGACCCGCTTCGGCCGCCCGCTGCGCGAGGCGATCCCCGAAGGGGTCGACGTGCTGCCGATGTTCGACGAGGCCGACGGACTGTGCGACTCCGGGTGGTGCATGACGTGACGACGATTCCCGGGCTCATCGCCCCCACCACGCGCGACGACCGGCTCTTGGCCCCGGCCGGGTTCCGCGTCATCGGCCTCGACCTGTCACTGACCTCGACCGGTGTCGCCCTGCCCGACGGCACGACGTACCGGATCAAGACCCGGGCCACCGACGGCGACCGCCGGCTGCTGCACATCCGCGACAGCATCCGCGACGACCTCGCCGAGCACCGCCCGCACCTGGCGGTGATCGAGGACCTGCCCAAGCACGCCATGGCGGCAGGGATCACGGCGAAGGTGCACGGCGCGGTGCTGCCCGAGCTGCTCGACGCGGGGGTGCCGTACGCGTACATCGTCCCGGCGACGCTCAAGTCGTTCGCCTGCGACGACGGGCGCGCCGACAAGAGCGACATGGCGGCGGCCGCGTACCTCGCGGCGGGCGCCGAGTTCGTCGACGACAAGGGCGGCGACCAGTGCGACGCGTGGTGGCTGCGCGCGGCCGGTCACGACTGGTGTGGGGTGCCGCTGTTCACGATGCCGGACGCGCAGCGCGATCGGCTGTGCAAGGGGAAGTGGCCGACTGCGTTCGTGCAGCGCAGTGCGATGGGGGCGGGCGCGTGAACCGGCGCCGCGCCACCGTGGGCGCCCCGACGATCCCCGGCACGGCCGTGACGCCGCCGCGCCGGACCGCCGACGAGATCCTCGCCGCCACCGCCCGGCCGGTCCCGCCGGTCCCCGGGCAGGGCGATTTCGTCGACCACTGGCGGGAGTCCGGCGCCCTCGACGACGACCAGGTCGACGCACTCGGCGGCGAGCAGCCGTGAACGGGATCGGGCCGACGCTCGGCAACCCGGCGCCCGGATTCGGAATCCGGTTCCGGTTCGACAGCAAGGCACTCGACATGGCCGCCGCCGACTTCACGTGCCGCTGTGGCCACGCCGAGGACGCCGTCGGATACGCCGAGGTGCAGGCGCTCGCCGTCCGATACGCGCGGCACCGCCGTGACGCCTGCCCGATCCCCGAGATCCGCGCTGCGGGCGCCCGCGAGTACGCCGCCCTGCAGCACTCACTCAGCAAACGACGGAGGAAGTAGCCATGCCCAAACTGGACAAGGACGCGGCAGTCGAGGTCAAGCTCGACAGCGCCGCCGCGATGCTCGAAGCGTCGCTCACCGAAGAGCAGCGCCGAGGGCTGTTCGAGCACCCCGGCATGTGCGTGGTGGTGGTCGCCGAACTCCGGTCGGTCCAATACACCGGCCACGCGCAGGATGAGGACAAGTCCCCGCAGGTGAAGCTGCGCATGTCCCTGGTCGAGGCCGCCCGCGACGACGAGCAGACGAAGCTCGTGCTGGAGGTCATGCGGGCGATGATGCGCCGCCGGAAGATGGACGACACGCTCGACGAGATCGGGCCCGGTAAGACCGTCGTCGAGGACGCGGTCGCCGAGGCGCTCGCCGGCCACCCGACCGAGACCGAGTACGACGCCCACCAGGAGTTGAAGCGGCGGCGGCGCGGGTCGCGTGTGGAGCAGCACGGGTGACACGCCCCCCGGGCAGCAGTGGCGGCGCACGTCGTGTGCGCTGCCGCTGTGGCCGCACCGTCTGGCGGCAGTTGGTCGGCAATCGTGCGGCGCTCGATGTGACCGCCGACGCCGACCCGCTCACCGCGACGGCGGCGGCCGCGCTCCGGGAGCCGAACCGGCTCGACTGGTGCACGAAGGTCACGAAGGCCGGAACGGTCCTGCTGTGGGCGGACTGCCACCGCCGCCGAGCGGACTGCGACCGGCCCCACGTCATCGACCACCAGTGCACCGCCCCCGCACCACCCGCGCGGCCCGCCCGCCGCACCCGCAAGCCGCCGCCCGTCCCGGACGGGCAACTGACGCTCTGATCATCTGGAGTCCCCATGCCGTGGTTCGTCATCGACGACAACAGCCACATGCACCCGAAGTTCGTCGCCGCGAAGAATGCGGCGCTCGGGCTGTGGGTCCGTGCGGGCGGGTACGCCGCGCAGCACCTCACCGACGGCATCGTGCCCGGCGCCATCGCCAAGATGTACGGCACGCCGGGGCAGGTTCGGAAGCTCGTCGAGGTCGGGCTGTGGCACGAGCACGGGCACCGGTGCTCGCACGCGAAGTGCCTGCAGCCGGGCCCGGGCGACTACGCGATCCATGACTATCTCGACTACAACCCGACCCGCGCCGATGTGCAGGCCCGTCGGGAGCGGGAGGCGGAGAAGAAGCGCCGGTACCGCGCCCGCGGCGAGCAGTTGCCGCTCGACGAGCCCGACCGGACGCCGCCGCCCCCGCCCCGGCCGCGCCGGGATGATGCCGGGCCGATCCCGGCCGGCTGGCAGCCGACCGACGCGGACGTCGAGGCGGCGCAGCTCGCCCGCGCGGACGCTGGTCTGCCGCAGCTCACGCCGCAGCAACTCGACACGGTCACCCGGCGGTTCGTGCGCCGCATGACCGACGACCAGGTGCGAGCGGCCGCGTGGGGCGGCCGCTGGCAGGGGTGGGTCGAGCGGGAGCGCACCGAGCCCGCGCCGGCGTCCCCCGGCGGGACCGTCCTGCAACACCCGGCCATGACCAAGAGCCAGCAGCAGCGCGCCGGCCTCGACCGGCTGCGCCAGAACGGAGGGCACTCCGCATGACCCTCGACGAAACGATCGACCTCCTGCAGCAGATCGCGCTCATCGACGACCGCGTCGTCAAGGTCGACGACGCCGAGCAGCGGGCGCAGGTCACCATGTGGGCCGCCGTACTCCGCGACGTCCCGCTCGCCTTCGCGGGCGAGGCTGTCGGCCAGCACTACGCCGAGAGCGCGTGGGCCGTGATGCCGAAGGACATCGCCGCCCGGTGGCGCGACCAGGTGCGCGACCGCCTCGGCAGGTCGACGGGCACGTTCGAGCCGGCCGATCACCCGTACATCGACCCGGACGACGAGACGGGCAACGCGTTCGTGGCCGCTCTGCGCGGACAGCGGGCGGCGATCGCGCGGGGCACCGACGAGCCGGTCGGGTTGCGTGAGCTGCTGCCGCCGCCGGGAACGGACCTGCGCAGTCGGGCCGGTGCGCTGGTGCCCGCGAACGAAACGTTCCGTGCGGTGAAAGAGGAGCGGTACCCGCGGCGTGCGCGTTCGGCCGGGCCGCCCGAACTCGGCGTGCACTGCCCGAAGTGCGGTTCGTCGCCGGGGCGCCCGTGCCGTCTGCCGCACAACAACCGGGCGATGGAGAAGTGCCACCCATCACGCCGGGACGTGTGGGAGGCGCAGCAGAGCGCCGCGACCGAGGCGGCCGACGCGTGACCGCCGATCCGCGTCTCGCCGAGGACGTACCGACCGGCGCGTTCGGCGGGCCCCGCCCCGAGTCGCGTGTCGAGCCCTGGACGAAGGCGGAGCAGGCCCGGCACTACGCCGACTTGACCGCGGCACTGCGCGGGTGGCGGGACGAGAGCGAGCCCGCCCGCCGTGACCGCGAACGCCACTGGCCGCCCCGCACCCACACCACGACTGATCGGAGCGCAGCATGACCGAGAACCTGACCGCCGTCGAGGCACTCGCCGCGTTCGCCCGCCGCCACACCGACGACCGCGCCGTGCAAGCACTCGTCGACGCCGCCACCCTCGAACTCGCCGGCCGCACCGTCGTACGCCCCGACCAGCAGGTCACCCCGCGCCGATTCGTGCTGCGCCGCGGCACCGACGTCTCGGGGGTCAGCGGTACCGGCGACGTCGCCGACGGCGTGCTCTGGCCCGACGGCACTGCCGCCGTCCGCTGGCGCGGCGAACACCCGTCCGCCGTGCACTGGGACCGCGGGAAGGCGTCCGTCGAACTGATCCACGGCCACCAGGGCGCGACCGAGGTCGTATGGCTCGACCAGGACGACGAGCCGGCCACCGCCCCGGTCCCGGACGCGAACCCGGCCGCCGCGTCGCTGCGGCTGCGCCGCGTCGTCGATCACGCCCTGAACAAGGCCGTGCCCTGCCCGAAGTGCACGCGCACCACGACGTGCGGGTGCGTGGCCGACCGCACCGAGAGCCGTATCGACGCTGTGCTCGCCGCGCTCGCCCCGTGGCTCACCGACGGGAAGGCCGCCTGATGCCCGCCCGCCGCTGCGTCCGCGGGCATTTCATCCCGGCCGCCGCCCCGACCGACGCCTGCACCTGCGTCATCACCCGCCGGTCCCGGCGGCGTCGTACCCGCTGGCTCGACCTCGACCTGTGGGGGCAGGGCCTGACGGTCCTGCAGCGCCACTCGATCCGCACCGTGCCGATCACCGGCTCGTACCTGTAACCCGCCCGCCCCGCTATCCACACCCTGTGAGGTACCCCGTGGACAACAACCAGCAGACCACCCCCGCGACCGCCGCCCTCGATGAGATCCGCCGTTGGAGGCACCAGCACCACCGCAGCGACGCCCCGCTGTTCACCGAACTCGACGCGATCCTCGACCGGGCCGCCGTCGGCCGGATCGAGCGGCGTCTCGACCTGCCCGAGGCGACGTCACTGCCCGAGGCCGTGAGCGCGTATCAGGACGTGATGCGGCTGCGGCGTCAGATCCTCGCCGACGCCGCCCGCGCGTGGGACCTGGTGGAGGCGCGGGCCATGCGGCAGATCGCACGGTTCCTGCCCGTCAAGGACGACGTGACGACGACCGAGATCGTCGCCGACGCGACCGGGCTGCAGGATGCCCTCGACCGCGCGGCCAAGAGGGAGCGCCGGTTCGGGCTCGGGAGGCGTGTGTGATCGCGCTGCTGCTCGTCGGCGTCGGGTTCGTCCTCGGCTACGCCGCCCGCCATGTTCGCCCGCTGGCGCTGATCGACGACTGGGCGTGGGAGCAGGACTACGTCCGGGCCCGTGATCTCCGGGACGACCCGGCTCGGCGGCGCCGGCCGGGCTGGTGGCTGGCGCAGGTGGTGTTCGCCGTCGAGATCGCCGGGATCTTCGCCGTGCACCCGCGGCGGACGGCCCGGCAGTGGCGGCAACGCCACGATCCGCCGCACAAGAGCCCGCCCGTGATCGTCATTTCGACGACCGACAAGGAAGGAACAGCCCGATGACCCGCATCTTCTACGACACCGAGTTCCGCGAGAACGGCCGCACGATCGACCTGATCAGTATCGGCATGATCCGCGAGGACAACGGCGCCGAGCTGTACCTGATCAACCGCGAGGCGCCGTGGCACGAGATCGTTCACCACGAATGGCTGAGGCAGAACGTGCTCACGTCGCTCCCCATGAAGTGGCCGCTCGGGCGCGACGACAACCCCGGTATCTGGCAGTGGGACCGCGAGCACCTCGACATCACGGCCGTGGTGACGCACCAGACGATCGCGAACCTGGTCGCCGAGTTCGTTCTCGCCGCACCCGACCCGCAGCTTTGGGCCTGGTACGGGGCGTACGACCATGTCGCGCTCGCGCAGCTCTGGGGCCCGATGATCGACCTGCCCGACGGCGTGCCGATGTGGACCAACGATCTGCGGCAGGAGTGCGAGCGGCTCGGGAACCCGCGACTGCCCGAGCAGCCCGAGGGCGAACACAACGCGCTCGCCGACGCCCGGCACAACCTCGTGCGTGCGCAGTTCCTCGACAGCATGACGCGCGAGCGCGTCGCATCCGAGGTGAGCCACGTCCTCAACGACCACCCCGAGCACAACCGCACCGACGAGCACGACCACGTCGTACGGGAGATCACCGACGCCGTACTGCGCACGCCGTCCCCCGGCAGCGCCTGACACGACGACGGGGCGCCCCCATCCGGCCAGATGTCCGGGGCGCCCCACTCGCGGTGTGATCAGCCTACGCCCCACGCACAACACGGAGCGCATCATGCCGCACACCGCACCCCGCCCCGCCCTCGACGACCTGCAGACCATCGTCGACCACTGGCAGCACCTGCGCGCCCTCATCGACACCACACAGACCGTCGACACGTGGCCGCCCACCACGAACACCGCCGACTACCTGCGCGCCCTCGACGACCAGGACGCCGCCGAGGTGACCGCCGCGCAGCAGATCGCCGCCGCCCTCGCGCACGCCATCGACCACCCGCAGCAGCTCGTCACCCACCACGACGAGCACGGCCGACCCCAGTACCGGTGCGCGCACTGCGACCACACCGGCGAGGGCCTGCCCCACCCCGCCCGCGAGGACCGCGACCCGCAGCAGCTCGGCGAACGCCCGGTGCCGATCCGCCTGCACGTCGCCGACGCGAGCCGCGCGATCGAGGTCGCGCTGTGCGGGCTCGCCGACCGGATCGCCGTCCGCGACGCCTACGATCCCGCCGACTGGCACGGCGGGGACCGGGCCGAGCGCACCGCGCCGAACGCGGCCCGCTGGTTGATCGGCCGGCTGCGGGATGAGTCGTGCTGCCCCACCCACGACGCCGAGCAGCAGCAGATCGTCCGGTACGCCCGCGAGGCCGCCGACCGTCTCGACCGCGTCGTCGGGCTGCGTCGCTCGTCGGCCGTGCTCGGCATGCCGTGCCCGGGGTGCGGCGGGGACCTGGTCGCCCACACCGACGGGGGTGCGATCGAGCGGGTGACGTGCTCGACCGGGCTCGTCGACTGCTCGGCGAGCGCGCGGTTCGACGTCACGATGCGGGCGCGGGTGTGGTCGTCGCCCGAGGAACTCGCGGACCTGCAGCGGCAGGTGCAGGAAGCAGCGCGCCGGCGGAAGAAGAGTGAGGCGCGGGCGCGGCAGCGTGCGGCTGCTCGGGCCCGGCAGGACGCCGCGGCGTAGACACAGCACGGCCCCGCCGGGTGCTACCTGGCGGGGCCGCTGCTTGCTCGCCTACTGCTCGGCTTCGTCCTCGACCCGTCTGCGGCTGTCCCGGGCTGCTGCCCGCTCGGCGAGCGCGACGAAGAACGGCCGCGCGAGGTTCCAGTCGATGACGTTCGAGCGCCCCACCTTCACGACCGGCGGGAATCCGGGCTGCGCCTGTAGCTGCGAAACGCGCTGGTGCGTCATCGACGGCGCGATGCCCTCGGCGACGACGCGGCGGGCGCACTCGCGGAACGACACCATGTCGGGCGCCTCTCCTCCGTCGGTCATGACCCTCATTCTCCGGTTGTGACTTGCCATATGGCAAGTCACTCCCTAGCTTGGAACTGCACGCGGTAAGCCCCGGCCGGCGCTGGCACGCCACATGGCCGGGGCGGACCGTGCCCCGCAGCCGCGACGCCGAGAGGTCCGATCCGTGCGTGATGGTACTGGCGAGCAGATCAGCCCGCCCAAGAGCAGCGACCGAGCCAGACTCACCCCCCTACAGCGCAGGCTCGTCGCCGGCGTCGCCGTCGGCGCCGTCGCGATCATGCTGATCGGGTTCATCGGCTCCTACGCCGCCGTACGCACCCTCGCGGAAGCGAAGGACTTTGGCGCGTTCGCCGTGCTGTTCCCGATCGGCGTCGACGCCGGAATCCTCGTACTGCTCGCCCTCGACCTGCTGCTCACCTGGCTCCGCATGCCCTTGCCGCTGCTGCGGCACATCGCATGGCTGCTCACCGCGGCGACGATCGCCTTCAACGGCGCGGCCGCGTGGGGCGACCCGGTCGGCGTGGGCATGCACGCCGTGATCCCGATCCTGTTCGTCGCCGTCGTCGAGGCCGCCCGGCACGCGATCGGCACCGCCGCGGACATCAGCGCCGCCCGGCACATGGAGTCGGTGAGGCTGTCCCGGTGGCTGCTCGCCCCGGTGCGCACCTTCCTGCTGTGGCGGCGTATGAAGCTGTGGGAGCTGCGTTCGTACGACGACGTGATCCGGCTGGAGCAGGAGCGGCTCGTCGAGCGGCTGCGGCTGCGCGCCGAGTACGGCCGAAGGTGGCGGCGGAAGGCTCCGGTCGAGGTGCTGATCGCGTACCGGATGACGCGGTACGGGCGCCCCCTCGCCCCGGCCGAGGGCGTCGTCGACGTCCCCGCCCCGGCCGCCCCCATCGAGCAGCCCGCGCTCGGCGCCCCCGCCCCGCAGGGCGCCCCGGTACTGCCC
>NZ_JOGV01000036.1:0-74572 GCF_000721365.1 Streptomyces sp. NRRL F-5650 | reverse complement strand
CGGTGGTGCTGGGGCGTGGCCGGGAGGAACTGCTCGACGGTCTGGAGGCCCTGGCCACCGGCGCGGAATCGGCACGCGTGGTGCGCGGCACGGCAGGCGATCCGGGGGGCGTGGTCTTCGTGTTTCCCGGCCAGGGCTCGCAGTGGGCGGGGATGGGCCGGGAGCTCTACGAGACCTTCCCCGTCTTCGCGCACAGCATCGACGAGTGCGCGGCCGCGCTGCGCGAATGGACCGACTGGCCACTGCTCGACGTCGTGTGCGGAGTCGAGGGCGCTCCCGCGCTGGACCGGGTGGACGTGGTCCAGCCCGCGCTGTTCTCCGTGATGGTCTCGCTCGCCGCGCTGTGGCGGTCCTGGGGTGTGCAGCCGTCCGCCGTGACGGGCCACAGCCAGGGCGAGATAGCCGCCGCATACGTGTGCGGGGCGCTGTCGTTGCGGGACGCCACGCGGATCGTGGCGCTGCGCAGCAAAGCACTGGTGGACCTCATCGGGCACGGCGGGATGGCCTCCGTCGCTCAGCCCGTGGACCTCGTCGAGGCCGGCATCGCCCCCTGGAAGGATCGGTTGGGCGTCGCCGTCGTCAACGGACCCGGATCGGTGGTGATCTCCGGAGAACCGGACGCACTCGACGAGTTCATCGAGAAGGCGCGGGCCGAAGGCGCCCAGGCCCGGCGGATATCGGTGTCGTACGCCTCTCATTCGCACCAGGTGGACCGGGTTCGCGACCAGGTGATCCGGCCACTGGCCGACATCCGACCGAGGACGTCGGACCTGCCCCTGTACTCGACCCTGACCGGCGGACCCGTCGACACCGCCGGCATGGACGGCACCTACTGGTACGAGAACCTGCGCCGGCAGGTCCTGTTCGCACCCTCCGTGCGGCGCCTGCTCGACGACGGCTTCCGGGTCTTCGTCGAAATGAGCCCGCACCCCGTGCTGACCCACCCGGTGCAGGAGACGGCCGAGGACGAGGACGTCGACGACGCACTCGTCCTGTCGTCGTCGCGGCGGGACCGCGACGCGGTCGAGTCCGTCGTCGGATCGCTCGCACACCTGCACGTACGGGGCGGGGCCGTCGACTGGCACGCCCTGTCCGGGGAACGCCGGCGGGTGGATCTCCCCACGTACGCGTTCCAGCGGCAGCGGTACTGGCTGAACTCCTCGCACACGGCGGCGGTCGAGACGCCCCCGGCGGAGCCCGACGAGGGCGCACCCGGCGCCGTCACCCTCTCGGCCGAGCTGCCCGCCCTCTCCGCCGAGGCCGCCGAGGCACGGGTCCTGGCACACGTGCGCGAGGTCGTCGCCGTCGTACTCGGCCACCCGTCCGGCGAGATGGTCGACCCCGACCAGGTGTTCGCCGAGATCGGGTTCAACTCGCTGGCGTCGCTGGAGCTGAGCAAACGCCTGAACGACACGACCGGCCTCGGACTCCGGGCCAACGTGGCGCTGCTGCACCCGTCACCCAGGCAGCTCGCCCAGCACATCCTCGCCGCCATGAGCGACGGCGACCCGGGCTGACCCCGGCACCTCCCCGGCCTCCCGGCCACCCGCGACGCCGGTACGGATGTCCCGCCGGCGGGACATCCGCAACCCCGAACGCGCGCCGCCCGCCGCGGTGTCCGGTTGCCTTGAACCGCCCGGCCCGCTGCGTGAACGTGGGAGCGAGAGGTCCGTCGGCGCAGGGGAATGGGGAAGCGACGTGGGACGCAGCGGCATGGACACGGACGTGGTGATCGCGGGCGCCGGGCCCACCGGCATGATGCTCGCCTGCGAGCTGCGGCTGGCGGGCGTCGACGTGGTCGTCGTCGACCGGCTCGCCCACCGGTCGGACGAGTCGCGGGCCGGCGGCCTGCACGCCCGCACGCTGGAGGTGCTGGACCAGCGCGGTGTCCTGGACCGCTTCCTGGCGCTCGGCGAACTGCACGCGGTGGGCCACTTCTCCGGGCTGTGGCTCGACTTCGACGAGCCCGAGTCGCGCCACCCCAGACCGCTGATGATCGTGCAGTCCGTCGTCGAGCGACTGCTGGAGGAGTGGGCCGCCGAACTCGGCGTACGGGTGCGCTGGTCCTCCGAGGTGACCGGGCTGCGCCAGGACGAGACCGGGGTGACGGTCGAGCTGAGCACGGGTGATGCCGAACCCACCACGCTGACCGCCTCCTACCTCGTGGGGTGCGACGGCGGACGCAGTGCGGTGCGCAAGCTGTCGGGAATCACCTTCCCCGGCACTCCTGCCACCATGACGGCGCTGCTGGGCGACGTCGAGTTCACCTCCCTGGAGGAGGACTACATCTTCGGCCGCCGCTGCCCCGGCGGCCACTTCTCGGTGCTGCCGCTCGAACCCGGTTTCTTCCGGGTGATGACCTCCGAGTACCACTATGTCGCGGGCCGCGACGCCCCCGTGACGTTCGAGCAGCTCAGGGAATCACTGATCAGGCTCGCCGGCACGGACTGGGGCATGCACAGCCCACGCTGGGTCTCCCGGTTCGGCGACGCCGCGCGGCAGGCCTCCCGTTACCGCGACGGCCGGGTGATGCTCGCGGGCGACGCGGCGCACATCCACTTCCCGGCCGGCGGGCAAGGACTGAACGTGGGTGTCCAGGACGCGGTCAACCTGGGCTGGAAGCTCGCCTCGGTACTGCGCGGCGCGGCGGACGAGGACCTCCTGGACACGTACCACACCGAACGTCATCCGGTCGGCGAACGGCTGCTGCACAACACGCGGGCGCAGTCGGCGCTGGCCCGTCCCGGCGCCGACATCGACGCGCTGCGCGACGTGTTCGGCTCCCTCATCGTGATCGACGAGGTCAACCGGCGGCTGATCGGCATGATCACCGGGCTGGACATCCGGTACCCGCTCGGCGGCAGCCACCCGCTGACCGGCAGGCGCGTCCCCGACGCCGACCTCAAGACGCAGGCCGGCGCCACGCACGTGTACGAGCTGCTGCACCGGGCCCGCCCGGTACTGCTCGAACTGCGGGGCGGCACCGGGGCGGCGGCCGTCAACGACGGCTGGGCCGATCGCGTCGACGTCGTCGCGGCTCGCGCCGAGGACGAGACGTGGCTGGTGCGGGACGCCGGGGAGGTCCCGGTGCCCGACGCGCTTCTCATCCGGCCCGACGGCCACGTGGCCTGGGTGGCACCCGCGGGCGGGACGCCGGACGTCGCCGCGCTCAGGACCGCTCTGACGACCTGGTTCGGCGCCGCCCGGCGGGACGGCCGGGCGGGCGCCGTGCCTCCGACAGCACTGACCTGAGCCGCGAGTTCGTCCGGTTCTCCGATCTTTAGCCGAAGGGATGATCCGCGTGCGGATGTTCGACGCGTCGTCGGCGCACAGGGGATTGTGGCTGGCCCAGAAAATGGTCCCCGCCACGCTGAACCACGCGATGTTCATGTGGGACGTGGGGGGCCGACTGGACCCGGCCGTCATGGCCGAGACGTTCCGGTACGTGCTGGAGGAGGCGGAGGTGCTCCGCGTCACCTTCACCGACGGTGACGACGACGGACTGCGCCTCGCCGTCCGGGAGGTGGGGGACTGGCGTCCGTTCTTCCTGGACGTCAGCGGCGCGGCCGACAGCGAGCGGGCGGCGCTCGACGAGCTGGGCAGGGTGGTGGGCGAGCCGTTCGACCTGGAGCACGACCTGCTCCTTCGGATGGGAGTGGTCACACTCGCGCCAGACCGCTGTCTCGTGGTGGTCGTCTACCACCACCTCGTCTCCGACGGCCACGGGGCGGGCGGCATGCTCTCGCGCCGCCTGGCCGAGGTCTACACCGCGCTGGCGACGGGAACGCCGGTGCCGCCCCTGCCGCAGCCGTGGGCTGTCGAGCCGTTCACGACGGAGGCCGTGCGGTACCGCGGCTCCGCGGACTTCGCCGCGGACGCGGAATTCTGGCGCACCTACCTGGCCAACGCGCCCGCGCCCGCGCGGATCCCCCGTGTCGCGCTGTCCGACGCGTCGCGGTCCGCGCTCTGCGAACCGGCCGGTCCCGCCGACCGCTGGTCGCGGCTCGCGGAGTCCATCGGCATGGTGAGCCGGACGCTGACCGTCCCGCACGACGAGGCGCGGCAGTGGACCGAGTCCGCGACATCCATGGGCGTGTGGATGTCGTCGTTCGTGGCCGCGGCGACGGCGGTGTACTTCCGGCACCGCTGCGACCGCCCCGACTTCCTCTTCTCGCTCGTCGTGGCCAACCGGTCGGGGGCGGCGAGCGCGGTCCCCGGCCTCGCGGTGAACGTGGTGCCGGTGCGGATGCGGGTCCCGCTCGGCGCGGCCTTCGCCGAGATCGCCGACGCGGTGGTGGACGAGACGTACCGGATCTTCGGCCACACCGCCTGCCACTACTCCGACATCGTCGAGGTGAGCGAGTCCGAACTGAGCGAGCGCAGCAGCTTCGGTGCCGCCGTCAACATCATCGAAGGCATGGAGGAACTCGACTTCGCCGGGCTCAGGGCCCACCACATCGGCGCGACGACCGGCGCGTTCAACGACCTCCAGATCGGCGTCTACACCGACGGGCGTGCCGACAGCGACCTGTTCCTCCGGTTCGAGGCGCCCCCGGACCTGTACTCGGCCGCCGAGCTGCGGATCATCGGCACCGAACTGATCGCGTTCATCCGCGCGGCGGTCGCCGGGGGACCGCAACTGCCCGTCGGCGCCCTGGACATGGCCCGCGGCGCCGAACGCGACCGGCTCCCGGACCCGCCGAACCCCGTCGACGTGCCGCAGCCGGACGCGACGCTCGGCGAGCTGTTCGCCCAGCAGGCGCAGCGGACCCCCGACGCCGACGCCGTGGTCTGCGGGGACTCGGCGGTCTCCTACCGGACGCTGGACGAGCGGTCGAACCGGCTGGCCGGGGCGTTGCGGCGCCGGGGCGTAGGACCCGAGAGCGTCGTCGCCGTAGCCCTGCCGCGATCGGCCGGCCTGGTCGTCGCCCTGCTGGCGGTCATGAAGGCCGGCGGGGCCTACCTGCCGGTCGACCCCGCGCTCCCGGCGGAACGGACCGGCTCCGTGACGCGCGACGGTGCGGTACGCCTGTGGCTCACCGACGCGGCCACGGCCAAGGCACGCGCCCCGGAGCCGGACGTCCCGCTGTTCCTCCTCGACGAGATACCGCCGGACGCCGCGGACGAGGGCGCCGCGGACGAGGACGCCGCCGCGCCGCCGCGCGCGGACAACCTGGCGGCCGTGATGTACGGCAGCGAACCGGGCCTCACGGCCACCGGAGTCGCCGTGACCCACCGCAACCTGCGTCGGTTCGTCACGGACCGCCACCGGCAGGACGGTGCCCGCGGGACCGTGCTGTGGCACACACCGCCCACCCATGACGTCCTCCCCCTCGAACTGTGGGCCCCCCTGCTGGCCGGCGGCACGGTCGTGGTGGCCCCCCAGGGAGAGCTGGACATCGACACGTTGAACGAGGCCCGGGCCGCGCACCCGGTCTCCGCGGTGTGGCTGCCACCGGGGCTGTTCTCGACGGTCGCCTCGGAACACCCGGAAGCCGTGGCCGGCCTGCGCGAGGTGTGGACCGGCGGCGAGCGGGTGCCGGCGGCCGCGGTGCGGCGGCTGCGGCTGGCCCGCCCCGGGCTGACGATCGTCGTGGGGCACGGTCCGACGGAGACGACGGGCTTCGCCGCGGGCGACCGGCTGGCCCCGGACGGGCCGGCCCACTACACGGAGGCACTCGGCCGGCCGGTGGACGACACCGTCCTGCTGGTGCTCGGCCCCGGACTGGCACCGGTCTCCACCCCCGGCGGGACCGGTGAACTGTACGTGGCCGGGCCCGGCGTCGCACGCGGGTACCACGGACGGCCGGGAAGCACCGCGCTGCGTTTCGTCCCCTGCCCGTTCGGGCCCGGCGGGTCACTCATGTACCGGACCGGCGACCGCGTCCGGTGGGGCACCGACGGCCGGATCGAGTACGTCGGCAGGGTCGGCGTCGAGATGCGGGTACGCGACTCCTGGACCGACCCGGCCATGGCCGAGGAGGTGCTGTCCGAGCACCCCGGACTCGCGCAGTCGGTGGTCGTCGTCAGGGAGGACGACGCCGGACAGCAACGCCTGGTGGCGTACGTGGTCCCGGTGGGCGGCCGGGTCGTCGGCGGCGACGGCGCCCGCGATCACCGGGCCGGCCTCTCCGAGGGAGAACTGCGCCGGTTCACGGCGGGCCGGCTGCCCGAGTCCGGGGTGCCCTCGGTCTTCGTGGTGCTGGAACGGCTGCCGGTGACTCCCGGCGGGCGGGTGGACCGGGCGGCACTGCCGAAGCCCGAGTTCGGGGACAGCCCGCACCGGGCCCCGCGCAACGACACCGAGCGCGTCCTGACCGAGGCGTTCGCCGAGGTGCTGGAACTGGAACGGGTCGGCATCGACGACGACTTCTTCGACCTCGGCGGGAACTCACTGCGGGCGATCAGACTGGTCGGCCTGATCCGCACGCAACTGAACCTGGAAGTGTCCATCCGCACGCTCTTCGCGGCGCGCACGGTCACCGGCCTGTCGGACATGTGGGACGACCTCTCCCGGTCCAGCAGGCCCGCCCTGCGCAGGAGAACGAAGGGCGGGCAGGCCCTGTGAACCACCTGACCCCCGCCGGCGCGCCCCCGCGTCTCGCCGGCGGGACAGCCCGCCACGCCACCCGGCGGTCCGGCCCCGCCGAGGCCGCCCGGCACAGGCGGAGGCGGTGACCCGGATGCGTCTGTACTGCCTTCCCTACGCGGGCGGATCGGCGGAGCGGATCTACGCCGGATGGCGGGGCCGCCTGCCGGGCCCGACCCGTGGCCGGGTCGAGATCGTGCCGGTGGAGCTGCCCGGCCGGGGCAGCCGTATCAGTGAGAGCCCCGTTCCGCTGGCCGACGCGCTCGTCGCCGGTGTGGTGCGGCAGATCCTCCCCTGGCGGGAGACCCCCTTCGCGCTGTTCGGCCACAGCCTGGGGGCCATGCTCGCCCTGGAGGCCGCCCGCGTCCTGGAACACCGCCACGGTGTGCCGGCGGCCGCGCTGCTCGTCTCGGGCGCCGGTGCCCCCGGCCCCGGTGCGCAGGGTCCCGGCGCGTCGGGCCGGGCGGACTGGCTGCTCCCGGACGCCGAGTTCCGGGCCCGGCTGCGGGGCCTCGCCGGAACACCCCCGGCGGTGCTGGAGAACGACGACCTGATGGCGATGTTCATGCCCGTCCTGCGCGCCGACTTCGCCGTCGCCGGACAGTTGTGCCGACGCGGTGGCCGGCCCGTCTCGGCGCCGATCACCGTGCTCGGCGGCGACAGCGACAGGGAGGTCCCGGTCCCGCGGCTGTCCGGCTGGGCGGCGTACTCCACCGCGGACACCGTCGTCCGGGTGCTTCCCGGCGGTCACTTCTTCATCGACGAGTCGCCCGAGCAGGTGATCGCGGAGGTCGCCCGCCGGCTGCGGGACGCCGAGGCCGTCGCGGCCGCCCGGTCCTCGTCGTAGCGGCCGGGCGGACCGGTACCGGCCGGCCGAAGCGCCGCGCAACCCCGCGCCGCCGGCCTCGCCGGGGTCCGCCGGCCGCGTTGTCACGGCCACCGGGCCACCACCAACCTTGGCCGGTGCCGAAGTGCACCCGACGCTTCGATCGGAGACTTCCCATGAACCGCGACCTGCTGATGTGCGACACCACGTACTTCCGCGTCGACTACGTCATCAACCCGTACATGGACGTCGCCGTCCAGCCCGACCTGATCCTGGCGCGACGGGAGCACGAGGCCATCGTCGAGACCCACCGGACGACCGGTCGCACCGTACGGCGGATTGAGTCGGCGTCCGAGTGCCCGGACATGGTCTACACCGCGAACATGGCGTTCGTCGCTTCCGGCGTGGCGGTGCTCGGGGTGCCGCCGGTCGAGCGGAGCGCGGAGATCCCGTACGTGCGGTCCTGGCTGAAGGCCCATCAGTTCGAGGTCCTGGACTGCCCGTACGAGTTCAGCGGGCAGGGCGACGCCCTGGTCTGCGGCCGCCGCCTGTTCGTGGGCCACGGACAGCGGACCGACCGCCGGGTGCCGGGACTGCTCGGCGAGCTCTACGGGTTCGAGGTCGTCCCCCTGCAGGTCAGCAGCGAGCGCTGGTACGACCTCGACCTGGCGGTGGGGGTGATCGGCCCCGACACGGTGGCCTGCTGCCCCGAGGCGCTCGACCGCCCCAGCATGGCCGCGCTGAGATCACTCGACGTGGACGTCATCGAGGTCTCCGTCGACGAGGCCGCCCGGTTCGCCCTGAACCTGATCAGCGACGGACGGACCGTCACGATGACGCGCGGTGCCCCGGAACTGGCCGCCAGGGTGCGCGAACGCGGGATGACCGTCGTCGAGCTCGACACCGGCGAGCTGCGCAAGGGCGGCGGCGGCATCCGCTGCACGGCACTGACGCTGGACAACACCGCGCCGCAGTGACCGCGCTTTCGTGACATGACGTCTTCTTGGGAAAGGAACGCTCCCGTGTTCGTTCCAGAGCAATATCGCCCACCGGACCCGTCGTGGCTGATCGATCTGATCACCCGCAGTCCGCTGGCCCTGCTGACCACCAACGGCCCCTCGGAGCACGGCCCGTGGGCCACACACCTGCCCGTGATCCTCGACCCGCACCAGACCGGTGAGAGAACCGACGACCTCGCGGGCACCCTTCTCCTCGGCCACATGAACGTGCAGAACCCCCACTGGACGGCGCTGCGGGACGGGGACCCGGTCCTGCTGGTCTTCACCGGGCCGCACGCCTATGTGTCGCCGACGGTGTACGGGACGACTCCGGCAGCGCCGACGTGGAACTTCACCTCGGTGCACGTGCACGGCGTGCTGGAGAAGATCCCGCCCGAGGAGGAGACGCTGGAAGTGGTGAAGGCGACGGTCCGGGAGTACGAGGGGAAGTTCGGCGCCGAATGGGACATGACCGAATCCGTCGACTACTTCAAACGCATCCTGCCGGGCGTGGGGGCGTTTCGCGTCACGGTGTCGGAGGCCGAGGGCATGTTCAAACTCAGCCAGGAACAGGAGAGCGGAATCCGTGACCGGGTGCGGCGGTCCTTCGCCGACCGGCCGTGCAGCCGCCATCAGGCGGCGGCGGACCTCATGAGCCGCCTGCCCTGAGCCGTCAGGACCGGACGCCGGGCCGGTGGCGCAGCTCGCCCCGCAGCCCGGTCCGTCTTCGACAAGGAGACATGAGCATGGTCAATTTCGGATTCCCTCCGAACGCCGACGACAAGTCCACCTTCGTGGACATGCTGCGTGTGCGCAGCGAGAAGCAGCCCGACGAGACCGCCTACGTCTTCCTCCGGAGCGGCGAGGAACCACAGGAGTCGCTGACCTACCGAGAACTCCACGACGCCGCCCGCCTGCGGGCCGGAGCGTTCGCCGCGGCCGGCCTGCCGGGCCGCAACGCCGTGCTGCTGTACCCGTCGGGACTGGAGTTCGTACGCACCCTGCTGGGGGGCATGCTCGGAGGCGTCGCCGGCGCCCCCGTACAGGTGCCGCGCAGCCGCGAGGACGTGCTGCGGCTGCGGCGGATCGCCGACGACGCCAGAACCACGACCGTGCTCACCACGTCCGAGGTCGCCCGCGACCTCCAGGAGCGCTTCGGCGACATGCCCGCGCTCGGCGGCCTGACCCTGCTGCCCACCGACGACCCCGCTCTCGCGGACACCGGGGCGAGCCTTCCGGCCCCGCCCGGTCCCGAGGACATCGCGCTGCTCCAGTACACCTCCGGTTCGACCGGAGCCCCCAAGGGCGTCATGGTCAGCCATGCCAACTTCCTGGCCAACGTGGCGGAGACGGACGCGCTGTGGCCGTGCGAGCCCGCCGGCACGGTCGTGAACTGGCTGCCCCTCTTCCACGACATGGGCATGCTCTTCGGCGTGGTGCTGCCGCTGTGGGCGGGCATCCCGTCGTACCTGATGGCGCCGGAGGCGTTCATCCGGCGGCCGGCGCGATGGCTGGAGGCCATGGCCCGGTTCAGGGGCACCCACGCCGCGGCACCGAGCTTCGCCTACGAACTGTGCGCCCGCGCCGCCGCGGACGGAAAGGCCCGGGACGTGGGCGACCTGTCGGCCTGGCGGGTGGCGGCCAACGGCGCCGAGCCGGTGCGCTGGGCGACGGTCCGTTCGTTCACCGAGGCGTTCGCGCCGCACGGCTTCGACCCGCGTGCCATGTGCCCGGGATACGGACTCGCCGAGAACACCCTCAAGGCCACCGGCACTCCCGAGGACCGGGAGCCCACCGTCCTGTGGCTGTCCGCGGAGGCCCTGCGCAACGGCGTGGCCGAGCCGGTCGCCCCACCCGCGGACGGCGCGGTACCCCTGGTGAGCAGCGGCGTCGCGGTCCGGGGCACCCGGATACGGATCGTCGCCCCCGGCACCCGGCGGACCCTTCCCGAGGGGCGGGTCGGTGAGATCTGGGTCTCCGGCCCGTGCGTGGCGGCCGGATACTGGGGGCGCCCGGAGGAGAGCGACTCCACCTTCCGCGCCCGTACGGCGGAAGCGGGCAAGGACGACGACACCTGCCTGCGCACCGGCGACCTCGGATTCCTGCACCACGGCGAGCTGTACGTCACCGGCCGGATCAAGGACGTCATCGTCCGCAAGGGCCGCAACCACTACCCGCAGGACATCGAACTGTCGGCCGAGCACGCGGTGCCGGGCCTGCACCCGAACTGTGCGGCCGCCTTCTCCTGCGACGACCTCACCCACGAGCGTCTGGTGCTCGTGGTGGAGGCGGACGGCCGCGTCCTGAAGCGCTTCGGCGCCGGCACCCTGCGCCTGCGTGTCCGCGAAGCCGTCCGCGAGAAGAACCGGATCACGCCGGACGACATCCTCGTCGTGCGCCGGGGCACGGTGCCGAAGACCTCCAGCGGCAAGGTACAGCGCGGCACGTGCAAGAAGCGCTACGAGAACGGCGAGCTGCACCCCGCACCCGTACCCGCGGACGGGGCGGCGTGATGGTCCGGATCCGCCCGACTGAGCCACGCGCGGGATCCCGGATCCTGGGTGTGGGCGCGTACCGGCCCGTGCGCGTGGTGGGCAACGACGAGATCTGCGCCCGCATCGAGTCGAGCGACGAGTGGATACGCCGCCGTTCCGGCATCGTCACCCGCCGCTTCGCCGGCCCCGGCGAGACCGTGATCAGCATGGCCGCGGAGGCCGCCCGCAAGGCGATGGCGCAGTCCGGCACGGACCCGGCAGAGGTCGACGCGGTCCTGCTGGCGACCATGTCGTTCCTGGAACAGGCACCGGCCGCGGCACCGCGCGTGGCGCACCTGCTGGGCGCCCGCAGTGCCGGCGCCCTGGACCTCGGCGCCGCCTGCTCGGGCTTCTGCTACGCGCTGGGCCTGGCCGACGCACTGGTCCGCTCCGGCGGCGCCCGTCATGTCGTGGTGGTCGGCTCGGAGAGGATGAGCGACATCATCGACCCGGAGGACCGCAGCACCGCCTTCCTCTTCGGCGACGGCGCGGGCGCGGTCGTGGTCGGCCCCGCCGAACGCCCCGGCATCTCACCCGTGGTGTGGGGCTCCGACGGACAGCACCACCGCCTGATCGCGCACGACCGCTCCTGGCCGGACTCCGGCGCCGACGGACTCCGTTCCTACCTGCGCATGGCCGGCCCCGAGGTCTTCCGCTGGGCCACCCGAGTCGTACCGGAGACGTCCAGGCAGGCCCTCGCCGCCGCGGGCCTCCGGACCACGGACCTCACCGCCTTCATCCCCCACCAGGCCAACGCCCGCATCATCGACGCGGCGGCGAAGTCACTCGGCCTCGCCCCGCACACCGTGATCGCCAGGGACGTCGTCTCCGCGGGCAACACCTCCGCGGCCTCCATCCCGCTCGCCATGGAGCACCTGCTCGCCCAGGGCACCCTGCCCAGCGGCACCCCGGCCCTGCTGGTCGGCTTCGGCGCGGGCCTGACCCACGCCGCCCAGATCGTGACCCTGCCCTGAGCCGCAGCATTCAGCAGCCGGCCCACCCCCTCGCGGACGGCACGGGTCTTCCGCGCAGCCGACGCGGGACCCGAGGGATGCGGCTCCCGTGCTTCAGATGTCCTTCGGTTGTGCTCGACGTAGGGCAGTCCGGCGGACCGGGGCTGTGCGCTCGAGGCCGGACTCGCCACATATCCGCTGCCAGTCCCCAGCGGTCAAGTGGTCAACCGGGGTCTTCCGTCGTCCCGCACGGGCGGCACACCAATGCGGTGCTCGCTTCCCGGGACCGCAAGCATGCGCAGCGACGTTCGGGCGGCGAATTCAGCGCTCCTCTCCCGAATGCGTCCGGGGGACACCGTGTGCGTGTTCACCAACGGTGAGCCTTACCTGGGGGAGAACACGGGCGAGGCCGAGCAGGCCACCTTGGCCCAGGGAACGCGCTGCATCAACATGCACTTGATCTTGATCAGCCCTCGTCGACGCTCATAAGAGACATCCATGCACTGGCCGCGCGCATGGTGCGACCTTGATTGGGTTGAACCATTGGTGGGTCGCGCCGGCGGTGCGGTTCAGGGTCTAGCACGTCACCGTACGCTCCGGGCTTCTTGAGCTTGGCCCAACGGTGTTCCGATCTGCGGTCGGCATGCCCGTCAGCGGCCGGCCCTCTCAGACCGGATACGCCGTATGGATATGGCCGTCGCGGATGACGACTTCCACTTCCCTGGTCTCCCGCCCGCTGCCGTTGATGCCCACGGGCTCGCCGTGTTCGAAGCGGTGCAGGTGGCTGTCCTGTCCGGCCCTGGCGCGCGGGTTGGGGATGGCGGGAGTGCCGTCGACGCCCTCGCGGAGCCGTCGGCCCAGGACAAAGTCGTCGCCCTCCCAGAAGAAGTCCTCGTAGAACTCACCGGGCAGCGAGGGTTCCGGCCCCGTCGGGTCGGCGTTCTCCCGCACGCGGTCCTGGGCGCCGGGACCGTGCTGGCCCTCGATGTGGGCCTCCCGTTGCTCCGTGATGCCGTGCCTGCTGCTCTCGCAGCTCACCAGCCCCCACGGGTCGGTCCAGCGAAGGGGATCGAGGACGTAGGCGTGGTGGTTGGGCGCGGGAGCGAGACCCAGGGGGTCCGGGCTGATGTAGCGGGCGTTCTCGGGGTCGTAGTAGCGGCGGAAGTTGTAATGGAGGCCGGTTTCCGGGTCGTGGCACTGGCCCGGGAAGCGCAGGGGGCAGTCGACCGGACCGGCGGGACCACCCACAGGCGTGCCCTACAGCGTCGTGCGCGCCCGCCAAGCGACCCGGCCCTCCTCGTCGACCAGCTCGGTGGGGGTACCGACCAGGTCGGTGACGATGGCGTAGAAGCGGCGGTCGACCTCGTCCTGGTCGATCTGCAGCAGCGCACGGTCGGTGCCGGGAGCCCATTCCCAGCTTCGGGTGGGACCGCCGCCGGAACTGCGCTGTTCCACCAGGTGGGAGCCGTCCCAGGTAAAGACCGTCTCCTCAACCGGCAGACCCTCGTCGGACAGCAGGCGCTTGGCGACGCGGCGGCCGAGGCCGTCATAGAGGTACGCCCAGCGACGACCGTCCGGGGTCGTGACCTGAGTGAGCCGGTCCTCGGCGTCCCACACGTAGGTCCACTCCCGCGTCCCCCCGGACAGCAGTTTGCGCGTCTGCCGCACGAGGCGCCCCTGTGCGTCGTGGACGTAGGTGATGTGTCCGGCCCTGCGGATGAGTGTGCCGTCGTGGACCCGTTCCCCCTGCGGGCCCTCCGGTACTTCCGCCCGGCTGACGTTGCCCGCTGCGTCGTAGGCGTAGCGCTCGGACCACCCGGCGGCGGAGACCGCCTCCACCCGGCCGAGACGATCACGGCTGAACCGGCGGGTGCCGTGGGTCTGGTCCTCGACGGCGGTCAGGCCGCCGTCCGGTCCGTACGTGTACGAGCGGTGCAGCAGGACCTCGTCCGGCGAAGCGGTGTCGGATGCCGCTGTGCCGAGGACTCGCTGCCCGGTCAGCCGGTGGCCGGCGTCCCACTCCTGCGTCAGTACCGCCGTCTCCCCGAGCCGCCGCTCGGTCTCGTGGCCCGAGGTCCCGTAGGCGAAGGACAGCGAGTTGTCGGCGAGCCGGACCCGGGTCGGCCGGTTGTTCGCGTCCCATTCCCAATGACTGACGGCGCCCGACGGAGTCTGACGTTCCGTTCGCCGGCCGAGTGCGTCGTACGACGTGTGGACCGCGCGGCCGTTGCACTCTTCGGAGACGACACGGCCCACCACGTCGCGCTCGAACGTGAGCGTCGTCTCGGGGGTGTCCGCCGTGACGAGCTGGCCCAAGGAGTCGTAGGCGAAGGTTGCGACCGCCTCGCCGGACCGTCGCTCCACGATCCGGCCGCACGCGTCCCGCACATAGGAGGTGATCTCGCCGGCGCCGTTGGTGCGCCGGATCAGACGGCCCGCGGCGTCGTAGGTGTAGGCGACGGCGCGGCCGTTGAAGTCCACTTCGCGGACGAGGCGGCCCGCCGGGTCGTAGGTGTACGACCACACCGCACCCCACGCGCTCGTCACGGACGTGAGCCGCAGTTCGGTGTCGTACGCGAACCACGTCGTCGAACCGTCCGCATCAGTCCTGGAGCGGATCCGGTCGAAGTGGGTGAAGGTGTGGGTCGTGCTCCGGCCGTCGAGGCCGGTGTGGCGGAGGATGTTGCCCTCGCCGTCGTAGGACCAGCTTTCGCCCCTGCCGTCGGCCATGACGCGCTCGGCGGGGTAGCCCTCCACCGTCCAGGTGGTGCGTGTCGCCGCGCCGGCGGCGTCGACGGTACCCACGATGCGGCCGAAGGCGTCGCGGGTGACGCGCGACGTACCGCCCAGAGGCGCGGTGACGGAATCGGGCAGCCCGAGCGGCCCCGGGTGGACGCGGTGGGTCGCACCCAGGGCGTTTGTCACGCCGAGCAGTCCGCCGGAGGGGTCATGGGCGTAGGTGGTGACGGCACCATCGGCGTCGACGGTCGCCGCCGGGTGGCCGTGCTCGTCGTACGCGTAGCCTCGCCTGCCACCGTTCGGCAACGTGATCCACAGGGGGCGGCCGGAGGAGTCGTAGTCACAGGTTGTGACCGTGCCGTCGGGGCGGACCACAGAGATGAGGTTGCCACGCTCGTCGTAGCTGTAACGGGATGTGTGGCCCAGCGGATTCGTGCGTGAGAGCAGCCGGTTGTACGCGTCCCACTCGGCGTGGGTGGTGTTGCCGAGCGCGTCGGTCTGGCCGACGACCTGCCGGCGCTCGTTGTACCGGTAGGTCGTGGTGTGGCCGAGCGAGTCGGTGTAGCGGGTCTCCCGGCCTTCCAGGTCGTAGGCGACGGAGCAGGACAGGAACCCGTCGGCGCCTTCACCGCGTACGCAACGGTCCTGGTCGTCGTAGGTGAAGCGATACCAGGTGCCGTTGCGGTCGGTCCAGGACGTGATGCGTCCCTGAAGGTCGTAGGTGTACCTGAGGGGAAGACCGCTGGAGTTGTAGATCTCCGTCAGGTGACCCTCGGCGCTGTAGCCGTAGCGCCGCAGCGTCGTGCCGTCCGGCCCCGCCTCCTCGTCGCGCAGCCGCAGGCCGACTATGCGGTTGCCCTCGGTGTCGATGTGCACATGGCGGCCGCCGGAGTCGCGGACGGCGACGGGGGCGCCGGTGCCGTCCCGGTCGATGTCGATGCGCCGTCCACCGCGGTCGGTCACGGCGGCCAGGGGAAGGGTGAACGCCTCGTACGCGGTGACGGGGCCGGCGAGCGTGGCGAAGTGGCGGGTGCGTCCGGAGGCCGGGTCGGTGATGCGGAGAGGACTCTCGGGAGAGCCGTCCCAGTCCAGTGGCCAGCGCGGGCCCTCCGTCGGCATCACCGACGTACCGGGGACGGGCACGGGATACACGAGGATCATGCCGTCCTCAGCGGCGAAGACGACGCCTTCCGCGTCCAGCTCCAGGCGCTCGTCGAACGTCGAGGCCCAGGACGGGCCGAACCACGAACCCCAGTTGTACGTCGAGAGGTGCGTACGCCGCAGCACGAGCGGGAGGAGCCCGGGAAGCTCGGCGTCGGTCTCCTCCACGAGCATCTCGCCGGAGACCATGTCGATGGGGTCGCCGTTCTTGCAGCGCCCCTTGGCCGGTTTGCTCTTGCCGACCGCGTCGTCGGCTCCTTTGCGCAGGCCTCGTCCCAAGCCCTTGGCCATCGCCTTGAGGCCGCCCTTGCCCAGGGCTTTCGCTCCTGTCGCGAGCTTGCCGAGTGTGGTGATGCCCTTGCCGCCCGGTATGCAGTCAAGTGCCGCGAAGCCCACGTCCCATAGGGAGGCTTGGCCCTTGCTGTACTTGTAGAGCGTGTCCGCGAGGACGACGAGGGCGGCCACGAGGACGATCGCGCCGAGGATCGGGCCGCCGATGATCATCGCGACGATGCCGACGACCGCGACGACGACCTTGCAGACCGCGACGATGCTGTCCCAGTTGTCCGTGAACCAGTCGCCGATGTCCTCCCACCACGACCGGTTCTGGATGCCGGCGTCGGACGCCTCGTCGATCTTGTTCTTGGCCTCCCGCGCAGCGTCCTCACGCATCTTCCGCGCGTCCTCGGCCATCTTCTTCGCCGCGTCCAGCGCGCTCTGCGCCGAGTCGACCGCCGACTGTGCGTTCGTCTGCGCGGTCTTGGCGTGCCGGACGTCACGGGTGGCGGCACGGACCTTCGCCTCGTCCGGCTTGTCCGCGTCCGACTTGCTGCCCGACGGATCGTCCTTGTACTTGTCCGCCTCCTTCGACGCCCGCGTCACCCACGAGTCCGCCGAGGACAGCTTCGACTGCGCCGAGGACAGGTCCTGGCGGGCCTCCCGCGCCTTCACCAGCGCCCGGTCCGCCAACGCCTGCGCCCGCTCCAGCTTCGGCCAGAAGTCCGCGAGCGCGTCGCCGCACATCCCGTACGACTTCTCCAGCTTCCTCAAGTTCTTCGGCACACCCGAGAACTCGTCCTTGAAGACCGTCCCCGACTTCCCCGCCCACTCGGCCAGGGTCGACTCCCCCGCCATGCCCTTCACCAGACGCAACGCCTCCGAGACGTCGTCGGCGAAGTCGTGCAGCGTCTTCGCGAGCGTGCGCACCCGCTGCGGATCACCCGGCGTCGGGTCCTTGTCCAGGTCCAGGACATGCCAATCCCCCGGCCGGTTTCCCACGTTCTTCCCCCGTCGCACGGTCTCACTCAAGGCACGTATGCCTCAGCAAAGTTACTTGATCCCCTGCTCGTAGACTCGGGGCGTGAGTCACAACCAAGAGACGCCTGGCGACAGCTGTCCCGATCGGCATCGCCGGGAGGAGTCGCAGTATCAGGCCGAGCTCGCACCGGAAGCAATGTATGAGGCGGCGGTGCGGCTTTGCACGGCCGGCGACGGGTCCCATGGAGCCTCCGCGGCGCGAACCGTCGCGCGGATCGCCGAGACCCTCGCCGACACGCGTTCACGGGACTGTGTGATGTTTGCGGCGGACATCGTGGGCCGGCTGCTGCCCGGCGGGGTCATGTCCCACGGCGAAGGTGATCGATTGCTGCGTTCCGTAGCTGCGAAGCTGGTCAAGGCTCAGCACCTGCGCGACATCGAGCCTTTGTTCCGCGAGTTGCCCGACGGGATTTCGGCTCCGGCAGTCGACCTACGGGCCTGTCTCCTCGGAGAGCTGGCGCTGATCGGTTCGGGGGGTGGCCGTCGGTCCCTCGAGATGTACGCCGAAAAGCTGCGTGAGCTGGGGCACCCACTGGCTCGGCTGCCCGGGACACGACTGGACATCGAGCACCGGTTCACCGTTCGCGTCCGGGGACTGGGGCCGATCAAGACCGCGAAGCAGCTCCGGTCGCGTTTCCCGGAGGCTCCCTCGACCGACGGCGGTGCGGTCGCCGGCCGCGGTGCCAGGGACGCCCGAGACGACGTCCGGGCGAACACGGCCGTCCGACCTTTCCGTGCCGGCGGATGGGCCCGTGAGCCCGAGGCGCGGTTCTTCACGCTGTCGAGCCCGCTCAGCCCCGACGACTTCGGCATCTCCTTCATCGAAGAACTTCCCCTGCGCTGCCTGGCAGGTGAGGGCAGCCGCCGGGGAAGCGCTCTCGCCTGCGCGACGACACCCGACGATGTTCTCAACGAACTCTTCTCGACTTCCTACGTCGGCGGAGTGAACGGCCAGGGGCAGGGCGGTGCGTACGCGCGGCTGTATGCCTGGGAGAGCTTCTACGCGCTCATGGGGTTGCCCACCGGCGTACCCCTCTTGGAAGCGGTGAGGCGCGCGGCGGACCACCGGTGGCTGCGGTTCATGGCGTTCACGGACTGGTTCCACCATGACACCTCGGACCTGGCTTTCGCCGTGCTCGATCCCACCCGGACTCGGGTCGCGGTGCTGGCGGCGACCGATACCGATATCCACCGCGGCGCCCTCGGGTAGCGGGAAGTCGAAGTCCCAGGGGCACCTACGAGTTCCCTCCTGTCCCGCATCTGTCCAGGTCAGGAGGGGTTTTCGCGCTGCTCCTACTTAAGAAGCTTCAGATGTCCCGGAAGATCTCGATCTGTGCCCCGATCGAGTTCAGCCGCTCCGCGAGGTCCTCGTAACCGCGGTTGATGACGTACACGTTGCGCAGTACCGACGTGCCCTCGGCGGCCATCATCGCCAGGAGGACGACGACCGCGGGGCGCAGGGCCGGCGGGCACATCATCTCGGCGGCGCGCCAGCGGGTGGGGCCCTCGACCAGGACGCGGTGCGGGTCCAGGAGCTGGAGGCGGCCGCCGAGGCGGTTCAGGTCGGTGAGGTAGATGGCGCGGTTGTCGTAGACCCAGTCGTGGATGAGGGTCTGGCCCTGCGCCGAGGCCGCGATGGCCGCGAAGAAGGGGACGTTGTCGATGTTCAGGCCGGGGAAGGGCATCGGGTGGATCTTGTCGATGGGCGCCTCCAGCTTGGAGGGGCGCACCGTCAGGTCCACCAGGCGGGTGCGGCCGTTGTCGGCGAAGTACTCCGGCGTGCGGTCGTGGTCGAGGCCCATCTCCTCCAGGACCGCCAGCTCGATCTCCAGGAACTCGATCGGGACCCGGCGGACCGTCAGCTCCGACTCCGTGACCACCGCGGCGGCCAGCAGGCTCATCGCCTCGACCGGGTCCTCGGAGGGGGAGTAGTCCACGTCGGCGTCGATGACCGGCATGCCGTGCACGGTGAGGGTGGTGGTGCCGATGCCCTCGACGCGGACGCCCAGGGCTTCGAGGAAGAAGCAGAGGTCCTGGACCATGTAGTTGGAGGAGGCGTTGCGGATGACGGTGACGCCGTCGTGGCGGGCGGCGGCCAGCAGCGCGTTCTCCGTGACCGTGTCGCCCCGTTCGGTCAGGACGATCGGGCGGTCCGGGCGGACGGTGCGGTCGACCACCGCGTGGTAGTGGCCCTCGGTCGCGGCGACGTCCAGGCCGAAGCGGCGCAGCGCGATCATGTGCGGCTCGATGGTGCGGGTGCCGAGGTCGCAGCCGCCGGCGTAGGGCAGCCGGAAGCGGTCCATGCGGTGCAGCAGCGGGCCGAGGAACATGATGATGGAGCGGGTGCGCACGGCGGCCTCGGCGTCGATGGCCTCCATGTCCAGCTCGGCCGGCGGCACGATCTCCAGGTCGGTGCCGTCGTTGACCCAGCGGGTGCGCACGCCGATGGAGTTGAGCACCTCCAGGAGGCGGTAGACCTCCTCGATGCGGGCGACCCGGCGCAGTACCGTGCGGCCCTTGTTGAGCAGCGAGGCGCACAGCAGGGCCACGCAGGCGTTCTTGCTGGTCTTGACGTCGATCGCACCGGACAGACGACGGCCGCCGACCACGCGCAGGTGCATCGGACCCGAGTAGCCCAGGGAGACGATCTCGCTGTCCAGCGCTTCGCCGATGCGGGCGATCATCTCAAGGCTGATGTTCTGGTTGCCGCGCTCGATGCGGTTGACGGCGCTCTGACTGGTGTTGAGCGCCTCCGCGAGTTGTGACTGCGTCCAGCCGCGGTGCTGCCGGGCGTCACGGATGAGCCTGCCGATGCGTACGAGGTAGTCGTCTGCCATGGGGTTGAGGCTATCTCAGATATGAGATCGCGCCTCTCGGGGGGTCCGTTCGGGTGATGCGGGGTCAGGTGCCACGGGTACCCCGGAGCGGGCGCACGGTGTCCGGGCGCACGCCACACGGCGCCCGGACATGACCGGACCGCCCTCATGTACTAGAGTTATCTCGACATCGAGATATCTGCCGAGGCGTACCGCAGCCGCACGCTGTTTCGGGTCTGGTGGTAAGGATTACCTAACTTAGCCTTACCTTAGCGGATCGGCCGGGGTGGCGTGGCGGCAGGATGCGGTGGTACGCGCACATGAATGAAGGAGACTGTCGTGTCGGCGAACAGCTTCGACGCCCGCAGCACGCTGCAGGTGGGCGACGAGTCGTACGAGATCTTCCGGCTGGACAAGGTCGAGGGCTCCGCGCGCCTTCCCTACAGCCTGAAGGTGCTGCTGGAGAACCTGCTCCGTACCGAGGACGGCGCGAACATCACCGCCGACCACATCCGCGCCCTCGGCGGCTGGGACTCGCAGGCCCAGCCGTCGCAGGAGATCCAGTTCACGCCGGCCCGCGTGATCATGCAGGACTTCACCGGCGTGCCCTGTGTCGTCGACCTCGCCACCATGCGTGAGGCCGTCAAGGAGCTCGGCGGCGACGCCGCGAAGATCAACCCGCTGGCCCCGGCCGAGCTGGTCATCGACCACTCCGTCATCGCCGACAAGTTCGGCACCAACGACGCGTTCAAGCAGAACGTCGACCTGGAGTACGGCCGCAACCGCGAGCGGTACCAGTTCCTGCGCTGGGGCCAGACCGCCTTCGACGAGTTCAAGGTCGTCCCGCCCGGCACCGGCATCGTCCACCAGGTGAACATCGAGCACCTGGCCCGCGTCGTCATGACCCGCGACGGCAAGGCCTACCCCGACACCCTGGTCGGCACCGACTCGCACACCACCATGGTCAACGGCCTCGGCGTCCTCGGCTGGGGCGTCGGCGGCATCGAGGCCGAGGCCGCGATGCTCGGCCAGCCGGTCTCGATGCTGATCCCGCGCGTCGTCGGCTTCAAGCTCACCGGCGAGCTCCAGCCCGGCACCACCGCCACCGACCTGGTGCTCACCATCACCGAGATGCTGCGCAAGCACGGCGTCGTCGGCAAGTTCGTCGAGTTCTACGGCGAGGGCGTGGCGGCCACCAGCCTCGCCAACCGCGCCACCATCGGCAACATGTCGCCGGAGTTCGGCTCCACCGCCGCGATCTTCCCGGTCGACGACGAGACGCTGAACTACATGCGCCTGACCGGCCGCAGCGACCAGCAGGTCGCCCTCGTCGAGGCGTACGCCAAGGAGCAGGGCCTCTGGCTGGACCCGAAGGCCGAGCCGGACTTCTCCGAGAAGCTGGAGCTCGACCTCTCCACGGTCGTGCCCTCCATCGCCGGCCCGAAGCGCCCGCAGGACCGCATCGTCCTCGCGAACGCCGCCCAGCAGTTCAAGACCGACGTCCTCAACTACGTGGACGTCGTGGACGAGGCGGGCAAGGAGTCCTTCCCGGCCTCCGACTCCCCGGCCGTCACCCCGAACGGCGCCCCGTCCAACCCGGTCCGCGTGACCGCCCCCGACGGCACCGCCTACGAGCTGGACCACGGTGCGGTGACGGTCGCGGCCATCACCTCCTGCACCAACACCTCCAACCCGTACGTCATGGTCGCCGCCGCCCTGGTGGCCAAGAAGGCGGTCGAGAAGGGCCTGACCCGCAAGCCGTGGGTCAAGACCACCCTCGCCCCGGGCTCCAAGGTCGTCACCGACTACTTCGAGAAGGCGGGTCTGACCCCCTACCTCGACAAGGTCGGCTTCAACCTCGTCGGCTACGGCTGCACCACCTGCATCGGCAACTCCGGCCCGCTGCCGGACGAGGTTTCCAAGGCCGTCAACGAGCACGACCTGGCCGTCACCTCGGTGCTCTCCGGCAACCGGAACTTCGAGGGCCGGATCAACCCCGACGTCAAGATGAACTACCTGGCGTCCCCGCCGCTGGTGGTCGCCTACGCGCTCGCGGGCTCCATGAAGGTGGACATCACCAAGGAGGCCCTGGGCACCGACCAGGACGGCAACCCGGTCTTCCTGAAGGACATCTGGCCCTCCGAGGCCGAGGTCAACGACGTCGTCGCCAACGCCATCGGCGAGGACATGTTCTCCAAGTCCTACAGCGACGTCTTCGCGGGCGACGCCCAGTGGCAGGCACTGCCGATCCCCACCGGCGACACCTTCGAGTGGGACGCCGAGTCCACCTACGTGCGCAAGCCCCCGTACTTCGAGGGCATGGCCATGGAGCCGGCCCCGGTCGAGGACATCTCCGGCGCCCGCGTCCTCGCCAAGCTGGGCGACTCGGTCACCACGGACCACATCTCGCCCGCCGGTGCCATCAAGGCCGACACCCCGGCCGGCAAGTACCTGACGGAGCACGGCGTCGAGCGCCGCGACTTCAACAGCTACGGCTCGCGCCGCGGCAACCACGAGATCATGATCCGCGGCACCTTCGCCAACATCCGCCTGCGCAACCAGATCGCGCCGGGCACCGAGGGCGGCTACACCCGCGACTTCACCCAGGACGGCGGTCCGGTGTCGTTCATCTACGACGCCTCCCGCAACTACATCGAGCAGAACATCCCGCTCGTCGTCCTGGCCGGCAAGGAGTACGGCTCCGGCTCGTCCCGCGACTGGGCCGCCAAGGGCACCGCGCTCCTGGGCGTCAAGGCCGTCATCGCCGAGTCCTACGAGCGCATCCACCGCTCGAACCTCATCGGCATGGGCGTCCTGCCGCTGCAGTTCCCGGAGGGCCGCACCGCCGAGTCCCTCGGCCTGACCGGCGAGGAGACCTTCTCCGTCTCCGGCGTGACCGAGCTGAACGAGGGCACCACCCCGCGCACGGTGAAGGTCACCACCGACACCGGCGTCGAGTTCGACGCGGTCGTCCGCATCGACACCCCGGGTGAGGCGGACTACTACCGCAACGGCGGCATCCTGCAGTACGTGCTGCGCAGCCTGATCCGCAAGTAGGCGGCGGCGCACAACGGCTGAGGGCCGCACCCCCGGTGACGGGGGTGCGGCCCTCGCGCTCGCCCCTCACGAGGCGCCGCGTACGGCTCAGAACAGGATGCGGTACGTGTTCCAGCCGCCGCTGCCGATCTTCACGCGGGACTTGTACGGGGAGGCGGCCTTGCCGGTGCCCTTGTACACGTACAGCGCGCCGTCCTTGTCGCGCGCGACCAGGTCGGTGATGCCGTCGATGTCGATGTCGCCGACGGTGACGAGGTCGTTGTACGTGTTCCAGCCACCGCCGATGCGGGTGCGGGAGGTGAACGGCGCCTTGTAGTTGCCGGTGCCCTTGTAGAGCCACAGCACGCCGGACTTGTCCTTGGCGACGATGTCGTCCTTGCCGTCACCGGTCAGGTCGCCCTTGCCGGCGATGTGGGTGTACGCGTTCCACCCGCCGCCGACCTTGTAGCGCTGGGTCAGCTTGCCGTTGCCGTAGCCGAGGTACAGCCACAGGACGCCGGACTTGTCCCGCGCGATCAGGTCGTCCGCCGCGGCACCGCCGAGGTTGCCGGCCGACAGCAGCCGGTCGTAGATGCCCCAGCCCTTGCCGATGAGCGTCGAGCCGGTGGTGTCCCACTTCAGGTAGCGGAGCTGGCCGTCGACCACGATCCACAGTCCGTCGGACTCGCCGTCGGCGTTGTGGTCCACCTGCGTGATGAACTTGGTGTCCGGGGAGACCTGGCCCGCGTTGGACCGTCCGGTGAGCCCGCCGTACCCGTCGGGGGCGTAACTGCTCAGGTAGCCGCCGCTGTTCATGCCGTACAGGCCGTTGATCGGGGCGTAGCCCCGCGCGTCGGCCGTGCTGAACTTCGACGCGTCCGACGGCTTCACGTCGAGGGGTGCCTTCGACGCGGACGGCACGGGGGCGTCCGCGGCGACGGCGCTGCCCGCACCGGTCGCCACCAGCGCGGCGGTGAGCGCCGCAGCCGTGGCACGTGCCAGGGTGCGACGCGTGTTCGGGCCGGAGGTTTTGGCCACGTGGGTCCTCCATTTGGTCATGCGGAAGGGACCACGAACGGATAAGTCCGCAAGATCCCGGGATACTTCGTGATCCTTACACATGTCGTTCACAGGTCAATCAGATTTACGGCCGGGGACGAGAGCGGTACAGAACAGGTACGCAAGCGCAACGTGGGACGTGCAACCATCTGCGGGGTACGCCGGTCACCGGCGTACCCCGCAGTGTCATTCCGTGCCCGCCCCCGGGATCAGGCCAGCAGCTCCACCTCCGCCAGCGTGTGCTCGCCGTCCAGGACCAGCCGGTACTTGGCGTACGAGCCCGGCGACTTCACCGAGAATGCCCGGGTCTGCCGGTCCCAGGCGAAGGATTCGCCCGAGCGCTCGTCCAGCGTCCGCCAGGTGGTGCCGTCGGCCGAGCCCTGGAGCTTCCAGCCGGCCGGCGCCTTCGTCCGGTCCGCCGGCGAAGTGAGCGTGTACTGGACCGCCTTGACGCCCTGGCCGGACACCGGCAGGTCCACGGAGGTCACGCTCGCCTCCGTGCCCGACGTGTTGTCGAACAGGGCGCCCGCGCCGGTGATCGCGTCGGTGCGCGGGGTGGCCACCTCGTCGCCCTTCGTGACCGACGGCGGCGCCGCGTCCTCGCCGGTGCCCCACGAGGAGGGCTTCGCGCCCATGTCGAACTCCAGGACGCCGCCCCTGGCGAGCAGCGAGTGGGGGAGCGAGGTGGAGGTCCAGCGCTTGCCGTTGACCTTCAGGCCCTGCACGTAGACGTTCTTCGTGCTGTTCTTCGGCGCCTTGACGACCAGGTCGCGGCCGTTCTCCAGGTGCACCGTCGCCTTGGTGAACAGCGGGGACCCGACGGCGTACTCGCCGCTGCCCATCACCAGCGGGTAGAAGCCGAGGGAGGAGAAGAGGAACCAGGCCGACTGCTCGCCGTTGTCCTCGTCGCCGTGGTAGCCCTGGCCGATGTCGCTGCCGGTGTACAGCCGCTGGAGCACCTCGCGGATGTTCTTCTGCGCCTTGTAGGGCTGTCCGGCCGCGTCGTACATGTACAGGGCGTGGTGGGCGACCTGGTTGGAGTGCCCGTACATGCCCATGCGGACGTCCCGGGCCTCGACCATCTCGTGGATGACGCCGTTGTAGGAGCCCTTCAGCTCCGGGGAGGCCGTCTCCGGGGTGGCGAGGTACGTGTCGAGCTTGTCGCCGAGACCCTTGCGGCCGCCGTACAGGTTGGCGAGGCCGCGGCTGTCCTGCGGGGCGGTGAAGGCGTAGCCCCAGCCGTTGGTCTCCGTGTAGTCGTAGCCCCACACGCGCGGGTCGTACTTCTCGGAGTCCACGCGCCAGTTGCCCTTGGCGTCCTTGCCCTGGAAGAAGCCGGCCTTCGCGTCGAAGAGGTTGACGTAGTCCTGGGCGCGGTTGAGGAAGTACGCGGCCTCCTCCTTGTAGCGCTTCTCGCCGGTCTCCTCGTAGAGCTTCTCGCCCATCTTCGCGATGCCGTAGTCGTTGAGGTAGCCCTCCAGCGCCCACGACAGGCCCTCGTGGGTCTCGGTGCTGGTGTAGCCGAGGAAGGGGGAGGTCGCCATGCCCTTGCGGCCCACGCCGGAGGACGGGGGCACGACGGTGGCGTTCTTGAGGGCCGCGTCGTACGCCGCCTTCGCGTCGAAGCCGACGCCCTTGACGTAGGCGTCGGCGAACGCCACGTCGGAGGAGGTGCCGGTCATCAGGTCCGCGTAGCCGGGGGAGGACCAGCGCGAGGTCCAGCCGCCGTCCTTGTAGTGCTGCACGAAGCCGTCGACCAGCTCACCGGCCTGGGTGGGGGTGAGGAAGGAGTACGCGGGCCAGGTGGTCCGGTAGGTGTCCCAGAAGCCGTTGTTGACGTAGACCTTGCCGTCCACGATCTTCGAGCCGGTCTCGGTCGGGGTGTCCTCCTTCACCGCCTTGGAGAACGGGGAGGCGTAGCGGTACTTCCCGTCGACCTTCTCGTGGCCCGAGTTCGGGTACAGGTACAGGCGGTAGAGGCTGGAGTACAGCGTGGTCAACTGGTCCTGCGTGGCGCCCTCGACCTCGACCTTGCCGAGGATGCGGTCCCACTGCTTCTGGGCGTCGCGCTTGACCTTGTCGAAGGAGGTGCGCCGCGGGATCTCCTGGCGCAGGTTGTCCTTCGCCTGGTCCACGCTCAGCAGCGAGGTCGCGATGCGCAGCGTCACGGTGCGGTCCCGGCCGGCGTCGAAGCGCAGGTGGCCCTTGACGCCGTCGGAGTCGCCCCCGGTGACCCTGCTGTCGAACTCGCCGTAGACGAAGAGGCGGGTGGCGCCGGTGGAGCCGCCGGACTTGACGTCCGAGTAGCCGGTGAAGGTGCCGTTCTCCTTGTCCAGGGTCAGGCCGGCCTGGTCCTCGACGTTGTCGAAGATCACGCTCGCGTCGTCACCGGGGTAGGTGAAGCGCATCATCGCCGCGTGGTCGGTCGGCGTCATCTCGGCCTTGAGGCCGTTCTCGAAGCGCACGCCGTAGTAGTACGGCCGGGCGGTCTCGTTCTCGTGCCGGAAGGCCAGCTCGCGGGCTTCCCGGCCGGTGTCCGGGGTGCCGGAGGCGGCCGAGGGCATCACCTGGAAGGTCTGCCGGTCGCCCATCCACGGGCTCGGCTCGTGGCTCGCGCTGAACGCCTGCAGGGTGGGCAGGTTGTCGTCGTTGTTGCCGCGCGCGTACTCGTAGAGCCAGCTGAGGGAACCGGCGTTGGTCACCGGCGTCCAGAAGTTGAAGCCGTGCGGCACGGCGGTCGCGGGGAAGTTGTTGCCGCGCGAGAAGCTGCCGCTGGAGTTGGTGCCGCGGGTGGTGAGCGCGTAGTCGGACAGGTGGGCCTCGGGCCGCTCCGGCGCGGCCCGCTTGATCTCGACGTCGTCCAGCCAGCCGCGGAACTTCGCCGGGCCCTTGGGGGAGTCGTACGCCAGCAGGATCCGGTCGACGGTCTTGCCCGCCGCGACCGAGCCGATGCCCGACTCGACGCTGTTCCACTGGTTGACGTAGAGGACCTTGGCGTCGCCCTGACCGCGCGGCGTCAGCGGGAACCCGTGCTGGTCGGTGGCCTTGAGGTCGCTCAGGTAGGTGCCGTCGGTGAAGGCGAGGTCGACGGAGACGTTCGTGGCGTCGTAGTCGAGGTCGCCGTCCGCCATCGACGGGAAGATCTTGTACGACAGTTCGGTGCGCCGGTCGACCTTGACGTCGACGTCGAAGACCTTGTTGTACGAGTAGGCCCGGCCGTCGGCGGTGTGGCGGCCCGCGTAGCGCAGCGCGTGGGTTCCGGTGAAGCCCGCGTCCGCCTTGGCGGTGGGCGAGCCCGCCGGGCCGTCGTCGACGGAGGTCAGCATGTCCTCGGGGACGGGGACCTCGGTGTCGCCGGTCGCCAGTTGGACGTCGGCGAGCTGGAGGGCGTCGCCCGCCCCGTTGTTCCGGGTGATCTCCAGCCGGAAGTGCTGGAACTCGGCGGTCTGTGCCAGTTCGTACGTCTTGGTCTGGAAACGCTCGCCGAAGGACTCCCCCGAGCGGGTGTCCAGCGTCTGCCAGTTCTCGCCGTCCGACGAGCCCTTCAGCGTCCAGTCCTTCGGGTCGCGTTCGTCGTGGTCGTTGGCCGAGGTGAGCGCGTACTTGGCGATCTTCTGCGGGGTGTCCAGGTCGAACTCGACCCAGCCGGCCGGGGCGAAGGTCAGCCACTTGGTGCCCGGTTCGTTGTCGACGAGGTTCTCCTTCACCTCCCCGCCGCCCGTGTTCTCGGCGCTGGCCCGCACCCCGGTGACCTTCTCGGTGACGTTGCCCGGTATGCCGGTGCTGAACCCGCCGTCCACCCCGGAGGCGCGCTTGCCGCCGTCCGCGCCGGTGTCCACGGTGTCGGTCCAGTCCGGAGCCGGGTCGCCCGCCTCGAACGAGGACGCGAACTCCCGGTCGGCCTTCGCGGGTGCGCCGGGCAGGGCGACCGCCGCGCCCTGAGAGCCCATCGCCAAAGCGAAGGCGGTCGCCGTCACGACCGCCGGACCCCATCTGTGCCGAACTCTGTACTGCATGTCCTGGCCACCCTCCCAGCGCTGGGGACAACGTTGTCAATTCAACTGCGCAAGGACCAGTAGGGGTCAAGTGGCAAGTGATGTCAAGGGTGTTGGATGTGGCGTTCGGGGGTTATGGCGGGGATTCCTCCGGCATGCGATACGCGGGGCACTCATATTTCCGGGAGGTCTCAACTCGGAAAAGACGTGCCGGGAACCATGCATTCGATCTTGCTCCGCCAACGGAAAGTGGACTATACCTGTCGGCCACCGGGGGATACGGGGGGAACCGCGACGAGGAACCGCCCAAGCGCCCGAACAGCAGTGACAGCGATGAGAGCATCGGTGACTGCACAGCAGTACCCGCGTTTCCAGCACGGCCCAGCACGAACCAGCACGACCCGATCGCGGTGCCGGGGAGGATCCGGTTCACCGCCTGAGTCCTGGAGAAGGCGAGGACTTGAGCATGGGATCCACTTCCGCCGAGAACAAAGGTACGGGCGTCGGCCGCCGCGATCTGATCAAGCGGTCCGCCGCGCTCGGCCTGGTCTCCGTACCCGCCATGGGCTTCCTGTCCGCCTGCGCGAGCGGCGGCGGTGACGACCAGAAGAAGGCCGAGGCGGGCGAGAAGTCCGCCAAGAACCCGCTGGCGGTCAACGACAGCGCCCAGATGGAGTTCGTCCTCTTCGACGGAGGCTTCGGCAAGGAGTACGCCGAGGACGCCGTGAAGCTGTACGAGAAGGCCTTCCCGAAGGCCAAGGTGAAGTTCGCCGCCACCCAGAAGATCCAGTCCACCCTGCAGCCCCGCTTCAACGGCGGCAACCCGCCCGACCTCGTCGACAACTCCGGCGCCGAGCAGATGGACATGGGCGTCCTGGTCGGCAAGAAGCAGCTCGCCGACCTCACCCCGCTGCTGGACGCCCCGTCCTACGACGACCCGAACAAGAAGGTCCGCGACACGCTGCGCCCCGGCATCGTGGAGATGGGCCAGTTCGACGGCGACCCGGTCTGGATCCTGTACTACGCCTACACGGTCTACGGGAACTGGTACTCGCAGAAGGCCCTGGACTCCCTGGACGCGGAGTACCCCAAGACCTGGGACGAGATGATCGCGGTCTGCAAGAAGGCCAAGAAGAAGGGCATGGCCGGCTGGACCTACGCCGGCAAGTACCCGTACTACATCCCCTTCTCGATGTCCCCGATGATCGGCAAGGTCGGCGGCCGCGAGGTGCTCGACGCCATCGACAACCTGGAGCCGAACGCCTGGAAGCACCCGGCCGTCAAGACGGTCTTCGAGGCCTGGTACGAGCTGTACAAGGGCGGTTACATCCTCAAGGGCACCCCGGGTCTGGACCACATCCAGTCGCAGACCGCGTGGGCCAAGGGCGACGCCCTGTTCATCCCCAACGGCTCCTGGGTGGAGAACGAGTCGGCCAAGGTCATCCCCGGCGACTTCGGCCTCGCCGTCTCCGCCCCGCCCGGCATCGACGACGGCGACAAGATGCCCTTCGGCACCATCTGGGCCTCCGGCGGCGAGCCCTTCATCGTGCCCGCCAAGGCGGCCAACGGCTCCGGCGGCATGGAGCAACTGCGCATCATGCTCAGCGAGGAGTCCTCCAAGAACTTCACCAGCAAGGTGAAGTCGCTGAGCGCCTACAACGGCGGCACCGACGGCATCGAGCTGACCCCGGGTCTCAAGTCCGGTGTCGCGGCGCTGGAACTGGCCGGCGACAACGTGGTGAACCCGCGCATGCAGGACTGGTACGTGCAGCTCCAGAAGGAGAAGATCGGCGTCTCCTGTCTGGGCGAGATGATGGCGGGCCGGATGACCCCCGCCGAGACCATCAAGAAGATCCAGGGCTACGCGGACGAAGCCGCCAAGGACTCGTCGATCAAGCACTACAAGCACCAGTGAGGACGCGTCACCAGGGCCTGTCCGGCGCCACCGCGCCGGGCGGGCCCTGGCGGCGCCGCCCGCGCGCAGATCGGGGTCGGTAGCAATGCAGCACGGCAAGTACCGGTTCATCGTGGGGTTCCTGGCGGTACCCCTGGGACTGTACGCGCTCTTCGTCATCTGGCCGTTCATCCAGTCCATCTACTACTCCTTCACGGACTGGACCGGGCTGAGTCCCGAGTTCAAGATGGTCGGCTTCGACAACTACTCGCGGATGCTCGACGACACCATCTTCTGGAAGTCGTTGCAGCACAGCGTGATCTTCGCCCTGCTGGTGCCGTTGGTGACACTCAGTCTGGCGCTGTTCTTCGCCTTCATGATCAACGTGGGCGGACGCCGCCGCCGGGGCGGGCCGGCGATCTCCGGCGTGCGCGGCTCCGGCTTCTACAAGATCGTGTACTTCTTCCCGCAGGTGCTCTCCATCGCGATCGTCGCCCTGCTGTTCCAGTTCGCGTACAACCCGGACAGCGGCGCCATCAACTCCCTGCTGCGCGGGATCGGCCTGGACTCCCTCCAGCCCCTGTGGCTCGGCGACCCCAGCATCGCCCTGTGGTGCGTGATGGCGGTGCTCGTCTGGTCGACGGTCGGCTTCTTCGTGGTGCTCTTCTCCGCGGGCATGGCCTCCATCCCGGCGGAGCTGTACGAGGCCGCGCTGCTGGACGGGGCGAACCGCGCCACCACCTTCTTCAAGGTGACCCTGCCGCTGCTGTGGGACACCGTGCAGTCCGGCTGGGTCTACATGGGCATCCTCGCGCTGGGCGCCGAGTCCTTCGCGGTCGTGCAGATCATGACGACCGGACCCGGCGGACCCGACTACTCGACCACCGTCATGGTCCTGTACGTGTACCAGAAGGCGTTCCGTGACGGCCAGGCCGCCTACGCCACCACCATCGGCGTCGCCCTGCTCGTCGTCACGCTGGCCTTCGCCGCCGTCGTGACGCGGCTGGGCCGGCGCGAGCGGCTGGAGTTCTGATCCATGAAGACGACCGAGACCCCCGCCCCCGTGCCCGCGGAGCCCGGCACGCCCGTCCTGAAGACCCGGGCCGCCCCCGGCGGACCGAAGAAGGCGAAGAAGGAGGGCACCACCCTCAACGTCTTCTCCCACGCCGTCCTGGTCATCTGGGCGATCATGGTCGGCATGCCGCTCGTGTGGGCGGTGATGACCTCCTTCAAGGACGACGCCTCCATCTTCGGCTCGCCCTGGTCGCTGCCCGACAAGCTGCACTTCGACAACTGGTCGCGGGCCTGGTCCCAGGCGCACATGAGCGACTACTTCCTCAACACCGTCCTGGTGGTGGGCGGTTCGCTCATCGGCACCCTGGTGCTGGGTTCCATGGCGGCCTACGTGCTGGCCCGGTTCGACTTTCCGGGAAACCGGTTCATCTATTACTTGTTCATCGCCGGCATGAGTTTCCCGATCATGCTCGCCCTGGTCCCGTTGTTCTACGTCGTGGACAACATGGGAATGCTGAACACCATCCACGGGCTGATCCTGGTCTACATCGCCTATTCGCTGCCCTTCACGGTGTTCTTCCTGACCGGGTTCTTCCGCAGCCTGCCCAGTTCGGTGGCGGAGGCCGCGTTCGTCGACGGGGCCTCGCACACCCGGACGTTCTTCCAGGTCATGCTGCCGATGGCCAAGCCCGGCCTGATCAGCGTGGGGATCTTCAACTTCCTGGGCCAGTGGAACCAGTACATGCTGCCGACCGTGCTGAACACGGACCCGGACAAACACGTCCTCACCCAGGGCCTGGTGCAGCTCGCGGTCAGCCAGGGGTACAAGGGCGACTGGTCGGGCCTGTTCGCCGGCCTGGTCATGGCGATGCTGCCGGTGCTGGCCGCGTACATCATCTTCCAGCGCCAGGTGGTCCAGGGGCTCACGGCGGGCGCGCTGAAGTAGCGCCCGGGCAGGTCCCGGGCCCCGGGACCTCACGAGCATGCCGCTCCCGCAGGCCGGGGGCGGCATGCTCGTGTGTGCGGGGCCGCACTCACGGGGTACCCGGATGCCGTTCAACCTCTTGACGGTAGGTGACCCGAACGGCTCTGCTTAGGGTTCACTAGTTGCACATGGAAGGGGCCTCGCCGAAGCGGCCCCGCGCGCAGGAGGTCGTCGTGGAGACTCCCGGGTCGCAGTCGTCGCTGCACCGAGCCAACCTGGAACGCGTCGTACGGGCGGTACGGCTCGCCGGTTCGCTCACGCAGGCGGAGATCGCGAGGACGACGGGCCTGTCCGCGGCCACGGTCTCCAACATCGTCCGGGAGCTGAAGAACGGCGGAACGGTCGAGGTCACGCCCACCTCCGCGGGCGGCCGGCGGGCCCGCAGCGTCTCGCTGAGCGGTGACGCCGGGATCGTCATCGGCGTCGACTTCGGCCACACCCACCTGCGCGTCGCCGTCGGCAACCTCGCCCACCAGGTGCTCGCCGAGGAGTCCGAGCCACTGGACGTCGACGCGTCCGCGGCCCAGGGCCTCGACCGGGCGGAACAACTGGTCGGCCGCCTGATCGCGGCCACCGGGGTGGACCGCGCCAAGATCGCCGGGGTGGGCCTCGGCGTGCCCGGCCCGATCGACGTGGAGTCCGGGACGCTGGGCTCGACCGCCATCCTGCCCGGCTGGGGCGGGACCCGCCCCGCCGAGGAGCTGCGGGGGCGGCTCGGCGTCCCGGTGCACGTGGACAACGACGCCAACCTCGGCGCCCTGGGCGAGCTGGTCTGGGGCAGCGGCCGGGGCGTGCGGGACCTGGCGTACATCAAGGTCGCCAGCGGCGTCGGCGCCGGTCTGGTGATCAACGGGAAGATCTACCGCGGACCCGGCGGCACGGCGGGCGAGATCGGGCACATCACGCTCGACGAGGCCGGCCCCGTCTGCCGGTGCGGAAACCGGGGTTGCCTGGAGACCTTCGCGGCAGCACGCTATGTGCTGCCGCTCCTCCAGCCCAGCCACGGCACCGATCTCACGATGGAGGGCGTGGTGCGGCTGGCCCGGGACGGTGACCCCGGTTGCCGTCGGGTGATCGCCGACGTCGGCCGCCACGTCGGCAGTGGAGTCGCCAACCTCTGCAATCTGCTCAACCCGAGCCGAGTCGTCCTCGGCGGTGATCTCGCCGAGGCCGGGGAGCTGGTGCTCGGGCCGATAAGGGAGTCCGTCGGCCGTTACGCCATCCCCAGCGCGGCGCGCCAACTCTCCGTACTTCCGGGGGCCCTTGGGGGCCGCGCGGAGGTGCTCGGGGCGCTCGCCCTGGCCCTGAGCGAGATGGGCGATTCGACGCTGTTGGACGGATCTGCGACCGGCGCGCTGCCGACGGCGACGCCTGCCTTCACTTAGAGCACGGATGGCACCGTTGTCATCTCGTTAAGGATTTACTTCTTGACGTCGCACGTGTGGCCGAGTTGACTTCCAGCCACCTCGGCCGCAACGACGCGGCCTCGTCAGGGAGGTTTGTGAAGTGAACACGCGTATGCGTCGTGCCGCCGTTGCTCTCGCCGCTGGTGCCATGGCCGTGTCCCTCGCCGCCTGCGGCAGCGCCAAGGAGTCCGGCGACGGCAATGACTCGTCCGACTCGGCCGCGAAGAAGGGCGACGACATCACGGTCGGTCTGCTCCTTCCGGAGAACCAGACCGCGCGGTACGAGAAGTTCGACAAGCCCATGATCGAGAAGAAGGTCAAGGAGCTCACGAACAACAAGGGCAAGGTCGTCTACAACAACGCCAAGCAGGACGCCAGCCTGCAGAACCAGCAGGTCGAGACGATGATCACCAACAAGGTGGACGTGCTGATCATCGACGCGGTGGACTTCAAGGCCATCGCCGGCTCGGTGAAGAAGGCCCACGACGCGGGCATCAAGGTCGTCGCGTTCGACCGCCTGGCCGAGGGCCCGATCGACGCCTACACGTCCTTCGACAACGTGACCGTCGGCAAGACGCAGGGCGAGGCCCTCCTGAAGGCGCTCGGCGACAAGGCCAAGGACAGCCAGATCGTCATGATGAACGGCTCCTCCACGGACCCGAACGCCGCCCAGTTCAAGGAGGGCGCCCACTCCGTCCTCGACGGCAAGGTGAAGATCGGCCGCGAGTACGACACCAAGGAGTGGAAGCCGGAGAACGCCAACGCCAACATGGACGCCGCGATCTCCGCGCTCGGCAAGGACAAGATCGACGGCGTCTACTCGGCCAACGACGGCATGGCGGGCGGTTCCATCACCGCCCTCAAGCGCGCCGGCATCACGAACATCCCGGTCACCGGCCAGGACGCCGAACTCGCGGGCGTGCAGCGCATCGTCACCGGTGAGCAGTACATGAGCGTCTTCAAGTCCTACCCCAAGGAGGCCGAGACGGCGGCCGAGATGGCCGTCGCGCTGGCCAAGGGCGAGTCGCTGGACTCCATCGCCAACGACAAGGTCGACAGCGCCACGACCAAGGACATCCCCACCGTCATCGTCCCGGTCGTCGCGCTGACCAAGGACAACATCAAGGAGACCGTCATCAAGGACGGCTTCTACACGGTGGACGAGATCTGCACGGACAAGTACAAGGCCGCGTGCGACAAGATCGGCCTCAAGTAAGCGGACCCGCGTCCCGCGCCGCGTGAGCGGCCCGGACCGACCGCCCCGGCTCCTCCGGCGCCCCGCAGACATCAGCCCCGCAAGCTACGCGGGGCGCCGGACGGAACACCCCCCAACAAACTTCTGCACAACCTCCCGCCGGGTCAGGCGGCGAAGGAGATGGTTCACGTGTCCGCTACGCCCGTGCTGGCGTTGCGCGGGGTCTCCAAGCGATTCGGTGCCGTCCAGGCGCTCACCGACGTCGAGCTTGAGGTCCACGCCGGTGAGGTGGTCGCCCTGGTGGGCGACAACGGTGCCGGAAAGTCCACGCTGGTCAAGACGATCGCCGGCGTGCACCCCATCGATGAAGGCGCCATCGAGTGGGACGGAAGGTCCGTCACGATCAACAAGCCGCACGACGCCCAGAACCTGGGCATCGCGACCGTCTACCAGGACCTCGCGCTGTGCGACAACATCGACGTGGTCGGCAACCTCTTCCTCGGCCGGGAGATCCGCCGCCGCGGCGTCCTGGACGAGGTGGAGATGGAGCGCCGCTCCCGCGAGCTGCTGGACACGCTGTCCATCCGCATCCCCAGCGTCCGCATCCCGATCGCCTCGCTGTCCGGCGGTCAGCGCCAGGTGGTGGCGATCGCCCGGTCCATGCTCGGCGAGCCCAAGCTGGTCATCCTCGACGAGCCCACCGCCGCCCTGGGTGTCGAGCAGACCGCGCAGGTCCTCGACCTCGTGGAGCGGCTGCGCGAGCGCGGCCACGCCGTCATCCTCATCAGCCACAACATGGCCGACGTCAAGGCGGTCGCCGACAAGGTCGCCGTCCTGCGCCTCGGGCGCAACAACGGCATCTTCGAGGTCAAGTCGACCTCGCAGGAAGAGATCATCTCCGCCATCACCGGCGCCACGGAGAACGCCGTGACCCGTCGTGCGGCGCGCACCAATGGGGAGATCAAGAAGTGAGCATCGACAAGACCTCCACCCCCGCCGAGGACAACGCGGTCGAGAACCCGGCCGCGGCCTCCGGCGCGGCCACCGTGGTCGACCCGCGGCTGCTGGTGCGCGAGCAGGGCCTCGCGGGCTACATAGGCGAGTTCAAGCGGAAGATGAAGGCCGGTGACCTCGGGTCCATCCCGGTCGTCGTCGGCCTGCTGATCATCTGGGCCATCTTCACCAGCCTGAACTCCAACTTCCTCACCGCCGGCAACTTCTCCGACATGTCGGTCGCGATGGTCGGCACCGGCATGATCGCCGTCGGCATCGTCTTCGTCCTGCTGCTCGGCGAGATCGACCTGTCGGTCGGCTCGGTCAGCGGTGTCGCGGGCGCCACCTTCGCGGTCCTGAGCGTCACCCACGGCATGAACGAGTGGCTCGCCCTGGTGCTGGCCGTCCTCACCGGCACCGTGGCCGGCGCCATCCACGGCTTCGTCTTCGCCCGCATCGGCGTGCCGGCCTTCGCCGTGACGCTGGCCGGCCTGCTGTTCTGGCAGGGCTTCATGCTGCAGATCCTGGGCAGCAACGGCACGATCAACCTCGACTCCGAGGGTGTGGTCGTGAAGATGACCAGCTACTACTTCAGCGACGTGGCCGCCGCCTACGGTCTGGCGGTCGTGGTGACCGCGGGGTACTTCCTCACCGCGTTCTTCGACAACCGCCGCCGCGAGGCCGTCGGGGTTCCCTCCCGGCCGCTGAACGAGATCATCGTGCGCACGGTGCTGCTCGCGGTCCTGGCCTTCGCCGTGGCGATCGTCTTCAACCAGTACAAGGGCCTGCCGCTGGCCGTGGTGATCTTCCTGGCGTTCCTGCTGCTCACGGACTTCGTCCTGCGCCGCACCGCCTACGGTCGCAAGATCTTCGCGCTCGGCGGCAGCGTCGAGGCGTCCCGCCGGGCCGGTATCAACGTGGAACTGATCCGGATCTCGGTCTTCGCGATCGCCGGCGGCTTCGCCGCGATCGGCGGTCTCTTCGTGGCGTCGAAGATCGCCGCGGCCAACCAGGGCGCGGGCACCGGCGAGTTCCTGATGAACGTCATCGCCGCGGCCGTGATCGGCGGCACGTCCCTGTTCGGCGGCCGCGGCCGCACCTGGGACGCGCTGCTCGGCGTGATGGTCATCGTCTCGATCCAGTACGGCCTCGCCCTGGAGGGCATCGCCTCGCCGGTCCAGTACATGATCACCGGTGGCGTGCTGCTGGCGACCGTCGTCATCGACGCGATCACCCGCAAGACGCAGAAGACGGCCGGCCGCGCGTAGCACCGCCCCGCACGGCCGACTGCGGTCCGTCCACCCGCCCGGCTGAGCCCTGGGCGGGCGGGCGGACCGCTTCGGTCACGGGGCCGTGTGCCCTACCGCGGGGTCCTCGCGGCCGTCAGCAGGCGCCGAGGTCCTGCCAGACGCCCCACTGGCCGGTGGTCCCGGGCTCCTCGCCGGTCGTCCACCACTTGGCCTTCCAGGTGTGCCCCTGGTGGGAGACCTGCTGCCCGCCGGTGTAGACGGTGCCCGAGGCCCACGGGGCGGCCGTGCACTGGTGGCCGCTGCCGCCGGTGACGGTGAGGGAGTACGTGGTGCTGTGGCTGCCGGACGGGCTGGTCCCCGTGACGGTGACGGAGTAGGTCCCCGACACGGCCTGCGCGGTGGTGGACAGGGTGAGCGCCGACTGCCCGCCCGCCGTCACCGAGGCGGGACTGAAGGACGCGGTGACCCCCGCCGGGACGCCGCTCGCGCTGAACCGCACCGTCTCCGCCGTCCCCGACTTCACCGCGGTCTTCACCGTGGTGGTGGCCGAGGCGCCCGCGGTCACCGTGCCGGAGGCCGGCGCGGCGGAGAGGGAGAAGTCGTTGGCCGGGGCGGTGCTGCCGCCGGTGAAGGGCGCGAAGATGTGTGAGAAGTCCCAGGTGTTCTGCTGGATGCCGGAGCAGTTGTCGGCCGCGGCGCCGCCCGCGCAGGTGCCGTTGTCCCGCTGGAGCGCCCAGAAGGAGAGCGTGTTGATGCCCTGCTTCAGGGCCCAGTCGTAGACGGTGCGGGCGTTGTCCAGGGTGAAGGTCTCCGCCGGGCCGAAGTCGTCGACGCCGATCATCTCGATGACGCCGATCATGTGCCACAGCTCGGCGGAGGACTTGGCCGGGTAGAGCCGGGCCAGCACGTCGTGCAGGCCCTGGGTGGCCGTCTGGGTGTCCTTGGCCATGTCGTGCTGCTGGTTGTCGTAGTAGTCGAACGTCATGAGGTTCACGACGTCGACCTTCGTGCCGTTCTTCACGGCGTTCTCGAGCAGGGCGACGCCGTTGCTCGCCAGACCCCGGGTGGTGGTGGGCAGCGTGTAGGAGATCTCGACGGTCCGGCCGTTCGCGGCGGCCCAGTCCTGGACCAGCTTGATCGCCTTGTTGCGGCGGTCGATGCCCGCGGTGTTGTCCAGCGAGTCGATCTCGATGTCCATGTCGAGCCGGGTGACGTCGTAGGTCGTGATGACCTTCTCGTAGGCCGCGGCGATCTGCTGGACGTCGGTGCAGCTGTCGGCGATCTCGGTGCCCGTGGTGTCGGCCGTGTAGCCGCCGAACGAGGGGATGACGTCGCCGCCGTTCGCCTGGATGGTGTCGACGTCGGCACCGAAGGTCGACTGCGCGACCGGCATCGACGTGTCGCCGTTCCAGTACGGCGTGCAGGAGCCCGCGGTCGCCGTCTGCAGGAAGGCCATCGTCAGGTGCTTGGCACCCGACTGGGCGGACAGCGCGGCCGGGCTCTCGCCGGTCCAGGCCTCGAAGTACGGGGCGAAGACCCTCTCCGGCAGCGGGGTGGCCGCCTCGGCGGCGCCGGTGCCGGAGAGGGCGAGGCCCACCGCGGCCACGGTGGTGGCGGCCGCGGTGAGGGCCGCGCGGAAGGAACGCATGCGTCTCATGTCAGTCCCGGTGTGTGTGGGGAGGAACGTCGATTCCCGTGCTGTGCTGGGGTGTTGCCGGGTACGGGGATATCGCCGGAGCGCCGGGGGACGCAATGGTCTGGACCAGAATGGGACTAGACCAATATGCCCGGGCGGGTCGCACCGGGCCTGGACACCGTGCGGTGGAACGGACTGGACCACCCGGGTAAAGGTGTCCCCAAGCCGGACGGGACGTGCCGGAAGGCGCGGACGGGGAAGACGTGGTCCGTGACACGTAGAACGGCCCGCCCGTGGGTAAGGCCGAACGCGTGACGTACGACGCACCGCCCGGACACGTTCCGCCGGAGCGGAACATTAGACTCGACGAGCCCGGCAACAGCTCTACTGCAAGGAGGCACGGGTGCCGCTGCTGACCCGCATCACGGGACCGCGCGATCTGGACCGGCTCAGCCTGGAAGAGCTGAACCGGCTGGCCGAGGAGATCCGTACCTTCCTCGTCGACGCCGTCTCCAAGACCGGCGGCCACCTCGGCCCCAACCTCGGCGTGGTGGAACTCACCCTCGCCCTGCACCGCGTCTTCGACTCGCCGAAGGACAAGGTGCTCTGGGACACCGGCCACCAGTCCTACGTGCACAAGCTGCTCACCGGCCGCCAGGACTTCTCGAAGCTCAAGATGAAGGGCGGCCTGTCCGGCTACCCCTCGCAGGCCGAGTCCGAGCACGACGTCATCGAGAACAGCCACGCCTCCACCGTGCTGGGCTGGGCCGACGGCATCGCCAAGGCCAACCAGGTCCTGAGGCGCGACGACCACGTCGTCGCCGTCATCGGCGACGGCGCGCTCACCGGCGGCATGGCCTGGGAGGCGCTGAACAACATCGCCGCCGCCAAGGACCGCCCGCTGGTCATCGTCGTCAACGACAACGAGCGCTCCTACGCCCCCACCATCGGCGGCCTCGCCAACCACCTGGCGACCCTGCGCACCACCGACGGCTACGAGCGCTTCCTGGCCCGCACCAAGGAGGTCCTGGAGCGCACCCCGGTCGTCGGCCGCCCGCTCTACGACACCCTGCACGGCGCCAAGAAGGGCCTGAAGGACTTCATCGCCCCCCAGGGCATGTTCGAGGACCTCGGCCTCAAGTACGTCGGCCCGATCGACGGCCACGACCTGGAAGCCCTGGAGTCCGCCCTCACCCGCGCCAAGCGCTTCGGCGGCCCGGTCATCGTGCACTGCCTCACCGAGAAGGGCCGCGGCTACCAGCCCGCCCTCCAGGACGAGGCCGACCGCTTCCACGCCGTCGGCAAGATCCACCCGGACACCGGCCTGCCCATCTCCACCTCCGGTGCCGACTGGACGTCCGTCTTCGGCGACGAGATGCTCAAGCTCGGCAAGGAGCGCGAGGACGTCGTCGCCATCACGGCCGCGATGCTCCAGCCGGTCGGCCTGGACAAGTTCGCCAAGGCCTTCCCCGACCGCGTCTACGACGTCGGCATCGCCGAGCAGCACGGCGCCGTCTCCGCGGCCGGCCTCGCCCACGGCGGCGTCCACCCGGTCTTCGCCGTGTACGCCACCTTCCTCAACCGCGCCTTCGACCAGGTCCTCATGGACGTCGCCCTGCACAGGTGCGGCGTGACGTTCGTGCTCGACCGGGCCGGTGTCACCGGCACCGACGGCGCCTCCCACAACGGCATGTGGGACATGTCGATCCTCCAGGTCGTCCCCGGCCTCAGGCTCGCCGCCCCGCGTGACGCCGACCAGGTCCGCGCCCAGTTGCGCGAGGCCGTCCAGGTGGACGACGCGCCGACCGTGGTCCGCTTCTCCAAGGGCGCCGTCGGCCCCGCCGTCCCCGCCGTCGGCCGCGTCGGCGGCATGGACGTGCTGCGCGCCCCCGGGACCGAGACCCCCGACGTGCTCCTGGTCTCCGTCGGCGCACTCGCCCCGATGTGCCTGGAGGTGGCGGACCTCCTGGACAAGCAGGGCATCTCCACCACCGTCGTCGACCCCCGCTGGGTCAAGCCCGTCGACGAGGCCATGGCCCCGCTCGCCGAGCGCCACCGCGTGGTCGTCACCGTCGAGGACAACTCCCGCGTCGGCGGGGTCGGCTCCGCCGTCGCCCAGGCCCTGCGCGACGCCGGCGTCGACGTGCCGCTGCGCGACTTCGGCATCCCGCCGCGCTTCCTCGACCACGCCTCCCGCGCCGAGGTCCTCGCCGAGATCGGGCTCACCGCGCCCGACATCGCGCGCCAGGTCACCGGCCTGGTCGCCAAGCTCGACGGCAAGTACGACCGCGCGGGCGCCGAGGTGGACCAAGTGGAGGCCGCGCGCGACTGACGCCGCGCACCCCGCGCTCCGCCGGACGGGCCGGTCGCGCCACTCGTTGCAGTGGCGCGACCGGCCCATCCGCGTGAAATCGCCCATGCCGGGGCATACGCAGTACGCCCCCTCTCGATCATGTCGAGGACGACAAGCGTGGGAGGTCCCCGTGAGCAACACCCTCTTCAGGACCAAGAAGATCGAGCAGTCCATCCGTGACACGGAGGAACCGGAGCACGCGCTCAAGAAATCCCTGTCGGCACTGGACCTGACCGTCTTCGGCATCGGCGTCGTCATCGGCACCGGCATCTTCGTACTGACCGGCACCGTCGCCAAGAACAACGCGGGACCCGCCGTCGCCCTCGCGTTCGTCGTCGCCGGAGTCGTCTGCGCGCTCGCCGCGCTGTGCTACGCCGAGTTCGCCTCCACCGTCCCGGTGGCCGGCTCCGCGTACACCTTCTCCTACGCCTCCCTGGGCGAACTGCCCGCCTGGATCATCGGCTGGGACCTCGTCCTGGAGTTCGCGCTCGGCACGGCGGTGGTGGCCGTCGGCTGGTCCGGCTACATCCGCTCGCTGCTGGACAACGCCGGCTGGCACATCCCCGCCGAGCTGGGCGGACGGGACGGCGCCGACGGCTTCGGCTTCGACATCCTCGCCGCCGCCCTGGTGCTGGTGCTCACCGCCATCCTCGTGCTCGGCATGAAGCTGTCGGCGCGGATCACCTCGCTCGTCGTCGCCATCAAGGTGGCCGTCGTCCTCATCGTGATCATCGCGGGTGCCTTCTTCGTCAAGAGCGCCAACTACGACCCCTTCATCCCGAAGTCGCAGCCCGTCGAGGCGGGCGGGGGACTGCACTCACCACTGATCCAGCTCATGTTCGGCTGGGCGCCGGCGAACTTCGGCGTGATGGGCATCTTCACGGCCGCCTCGGTCGTCTTCTTCGCCTTCATCGGCTTCGACATCGTCGCCACCGCCGCCGAGGAGACCAGGAACCCGCAGCGGGACATGCCGCGCGGCATCCTCGGCTCCCTGGTGATCTGCACCCTGCTGTACGTCGGCGTCTCGATCGTCGTCACCGGCATGGAGCACTACACCAAGCTCTCCGTGGACGCCCCGCTCGCCGACGCGTTCAAGGCCACCGGGCACCCGTTCTTCTCCGGGGTGATCAGCTTCGGCGCCGCCGTCGGCCTGACGGTGGTCTGCATGATCCTGCTCCTCGGCCAGAGCCGGGTCTTCTTCGCGATGAGCCGCGACGGCCTGCTCCCGCGCTTCTTCTCCCACGTCCACCCGAGGTTCCGCACCCCCTACCGGCCGACCATCCTGCTCGGCGTCGTCATCGCGGTCGTCGCCGGCTTCACCAGCCTCAGCGAACTGGCCGAGCTGGTGAACATCGGCACGCTCTTCGCCTTCGTCGTCGTCGCGATCAGTGTGATCATCCTGCGCAGGACCCGCCCCGACCTGCCCCGCGCCTTCCGCACCCCGCTGGTCCCGCTGCTGCCCGTCGTCTCCGTGGCCGCGTCGCTGTGGCTGATGCTGAACCTGCCCGCCGAGACCTGGGTGCGGTTCGGCATCTGGATGGCGATCGGCTTTGTCGTGTACTTCCTCTACGGCCGCACCCACAGCCGCCTGGCCCGCGGCGAGGACACCCCGGCCGAGCCGGCCGCGCCGAACGGTCCGTAGCCGGGCGGGGGGCGTGGGGCCGCCGGCGGCCCGTGTGCGCGTACCGGCCGTCACACGGGCCGTACCGTCCGGGGGCCCGCCACCTCCGCCCCCAGCTCCGCCACCCGGCGGCGCAGCCCGCGGTCGGCCGTCACCACGAGGACGGCACGGCCGCCCGCCGCCCGCGCGACCAGCTCGACGATGTGGTCGTCCCCGCTGCCGGGCGCGGACTCGACCCGTACGCCGGGCACGGACTCCACCCCGCGGGCCGCGCCCTCGACCACGAGCACGACCTCCAACGGTCCCGCCCGCCCCGGCACCCCGTCCGACGCCAGCCGGTCCCGCAGCCGCTCGGCGGCACCGCGCCGGTCCCGCCACCAGCCGTCGGGCACCGAGCCGACGACGTTCGCGGCGTCGACGATCACCAGCGGGGATGCGTTGTGGTCCATCCCGCCAGGGTGGCACGGCCCACCCGCCGCATCCGCACCCGGCCGACGCGGAGCCGACGGCCCCGCTTAGAGTGATCCGGTGAATGGCGACTGGCTCCTTACCGGCCGCGACGGCCGCCTCAGTGTCTACCTCCCGTCGAACGACGCCGCCCTGTGGCGTGCCGAGCGCACGCCCGAAGGCCCCTGGGAGGCCCCGCGCCGCATCGGCGGCGACCAGGAACTGCGCCCGGACGGCGGCCTCGCGGCCGGCCGGGGGGCGAACGGCTACGCCCACCTGGTCGCCTGGCGCCCCACCGGCGCCGGCCGCTGCGCCCTCGTGCACACCACGCACTTCCGGCCGCGGCTCGCGCCCCTGGACTGGCAGCCCGCCGGCCACCCCAACAAGCAGGGCGACCGCACCGGGACCCCCGCCGTGGCGGTCGACGCGCAGGGACGCGCGCACGTCTTCGTCCGCAACGGCGGCGGCGGCCTGAGCATGGTGGCCCAGCAGGAGAAGGGCGGCTGGGACCCGTGGCGGGACCTCAAGGGCCGCGGCGTCCAGGAGGCGCCAACCGCCGTGACGGCCGACTCCGGCCTGGTCGAGGCGTACGCGCCCGTCGAGGGCGGCATCGCGCACTGGAGCCAGGGGAAGCCGGGTGCCCGGCCGGTCCTGGGGGAGCGCCTCGACGCGGCGGTCCGCCCGGGCACCCTGCGCGCCCTGGCGACCTCCGCCGAGCACACCACGGTCTTCTACACCGACGACGGCACCGGGGAGCTGTGCGCCTGGCGCCCCGGCGGAAAACCGGTCCCGCTGGTCTCGGCCGCGGGCCCCGGGCCCGTGTCCGCCGTGCGCACCGTCATAGACGGCCACGACTGCACTGTGGTCGCCCAGCGCGCCGCGGGCAGCGGCCGCGTCGCCTTCGCCGCGTACCCCTCGGAACTGGAGGAGATGGGCGCGTCCTGGACCGAGTCGGGCCCCGCCCTGCCCGCCGACGCCACCGTCTCCCTGACCCTGGACGCCGGCGGCCGCCTGGTGGCGGCGTCCCTGTCCCCGTCGAGCGGCCAGTTGCTGCTGAGCCGGCGCAAGAACGAGGCAGGGCTGGCGCTGGGGGCGTGGGAAGCGGTCTGAGCGGTCCGTCCCCGTCCCGGCCGCCCGGTGACCGGCTCATGGGGAACTGGTGAACGAACGGCATATGATGTTCGGCGTTCGACGGTCCCTGTCCGAGGTGGGGCGGGCTTCAGGAAGGTGCAGCAGGCCATGCGGAAAAGGTCGGCAGGCCCCGTCGGCGCCGTCCGCCGGACCGGTCCCGGTGACGCGGGGCGGGAGCCCGGCGTCGCGCCGGCACCGGCCCACGGCGACTGGCTCACCCTGGGCAAGGACGGCCGGCTCAGTCTCTACGCGCCCACCGACGGCGGCCTGCTGCGCTGGACGGAGACCGCCGTGGGCGGCCCCGCGTGGAGCGGACCGCACTTCGTCCCCGCCCGGGGACTGACCGACCTGACGGTCGTTCAGGGGGCGGACACCTACGTCCACTTCCTCGGCCGCAGGGAGCGCGAGCGGGCCGACGGCGGCACCGCCGTCGACGTCGTGCACGCCATCCAGTACCAGACCGGACTCGCCTTCACCGAGTGGCGCTCCCTCGGCAACCCCCACCGCGACCCCGTACAGGGCCGGGCGCTGGGCCGCCCCGTCGGTGCCGTCGCGACCGACGGCACCGTGCACGTCCTCGTGCCGGACGCGCACGGAGGTCTCGCGCTGCGCCGGGAGGCCCCGAACGGCAAGTGGCGTGCCTGGGAGGACCTGTCCGGTACCGGGATCGACGCCCCGCCCGCGACCGTCTCCCTCGCGGGGGGACGGGTGGAGTTCTGTGCCGCCACCGCGTCCGGTGTCCTGCTGTGGCGCCAGGCCGCGCCCGGCGGCGACTTCGAAGGTCCACGGGGCCTGGCGCTGCGACCGGTGCCGGGCACGGTCGGCGCGCTGGAGACGGGGCCGGAGCGCGTCACGTTCTTCTGGACCGACGCCGACACGGGCGGCGTCGGCGCCTGGCGGGAGGGCGACTGGCCCGTCGCGCTGGGCGGTGCGCCGACCGGGGAGCCCTGCGCCCGCCTGCGCGCGGTGGTGGACGGCTACGACAGCGTCGTCCTCGCCGGCCGGGACCGGGACGGCTCCGCCGTGGTCGGCGTGGGCGGCACGGAGAACGAGGCCGCCGGGTTCTGGTGGTACGCCCTGGGCGAGTCCTGCCGGGGCGTCCCCGCGCTGGCCCGGGACGGCCACGGGCGGGTGGTGATGGCGCTGATCGGAGGGGACGGCGTGCCGAAGGTGGCCCGTCAGGACGCCGGCAGCGGCCTGTCCCTCACCCGTTGGCAGGCTCTGGACGGCTGAGCGGCGGTCACCGCGTACCGCACGGCTCACCCGCCGGGCCCGTACGGTACGCCCGACGGGCCCGTACGCCCGACGGGCCCGTACGCCCGACGGGCCCGCGCGGACCGGTCCGGCGGCCCCGCGCGGGCCGGACCGTGCGGGCCGTTGCCACCGCGTGGGCGTCAGCCGCCGGTCGCGGGCGACTTCTTCGCGGACTCGGGGATCTCGGAGTCCGAGCGCACGGCCTTCCACAGGTCGCCCGCCTGGGGCTCGGCGGCCACGACCCGGTTCGGGTCGACCTTGTCGTAGGCCACCGGAAGCATGATCGTCTCCATGGTCGCGGGGTCGACCCCGTTCATGCTGCGCGCGAAGTCCGCCAGGCTGGTCAGCGACGCCAGGTCGGAATCGGTGGTGAGGGCCGCGGTGAGCGTGTCGGCGATCTTGTAGGTCTTGGTGGGGCTGCCGAACAGGTCCTGCTTCTTGACCTCGCTCAGCAGCGCCATCAGGAACTGCTGCTGCAGTCCGATGCGGCCGAGGTCGCTGCCGTCGCCCACCCCGTGCCGGGTCCGCACGAAGGCCAGGGACTGGGTGCCGTCGAGGGTGTGGGTGCCGGCGCTCAGGTCGAGGCCGCTGGAACTGTCCTTGATGGGCTCGTCGATGGTGACGGGCACCCCGCCGATGGCGTCGACCAGTCCCTTGAAGCCGGCGAAGTCGATCTCCATGTAGTGGTCCATGCGGATCCCGGACATCTTCTCGACCGTCTTGACCACGCAGGCGGGTCCGGCCAGCGAGTACACGGAGTTGAACATCACCCGCTCCGCCTGCGGGAGGTCGGACCCGTCGGACTTGGTGCACTCCGGGCGGGTGACGAGGGTGTCGCGCGGGATGCTGATCGCGACGGCCTCCTTGCGCCCCTCGGGTATGTGCACCACCAGGGCGGTGTCCGAACGCGCCCCGGCGACCTTGCCGGTGCCGAGCGAGGCGTTGTCCCCGGCCCGCGAGTCCGAGCCCAGGACGAGGAGGTTCTGTCCCGACGTCGGCAGCTTCTCCGGGCGGTCGTCGCCGAGGGCCTTGTCCAGGTCCACCCCGTCGATGTTGCCGTTCAGGCTGCTGTAGAGCCAGTAGCCGGTGCCGCCGACGGCGAGCAGCAGCACCACCAGGGACAGGAGGACGATCCGGCCCCAGCGCCTGCGGCGGCGCGGGGTGCGACGGCCGCCGTCCGGCGCGGCCCGGCGGGCACGCCGGGGCTCCGTCGTGGCGCTGTGCGACATGGTGTTCGGTTCCTCTCCTCACGGGCTCCGCGGAGGCGGAGTCGCAGGGCCCGGGTGGGGGGAGGCCGGCCCGCTGTGCGGTCGTGTCAGTGCGAGAACTATATGCACCCGCACACTGGGATTTGACGAGCGGGGAACCATAGCGGGTAACAGCGATGTACGCCACATTAACTGGTCTTGACCGCCCATAAGAGTGACATAAGATGTGGCGAACCTGTGACGGCTGTGAAGGGGGGCTTTCCGGCCGTCCGGGGTGTTCCCGGTGACGCATGAGGCGGTTGAGGGGCCGCGGGCCGGCACCGGTCAGGGGTGGGGATTGCCCAGTGTGGACTGACAGCAGCCCGCTGGGCGAAATGTCTTGGTAGGAGTGCGAGTTGGTGGAACATCCGCGTCTGAGTATTGTCGTGCCCTTTCAGGATGTCGAGACCTACCTGGCCGAGTGCCTGGAGTCGATCGCACGGCAGTCCTTCCGCGACTTCGAGGTGATCCTCGTCGACGACGGCTCCACCGACGGCTCGTCACGCATCGCCGCCGACTTTTGCGCGGCCGACCCGCGTTTCCGCCTGATCCGCCAGGAGCCGCACGGCCCCGGGCACGCGCGCAACACCGGCCTGCGGGCCATGCACCCCCAGGGCGAGTTCCTCGCCTTCGTGGACGGGGACGACGTCATCCCCGAGTACGCCTACGGGCTGCTGGTGCGCACCCTGGAGGGGTCCGACTCGGATTTCGTGTCGGGCAACGTGCAGATGATGAACTCCACGAAGAAGTGGCAGTCGCCGCTGCACAAGGGCCCGATGCAGAAGAACCGGCGCGGCACCCACATCACCAGGTTCGAGGCGCTGATCTACGACCGGACGGTCTGGAACAAGATGTTCCGGCGGTCCTTCTGGGACCACCACTACATCGCGTTCCCCGAGGGCGTCATGTACGAGGACTCCTGGGTCAACATGTACGCCCACTTCCGGGCCGCCAAGGTCGACGTGATCACCGACATCGTCTACTTCTGGCGCCGGCGCGACGGCGGGGCCGCGCCGTCCATCACCCAGCGCCACACCGAACTGTCCAACCTGCGCGACCGGGTCGCAGCGGTGCAGTCGGTCAGCCGCTTCCTCGCGGACCGGCGCTCGCGCCAGTACGAGGAGAGCAAGCGCAAGTACGACACGGCCTGCCTGAAGTCCGACCTGATGCTGCACCTCAAGGTGCTGCCGGACGCGGACGACGAGTACCGCCAGTCGTTCATGCAGTGGGCCAACGAGTTCCTCGACGAGGCCGACCTCACCATCATCGACGAACTGCCCGCGGACGCCCGGGTCAAGTGGCTCCTGGTGCGCGAGTGGCGGCTGGCCGAGCTCCTGGAGGTCATCGAGTTCGAGCGCCGCGGCGGCCCGATGCCCGTCCAGCGCCGGTTCCACCGCTACCTGAAGTACCCCTACCTCGGCGACCGCGGCGTCGGGCTCGACAAGAAGGCGTTCCGGCTCGACAAGGAACTCTCCCTGCACGGCACGCTCGGCGGCGCCCGCTGGAGCACCAACGGCCACCTGCTGACCCTGACGGGGACCGCGTACGTGCGCTTCATCAACGTGCACAAGCGGCACATGTCGGTCAAGGCGATCGCCCTGCGCAACAAGAAGCAGGGGCGCATGGTGATCACCACGGCCAAGACCACCTACGCGCCCCAGGCCACCGAACACTCCAACCAGAATCGTTACTGCTACGACTGGGCCGGCTTCGAGGCCCGGATCGACACGACCCGTCTCAAGCGCAAGGGGCAGTGGGTCGAGGGAACCTGGGACGTGGCCACCGGCGTCCTCAGCCGCGGACTGTTCCGGTACCGGGGCATCGACCGCGGCGGGGCCGGAACCGCGGCCAACCCCCCGTACCGCTACGTCGACAAGAACACCCGTATCCTCCCGCTCTTCCTCCAGGGCAAGCTGAAGCTCCGGGTCGAGGTCGTGCGCTGCCGGATCACCGCGCACCGCGTGGTCGGCGACCAGCTCGAGCTGCGCGGCGTGTACCTCGGCCCGCGCGTGCCCGAGTGGGGCAAGCTGCGCGTCACCAGCCTGAGCGGCTCGGGACAGCACGACGGCAAGGTCTACTTCACCGCGGGCGGCGACGGCTGGTGCACCTTCGCGGCCCGGCTTCCGCTGCGCTCCCTGGTGCCCTCCTTCCGGGCCGACGCCGACGCGGACGCGGACGTCCCGCAGTCCTGGAGCATGGGCAGCAACGGCTGGAAGACGACCCTCCACGTGGAGGGCCGCAAGATGACCATCTACCCGGTCATGGCCGAGGGCACCCCGGACGGGCACTACCGCATGCCCGACGCGCTGCAGACCCGGGAGGGCGACCGCGAGGTCGTGGTCCACCGCAACGGCTCGGGCTACCTGGTCCTCTTCGAACGGGCCACCCTGCCCACGGCGACGGCGTTCACCTGGCGTGCCGACGGCATGCTGGAGATCCACGGCCAGTACCTGGCCGCCGACCGCCTGTCGCCGCGGGAGTACCAGGACGCGCACCTGGTAGTCCGCTCCCGGGCGCACGGCGCCGAACGCGAGATCCCGATCGAGTGGAACGGCAACGGCTTCCGCTGCCTCTTCACCCCGGCCGCCATGCGGACCCTGGCCGGGGACATCCCGCTCGCGGCCGGCCGCTGGGACTTCTTCCTGCGCCGCCAGGACCTGTCGTCCGTGGCCAGGGAGGACCGTCTCGAAGACCTCATGGTCAAGATCGAGCAGGACCTCGTCCCCGCCTTCCCGGAGGAGTACGAGGAGAACGAGCGCCGCTACGAACTCCAGGCCGAGGCGTACGACCGGCTCTCCCTGCTGGTCCACTCGGCCATGCCCGACCACGCCCGCGGTCCCTACCGGCAGAAACTGCTGCGCACCAAGGCGTACCCGGCGGCCCGCCGGCAGCGGGTGCGCCCCGCCGTCCTCTTCGACGCCTTCAAGGGCACCCAGTACTCGGACAGCCCCCGGGCCCTGCACGAGGAGCTGCTGCGGCGCGGCACCGACCTCGAACACCTGTGGGTGGTGCGGGACGACCAGGTGGACGTGCCGGACACCGCGATCCCGATCCGCATGTGGTCGCCCGAATGGTACGAAGCCCTCGCCACCAGCAGGTACATCGTCGCCAACAACCACCTCCCGGACTGGTTCCAGAAGCGGGAGGGCCAGATCGTCGTCCAGACCTGGCACGGCACCCCGCTGAAGAAGATCGGCCACGACATCGAGTCGATCCACTTCGCCGACCAGCGCTACCTGGAGCGGGTCGAGAAGGAGGTGCAGAACTGGGACATGCTGGTGTCGCCCAACAGCTTCTCCACCCCCATCCTCCAGCGCGCCTTCGGCTTCCCCGGCGAGATGGTGGAGTCGGGCTACCCGCGCAACGACATCCTGCGGCTGCCCGGCACCGAGCAGCGCGAGCGCGAGATCCGGGCCCGGATCGGCCTGCCCGAGGGCAAGCGGGTCGTCATGTACGCCCCCACGTGGCGCGACGACCAGTACTACGCGCCCGGCAAGTACAAGCTGGACTTCCGCATCGACCTCGCCGACGCCCGCGCCCGGCTCGGCGAGGAGCACGTCCTGCTGGTCCGCCGTCACCCCAACGTCGTCGACCCGGTGCCGGGCGCGGGCGACGGGTTCGTCTTCGACGTCTCCGACTACCCGGACATGGCCGACCTCTCCCTGATCACCGACATCATGATCACGGACTACTCGTCCCTCATGTTCGACTTCGTCAACACCGGCCGCCCCATCCTCTTCTTCACCTACGACCTGGAGCACTACCGCGACACCCTGCGCGGCTTCTACTTCGACTTCGCGAGCAGCGCCCCCGGTCCCCTGCTGGACACCTCCGAGGTCCTGGTGTCGGCGGTGGAGCAGATCGACCGCGTCCAGGAGGCCTACGCCGAGCGGTACCGATGGTTCCAGCGGGAGTTCTGCGACCTGGACGACGGCCACGCCTCCGCGCGCCTGGCCGACCGGATGCTCGTGGCGGGCGGGGACCTCGCGCCCGGGCAGGCCCTCGCGCCGGCCGTCGGCACCGTCGGCACCAGGCAGTCGGGGCGCCCCATGACACCGGTGCGGGGACGCACGAGCAACTGGTTCTCCGCACCGCGCCGGCCGGTGCCCGCGCAGACCGCTCCGGCCCAGGTCGTGAACACGCTGGCCGCGCTGCCCGCACCGCCCGGCGCGGAACACGCCGCCGGCGCCTGGGCCGGACCGGCGAGGACCGAACAGCCGGCCTGCGCCCCATGACCACCCCGTCGTCCGCGCGTCCGGCGCCCGGCCCGCACCCCGTTCCCGGGGCGGCGGCCGGGCGCCCTTCCGGCGTCGCCTCAGCGGGCGGCCACCCGCATCAGCAGCGCGCGGTGGTCGGAGACCCCGGTGTCGCGCAGCGTGCACGCGGCGACGGGCAACCCGGTGAACAGGTAGTCGAGTTTGTGACCGGACACGTGCGTCGGCCGGGCCGACCGGTCCGCGGCGTCGCCCTGGTCGCACTCCCGGTACACGTCGTAGACGACGGACGGCCACACCCGGGAAGCCGGATTGCGGGCGCCCGGCGGGTTCAGGTTGAAGTCGCCGCCGAACACGACGCGCCGCCCCGGCACCGCCCCGGCCAACGCCCTCAACTGGGCGTCCCGGTACTCCCGTCCGGGGTGCGCGCGGTCGGAGCCGGGAAGGCTCAGATGGGCGTTGCACACCCGGACGCCGACGGCCTCGACGTCCGCACACAGGATGCCGCGCCGCACCCCGGCCTCCGGCTGGGGCGAGGGGACCTGCCGTACCGAGGACAGCGGGCGGGACGAGAGGATCGCGATGCCCGCCGTGCCCAGGCCCCGCCCCTCGCAGCGGACCCTTCCCTCGTGCCCGGCGCCGGTGCGCCAGGTGTAGGGCCGGAAGGCCAGCCGCCAGGAGCCGCCGAGCGCGGCGCGCACCGACTCGGCGTGCGTGGCGCAGGCCTCCTGGAGCAGCACGACGCCGGCCCCGGCCCGCACGAGCCGTTCCACCGCCCGCCGCTTCTCGTCGGCCCCGCCGGTGTCCGCGCAGCCCCACTGCCGGACGCCGCACATGTTCCAGGTGGCCACCGTCAGGGTGCTCTCGGAAGGGCGCAGCCGCGCGCTGTGCGTGACGGCCGGGCTCAGCAGCACGGCGAGGACGCCCGTCACCGCGAGCACCGAGGCCAGGGCGGTCAGCCCGGGGCGGGGACGACGGCGGGGCGCGGGCGGGGAAGCCACGGGAGGCATCCCGACATCATGTCCGATCAGATGATTCGGAGCCAATCCGACGATCTGCCCCTGAGACTGGAGTTCCGTACATGGCGAAAGCACCCACGAGCGGCCGGAAGCTGTTCAACGGGATCGAGGCGTCGGGGGCGTTCCCGGTCGAGTACCGGTTCTCGCACGCCAAGGGCGGCAACCGCCACCTCGTCGTGGTGTTCGCCAACTTCTCGGCACCCGAGGACTACGGCTGGTCCAACGGGGTCTTCGACAACGTGCGCGCCAACATCCTGTGGATCCGCGACCGCTTCGACGGCACGAACGCCTACTACCTGTGCCGGAACATGGACTTCGGCCTGGCCGACTCGGTCCAGACGCTCATCTCGAACGTGATGCGGTCGCTCGGGCTCACGCCGGACCAGGTCACGCTGTGGGGCGGCTCCAAGGGCGGCAGCGCCGCACTCTACTTCGGGCTGCGGTACGGCTACCGGAACATCGTGGCGATCGTCCCGCAGTTCCTCGTCGGCGACGCCCTGGAGAAGCGGCATCCCAAGGTCGGCGCCTACATGCTCGGCGAGGGACCGCAGGCGCCGCACAACGCCCGGGTCCTGGACGCCCTCCTGCCCGACCTGGTGCGCGCCGGGGCCAACCCCGGGGCCAACATCTACGTGCTCTCCTCGCCGCAGGACGAGCACTACACCGTGCAGGTGGAGCCGTTCCTCGGGATGTTCCAGGGCTACGAGAACTTCAACTTCCTGTACAGCGAGTCCCCGACGATCACCGGCCACGCCACGGTGACGCGGCGCAACGTCCCCGCGCTGGTGGGTCTGCTGAACCTGCTGGCCGACGGCTACGCCCCGCGCCTGGGGTTCGTGCGGCACGCGGCCGAGGAGTTCGACCGCGACCAGTCGGACATCTCCGCCTACCTCTCGGCCACCTCGAAGGTGCAGGACACCGACGCGTTCGCGCCCCCCGTGGTCACCGTGCCCCCCTACAACGGCGAACTCCCGGACGGCGGCGTCCGCTTCGAGGGGCTGGCCCCGGGAGCGGTCCGGGTGAGCATCTGGAAGAACGGCAAGTTCGTGGCCTCGCCGGACGTGGCGGCCGACGGCACGTGGTCCTGGCAGTCGGCCAAGCCGTGGGCCACGGGCAAGCACGTGGTCAAGGTCTTCGGGGTGGACCCGGCGGGCTTCCACTCCAGCCGGGTCGAGGTGCCCTTCACGGTGGTGACCGCGCCCGCGGCCGCCCCGGTCGCCCCGGCCGTGCCCGCCCCGCCGGTCGTCTCCGTGCCCGCGCCGCAGCAGCAGGTGGGCGCGTCCTTCGTGTTCCACGGCACCGCCCCCGGCGCGGTGCGGGTGGGCTTCCAGGAGAACGGCGTCTTCCTGGGCGCGGTGGCGGTCGCGCCGGACGGGCTCTGGAGCTGGGACCCGGGCTGGGCCTGGCCGCAGGGGCCGCACCTGGTGGAGGCCGTCGCCGTGGACGCGCACGGTGCGCAGTCCGCGCCCGGCCCGGCCGGGTTCACGGTCGTCGGCCCCCTCGTGCCCGCCGGTCACCTCCCGCCGCGGTACTGAACCGACGGCCACTCACGACGAACACCTCACGACTGGAAGCCACACATGCCGAACGCACCGTCGAAAGCGCGCGAGCTGCTCAGCGGGACCGACACCTCGGGCGCGTATCCCGTCGAGTACCGGTTCACCCACGGGAAGGGCGGGAACCGCCATCTCGTCGTCGTGTTCTCCAACTTCGGGGTGCCCGACGACTACGGCTGGTCGAACGGTGTCCTCAACCCGGTGCGGGCCAACATCCTCTGGATCCGCGACCGGTTCCGCGGCATGCGCAGCTACTACCTGTGCGAGGGAATGGACTTCTCCCTGGAGCAGTCCGTGATCGGCGTCATCTCCAAGGTGATGAACGCGCTGGAGCTGACCCCGGACCGCGTGACGCTGTGGGGCGGCTCCAAGGGCGGCAGCGCGGCGCTCTACTTCGGCCTGCGCTACGGCTTCGGCAACATCGTCTCCATCGTCCCGCAGTTCCTGATCGGCACCTACGTGAAGACCGTGCACCCCAAGGTCGCCCGGTTCATGCTGGGGGAAGGGGTCCCGGAGGAGAACGTGCGGGCGGTCGACGCGCTCCTGCCCGACCTGGTGCGCTCGGGCGTCGGCCGGCAGGCCAACATCTACCTGCTCTCCTCGCCCCAGGACGAGCAGTACAAGGAACAGGTGGAGCCGTTCCTCGGACTCTTCCAGGGGTACGACAACTTCAACTTCATCTACAGCGAATCCCCGCACATCACCCGCCACTCGGACGTCACCAGGCGCAACGTCCCCTTCCTCATGGGGCTCATCAACATGCTCGCCGACGGGCTGCCCCCGCGGCTGGGCATGGTGCGCAACGGCTACGAGGAGCCGCAGCGGGACACCTCGGCCATCAAGACCTACCTCGCCGCCACTTCGACGGAGCGGCCCAGCACCATCGCCATGCCGGTGGTGACCCATCCGGCGGTGGACTCCGAGGTGCCGGTGAACGGCGTGTACTTCACCGGGTCCGCGCCCGGCGCCGTACGGGTGAGCCTGTGGGAGCACGGGAAGTTCCTGGCGTCGCCGGCCGTGGCCGCGGACGGCACCTGGTCCTGGCAGCGGGACAAGCCGTGGAGCAAGGGCAAGCACCTGGTCAAGGCCGTCGCGTGGGACGCGGAGGGACGCAAGACCAAGGGGACCGTCGTCCCGTTCACCGCCCTCGCCGTCGACGCGGGCCCGGGCGCGGGCGGGGTCCCGGCGCAGGGCGCGGCACCGGTCGACGCGGTCTCCTCCCCGCTCGGGCGGTTGCCCGCGCCGATGGTCCACTCCCCGGTGGCGTACGAGCAGTTGGCGACCCCGGCGGTGCGCTTCACCGGCCTGGCCCGGGGCGCCGCGCAGGTGGGGTTCCGGGCGGGCGGCACGCTGCTCGGGGGGACGCCCGTCGCGGCCGACGGACGCTGGGCCTGGGACCCGGGGTGGCCGTGGCAGGAGGGCCGGCACGCGGTGGAGGTGTTCGCCGTGGACGCCGTCGGGAACGAGTCACCCGCCGCGCAGATCCCCTTCGCCGTCGTCCACGCACCCGCGGGGGCGACGCCGTACGGCTACTGACCGGGCCGGGACACGGGAAGGGCCCCCGCCGGACGGCGGGGGCCCTTCGCCGGGGTACGGGGACTACGCCGGAACCGACGCCACCCCCGCCTCCAGGAACCGCTTGCCGTTCACACGCTCCGAGACGCCCTCGCGGTCCAGGTACGGCGTGATGCCGCCCAGGTGGAAGGGCCAGCCGGCGCCGGTGATCAGGCAGAGGTCGATGTCCTGGGCCTCGGCGACGACGCCCTCGTCGAGCATCAGGCCGATCTCCTGGGCCACCGCGTCCAGGACGCGGTCGCGGACCTGCTCCTCGGTCAGGACGGTGTCGCCCTGCTTGAGGAGGGCGGCGACCTCCGGGTCCAGTTCGGGCTTGCCGCTGTCGTAGACGTAGAAGCCGCGCTTGCCCGCCTCGACGACCGCCTTCAGGTTCGGGGAGACCGTGAAGCGCTCGGGGAAGGCCCGGTTGAGGGTCTCCGAGACGTGCAGGCCGATGGCCGGGCCGACCAGTTCGAGGAGGACCAGCGGGGACATCGGCAGGCCGAGGGGCTCCACCGCCTTCTCCGCCACCGGCACCGGGGTGCCCTCGTCGATGACGTTCTGGATCTCGCCCATGAAGCGGGTCAGGATGCGGTTCACGACGAACGCCGGGGCGTCCTTGACCAGGACCGCGGTCTTCTTCAGCTTCTTGGCGACGCCGAACGCCGTGGCCAGCGAGGCCTCATCGGTCTGCTCGCCGCGGACGATCTCCAGCAGGGGGAGGACCGCGACCGGGTTGAAGAAGTGGAAGCCGACGACCCGCTCGGGGTGCTTGAGCTTCGACGCCATCTCCGAGACGGAGAGGGAGGAGGTGTTCGTCGCGAGGATCGCGTGCGCCGGGGCGACCGCCTCGACCTCCGCGAAGACCTTCTGCTTGACGCCCATCTCCTCGAAGACGGCCTCGATGACGAAGTCGGCGTCGGCGAAGCCCTCGGCCTTGTCCAGGACGCCGGTCACCAGGGCCTTGAGGCGGTTGGCCTTGTCCTGGTTGACGCGGCCCTTGCCGAGCAGCTTGTCGATCTCGGCGTGGACGTAGCCCACGCCCTTGTCGACGCGCTCCTGGTCGATGTCGGTCAGCACGACCGGCACCTCCAGGCGGCGCAGGAAGAGCAGCGCGAGCTGACTGGCCATCAGACCGGCGCCGACCACGCCCACCTTGGTGACCGGGCGGGCCAGCGACTTGTCCGGGGCGCCCGCGGGGCGCTTGCCGCGCTTCTGGACCAGGTTGAAGGCGTAGATGCCGGAGCGGAGTTCGCCGCCCATGATCAGGTCGGCGAGGGCCTGGTCCTCGGCGTCGAAGCCCTGCTGGAGGTCGCCGTTCTTGGCGGCGGCGATGATGTCCAGCGCGCGGTAGGCGGCCGGGGCCGCGCCGTGCACCTTGCCGTCGGCGAGGAAACGGCCCTTGGCGACGGCCTCGTCCCAGGCCTCGCCGCGGTCGACCACGGGACGCTCGACGACGATCTCGCCCTTGAGGACGGACGCCGTCCAGATCAGCGACTGCTCCAGGAAGTCCGCGCCCTCGAAGATCGCGTCCGCGATGCCGAGTTCGAAGACCTGCTGGCCCTTGAGCTGCCTGTTCTGGTTGAGGCTGTTCTCGATGATGACCGAGACGGCCTTGTCGGCCCCGATCAGGTTCGGCAGCAGCGTGCAGCCGCCCCAGCCGGGAACCAGGCCGAGGAAGACCTCGGGGAGCGAGAAGGCGGGGAGCGCCGCCGACACCGTGCGGTACGCGCAGTGCAGGCCGATCTCGACGCCGCCGCCCATCGCCGCGCCGTTGTAGTACGCGAAGGTCGGCACGGCCAGGCCCGCCAGCCGCTTGAAGACGTCGTGGCCGCCCTTGCCGATGGCCAGCGCGTCCTCGTGCCGCTTCAGCAGCTCGACGCCCTTGAGGTCGGCGCCGACCGCGAAGATGAACGGCTTGCCGGTGACGCCGACGCCGACGATGTCGCCGTCCGCGGCCTCCTTCTCGACCTGGTCGATCGCGGCGTCGATGTTCGCCAGCGACTGCGGGCCGAGCGTGGTCGGCTTGGTGTGGTCGTGGCCGTTGTCCAGGGTGATCAGCGCGAACCGGCCCGCGCCCAGGGGCAGGTCGAAGTGGCGTACGTGCGCCTGCGTGACGACCTCGCCCGGGAACAGCTCGGCCGCACCCTTCAGCAGCTTGGCGGTGGTGCTCACTTGTCCCCCTCGAAGTGCGGGTTCTCCCAGATGACCGTCGCGCCCATGCCGAAGCCGACGCACATGGTGGTCAGGCCGTAGCGGACGTGCGGCTGCTCCTCGAACTGGCGGGCGAGCTGCGTCATCAGCCGCACGCCGGAGGAGGCCAGCGGGTGGCCGAAGGCGATGGCGCCGCCGTACTGGTTGACGCGGGCGTCGTCGTCGGCGATGCCGTAGTGCTCCAGGAACGCGAGGACCTGGACGGCGAAGGCCTCGTTGATCTCGAACAGGCCGATGTCGGAGATCGACAGACCGGCCTGGGCCAGGGCCTTCTCCGTGGCCGGGATCGGACCGTAGCCCATGACCTCGGGCTCGACGCCCGCGAAGGCGTAGGAGACCAGGCGCATCTTGACCGGCAGGCCGTTCTCGCGGGCGAAGTCCTCGCTCGCGATGAGGGACGCGGTCGCGCCGTCGTTCAGACCGGCCGCGTTGCCCGCGGTGACCCGGCCGTGCACGCGGAACGGCGTCTTGAGGCCCGCCAGGTTCTCCAGCGTGGTGCCCGGACGCATCGGCTCGTCGGCGGTGACCAGGCCCCAGCCCGTCTCGCCGGCCTCTTCGTTGGTGCGGCGCACCGAGACCGGCACCAGGTCGGCCTGGATCTGGCCGTTGGCATAGGCCTTGGCGGCCTTCTCCTGCGAGCGCACCGCGTACTCGTCGGCGCGCCGCTTGGTGATGCTCGGGTAGCGGTCGTGCAGGTTCTCGGCGGTCATGCCCATGAACAGGGCGGACTCGTCGACCAGCTTCTCGCTGACGAACCGGGGGTTCGGGTCGACGCCCTCGCCCATCGGGTGGCGGCCCATGTGCTCGACACCGCCCGCGATCGCGACGTCGTACGCGCCGAAGGCGACCGATCCGGCCACCGTGGTGACGGCGGTCAGGGCGCCCGCGCACATGCGGTCGATGGAGTAGCCGGGGACCGAGGTGGGCAGGCCCGCCAGGATGCCGGCGGTGCGGCCGATGGTCAGGCCCTGGTCGCCGATCTGCGTGGTCGCGGCGACGGCGACCTCGTCGACCTTCTTGGGGTCGAGACCGGGGTTGCGGCGCAGCAGCTCCCGGATCGCCTTCACGACCAGGTCGTCGGCGCGGGTCTCGTGGTAGATGCCCTTCGGGCCCGCCTTGCCGAACGGGGTGCGGACGCCGTCGACGAAGACGACGTCCCTGACGGTACGAGGCACGATGGCTCTCCTCCAGGGTGCGGGATGGCACTGCTGCGGCACGCATGCACTGAGCGCGCGCTCAGCCCCATGCTACTTATGAGTAACGTAGCTGCCCAGTCCCCCCGGCCGGAGCGGCGAAGGTCACACCGCCCGTCACACCACCGGAGCACCGCCCGGCCGGGCGCCACCTCGGATTCCGGCCGGAAACCGCCGTCGCGCCGCCTACGCCCCCTCGCCCCTCAGCGCGGCGACCAGGACCGGCGTCACCTGCTCCACCTGCCAGGGACGGGCCCCGTGTCCGGCGAGGGCCGCGCTCACCGACTCGGCGTCGACCGTCTCGGGCGGCTGCCAGCAGACCCGGCGCACGGTGTCCGGCGTGATCAGGTTCTCCTGGGGCATGTTCAGCCGCTCCGCCAGCGCCGTCACTCCCGCGCGTGCCGCGGTCAGCCGGGCCGCGGCGGCGGGGTCCTTGTCGGCCCAGGCCCGCGGCGGCGGCGGGCCGGTGACCGGCTGACCGGGCTGCGGCAACTGCGACTCGGACAGCGACCTGGCCCGGTCCACCGACATCTGCCACTGCTCGAGCTGCCGGCGGTTGACCCGCCCGAAGCCGTTCAGCGCGGCCAGCGCGTGCGCGTTGGGCGGCAGGGCGAGCGCGGCCTCGACGATCGCCGCATCCCCGAGCACCTTGCCGGGGGAGACGTCCCGGCGCTGCGCGATCCGGTCCCGCGCCTGCCACAGTTCCCGCACCACGGCGAGCTGGCGGCGCCGGCGCACCTTGTGCATGCCGGACGTACGGCGCCACGGGTCCTTGCGCGGCTCGGGCGGCGGGGCCGACGCGATCGCGTCGAACTCCTGACGGGCCCACTCCAGCTTGCCCTGGCGGTCCAGCTCCTTCTCCAGGGCGTCCCGCAGGTCGACCAGCAGCTCGACGTCGAGCGCCGCGTAGCGCAGCCACGGCTCGGGCAGCGGGCGCGTGGACCAGTCGACGGCCGAGTGGCCCTTCTCCAGGACGAAGCCGAGGACGTTCTCCACCATCGCGCCGAGGCCGACCCGCGGGAACCCGGCGAGCCTGCCCGCCAGCTCGGTGTCGAAGATGCGGGCGGGGACCATCCCTATGTCCCGCAGGCACGGCAGGTCCTGGGTGGCGGCGTGCAGGACCCACTCCGCGTCGGCGATCGCGGCGCCGAGACCGGAGAGGTCGGGACAGGCCACCGGGTCGATCAGGGCCGTCCCCGCGCCCTCGCGGCGCAGTTGCACCAGATACGCGCGCTGCCCGTAGCGGTACCCGGAGGCGCGCTCGGCGTCGACGGCGACGGGGCCGCTGCCGCCCGCGAAGGCGGCGGTCACCTCGGCGAGGGCGTCCGCGTCGGCGATCACCGGCGGAATGCCCTCGCGGGGTTCGAGCAGGGGGATCGGCGCCCGGCTCACAGAAGATCCGGCGTCGTCCGGAGGGGCGCCTCCGGTGGTTCGCAGTGGACGGTCTGCTGCGGTTTCGTGGGCGTCGGTCACCTGTCAAGGGTATCGGTGGATCGACGGCGCCCGCCGACGGAACGTTCCGTCGGCGGGCGCCGGGGGGTCGTAAACCAGTCAGGTCAGTGAATCATCGGCTTCATGAGCGGCGATTCCGGAGCGGTGGGGAGGGGGAGGGGAGAGCGGGAACAGTGCGGGCGGGGGATCGGCCGGGCGGTCAGTGGATGATGCCCGTGCGCAGGGCCACCGCGACCATCCCGGCGCGGTCGCCCGTGCCCAGCTTGCGGGCGATGCGGGCCAGGTGGCTCTTGACGGTGAGGGCGGACAGGCCCATCGAGACGCCGATCGCCTTGTTCGACTGCCCCTCCGCCACCAGCCGCAGCACCTCGACCTCGCGGCCGGAGAGCTCGCGGTAGCCGCCCGGGTGGCTCGGGGCGCCCGGGGGACGGCGGTGCAGACGGGCGGCGGCGGCGCCGATGGGGGCGGCACCCGGCCGGGTGGGGAGCCCGACGTTGGTGCGGGTGCCGGTGACGACGTAGCCCTTCACGCCGCCGGCCAGGGCGTTGCGCACGGCGCCGATGTCGTCGGCGGCGGACAGGGCGAGCCCGTTGGGCCAGCCCGCGGCGCGGGTCTCCGACAGCAGGGTCAGGCCGGAGCCGTCGGGGAGGTGGACGTCGGCGACGCAGATGTCGCGGGGGTTGCCGATGCGGGGACGAGCCTCCGCGACGGACGAGGCCTCGATCACGTCGCGCACACCGAGCGCCCACAGGTGGCGGGTGACGGTGGAACGGACGCGGGGGTCGGCCACGACCACCATGGCGGTCGGCTTGTTCGGGCGGTAGGCGACCAGGCTTGCAGGCTGCTCGAGGAGAACGGACACCAGGCCTCCTGGGGTGCGGGGACGGGGCCGGCTCATGGGGGAAGCCGGGACGAACCGTGCTTTCAAGGTCACAGTCGTCTTCGGCACCGGAGGCGTCCGCCTTTAGAGAATGATCACGATCTGGTGAGTAACAATCCGAGCAATTCGGACACGCTGTCGATCATTCGAAGATCGAACGGTTTCGCACTTTGTCGATAACGAGCCCGAAAGTGGCCGTATCGACAAAGTGACGGAACCTCCTCCGGGCATGCGGATGCCACACCCGGACACATGAACGGGAGCTGGTGCGATCAGCGGGACTGCGGGCCGCGCCGCTGCGGCAGCGTCACGACCGAGGCGTCGCCCGGCGCGGCCGGCGGCAGGCCCGCGACCTGGGCCAGCAGGTCGCACCACGAGGCGAGGTGCGCCGCGGTGTCCGGGACGCCGCCCAGGCCCTCGCGGGGGGTCCAGGACGCCCGGATCTCGATCTGCGAGGCGGACGGGCGGGCGGAGAGCCCTCCGAAGTAGTGGGAACTCGCACGCGTGACCGTGCCGCTGGGCTCGCCGTATGTCAGCCCGCGCGCCTGGAGCGCGCCGGTCAGCCAGGACCAGCACACGTCCGGCAGCAGCGGATCCGCCGCCATCTCCGGTTCCAGCTCCGCCCGCACCAGCGTCACCAGCCGGAAGGTGCCGTGCCAGGCGTCGTGCCCGGCCGGGTCGTGCAGCAGCACCAGCCGCCCGTCCGCCAGGTCCTCGTCGCCGTCGACGACCGCCGCTTCGAGCGCGTACGCGTGGGGCGCGAGCCGCTGCGGTGCGCGGGTCGCCTCCACCTCGATCTGCGGCCGCAGCCGCGCGGCGCGCAGCGCCTCCACGGCGGCCGTGAAGGCCGGCGGTACCGTGCTCCCGCCGGTCCCGTCGTGACTCCCCTTGTGCCGGGCCTCTTCCTCGGCCCCCCTCGCGTCGTCCATTCCGCCAGCGCCGTCCGACAGTCGTCCCTGAGCCGCAGCCATGCGGGGAACATTAAGCGGAACGGCGGCCCGGCGCAGGGAGGGACACCCGCGTGCGGGCGCGATGTCCGGATCACGCGGTCCCGCGCGGCGTGCGCAAGCCGTCCCACCCGAGGTCCGGTGCGGTGCGGGGGACATGCGAGACTTGCCGGTGTGAGTGCCAACCAGAGCCCCGCGGGCATGCAGCCGACCGCCACGTACGACTCCGCGTTCCTCAAGGCGTGCAGGCGTGAGCCGGTGCCGCACACGCCCGTGTGGTTCATGCGGCAGGCCGGGCGCTCGCTGCCGGAGTACCTGAAGGTGCGCGAGGGCGTCCCGATGCTCGAGTCCTGCATGCGGCCGGAACTGGTCGCCGAGATCACCCTCCAGCCGGTGCGGCGCCACCGCGTGGACGCGGCGATCTACTTCAGCGACATCGTGGTCCCGCTCAAGGCCATCGGCATCGACCTCGACATCAAGCCGGGCGTCGGCCCGGTCGTCGCCGAGCCGATCCGCACCCGCGCGGACCTGGCGCGGCTGCGCGAACTCACCCCCGAGGACGTCACCTACGTCACCGAGGCCTTCGGCCTGCTCACCCGCGAGCTGGGCGCCACCCCGCTGATCGGCTTCGCGGGCGCGCCGTTCACGCTGGCCAGCTACCTCGTGGAGGGCGGCCCGTCCCGCAACCACGAGCACACCAAGGCCCTCATGTACGGCGACCCGCAGCTCTGGGCCGACCTCCTGGACCGGCTGGCCGGCATCACGGCCGCCTTCCTGAAGGTGCAGATCGAGGCGGGCGCGAGTGCCGTCCAGCTCTTCGACTCCTGGGTCGGCGCGCTGTCCCCGGCGGACTACCGCCGCTCGGTGCTGCCCGCCTCCCGCAAGGTCTTCGAGGCCGTCTCCGGGTACGGGGTGCCGCGCATCCACTTCGGCGTCGGCACCGGCGAGCTGCTGGGCCTCCTCGGCGAGGCCGGGGCGGACGTCGTCGGCGTCGACTGGCGCGTCCCGCTGGACGAGGCGGCCCGCCGCGTCGGGCCCGGCAAGGCGCTCCAGGGCAACCTGGACCCGGCCGTCCTCTTCGCCGGCCGGGAGGCGGTCGAGACCAAGACCCGCGAGATCCTGGACGCGGCGGCAAGCCTGGAGGGCCACGTCTTCAACCTGGGCCACGGCGTCCTGCCGACCACCGACCCGGACACGCTGACCCGCCTCGTGGAGTACGTCCACACCCGGACCGCCCGCTGATTCAGGGCCCACCCGTGTGACATCCCGGGGCGACCACGCCACCCGCGTCCGGCCCGGCGGCTGCGGGGGCGTGACGCGGCGCGCTGCTCTGCGGCCCACCTGACCCGGCCCGCTGCCCCGGCTCGGCGCCCGGGTGTGGCGGGGAGTGCCGGTCGGTGGGTGCTGCGGCTCGGTCCGCGGGTGGGGTCCGGCGTGGTCGGCCACCGGGGTCCGGTTTTCCGGAGGCACCGGATCGGTGGTCGGTGGCCGACCTGGCTCGGCCTCCAGTCGCCCCGGTGAGGGCTTCCGGCGCGGCCACGCCCGGAGTCGTGGGAATCCGGGACCGCCCGCGCGGTTCCGTGGGGTGGCCACGTCGCCGCGGCCGCCCCGGCTCGGCGCCCGGGCGTGGCGGGGAGTGCCGGTCGGTGGGTGCTGCGGCTCGGTCCGCGGGTGGGGTCCGGTGTGGTCGGCCGCCACCGGGGTGCGATCTCCCGGAGTGCCGCGCTCAGCTCGCGCTCGCCCCCGTGAGGACCTCCGCCGCGGCCACGCCGGAGGCCGCGCTCGCGCCGTGGGTGAAGATCTGGGCCGGTGCGGCCGTGGTGGTGCCCGGCAGGCCCATCTCCACGACGATCGCGTCCGGGCGGGCCGCGGTCAGACCGGTCACCGCGCGGCTCATCCAGGCGTGCCGGGCCGCGTCGCGGGCGACGATCACCAGCGGGCGCCCCGCGGCCGGTTCGAGGGCGCAGCTCTCCAGCGCCACCGTCCCCTCCTCCAGCTCCTGCCCGCGCACCCGCACGGAGGTCGTGCCGGGCAGCCGCTCCCGCAGCGGGCCGGCCACGCCCCACGGGGTCTCCTGGCCGATGGCCATGTTGGTCACCGGGGCCAGCTCGACCACGTGCGGCGGTGCCGTCAGCGGGAGCGCGGCCCGCGCGGCGCCGGTGAGGCGCACGGCCCGGCGCGCGGCGACGTGCCCGATGCCGTCCCCGGCCGGATCCCCGGCGGCCCCGGCCACCCGCAGCCCGGCCGACCAGCGCGCGAACTCCCGTACCCGGCCCGCCGCGTCGGCCAGCCGCTCCTCGGGCAGCTCCCCGCCCGTCACCGCCGTGACCAGTGCCTTGACCAGCAGCGCGACGGTCGCCTCCTCGGCGCTCTCGCCGCCCACGCAGACGGCGTCCACCCCCGCCGCGACGGCCTTCGCCGTGGCGCCGTCGATGCCGTACCGGCGGGTGACCGCGCCCATCTCGATGGCGTCGCTCACGATCAGGCCGTCGAAGCCCAACTCCTCGCGGAGCAGGCCCTGGAGGATCCGCGGGCTCAGCGTGGCCGGGAGGTCGGGGTCGTAGGCCGGCACCAGCAGGTGGCCGCTCATCACCGCGCGCACCCCGGCGGCGAGGGCGGCCCGGAACGGGGGCAGCGCCTGGGCGGCGATCTCGTCCAACCCCGCCGTGTACGCGGGCAGGTCGTGGTGGGAGTCGACGGCGACGTCCCCGTGGCCGGGGAAGTGCTTGGCGCAGGCGGCGACGCCGGAGGACTGGAGGCCGCGGATCCACGCGGTGGTGTGCCGGCAGACCACGTCGGGGTCCGAACCGAAGGAGCGTACGCCGATGATCGGGTTGTCCGGGTTGGAGTTGACGTCCGCGCTCGGCGCGTAGTCGAGGCTCACCCCGGCGGCGCGCAGTTGCCGGCCGAGGTCGGCGGCGACCGCCCCGGTCAGCTCCGCGTCGTCGACGGTGCCGAGGGCGAAGTTGCCCGGGCGGGAGGAGCCGGTGGCCGACTCGATACGGGTGACGTCGCCCGCCTCCTCGTCGATCGCGACGATCAGGTCGGGGTTCTCCGCGCGGAGCCGGGCGGTCAGCCGGGCGACCTGCTCGATGGAGACGATGTTGCGGGAGAACAGCACGACGGAGGCCAGCCCGTCGCCGATGTCGCGCAGGATCCAGTCGGGCGCCTCGGTGCCCACGAAACCCGGCTGCAGGACGGAGAGCGCGAGCCGGCGCAACTCGTTGCTGTGCTTGCTGGAGGACATCGGCCGCGCCTTTCGGATGGACTCTTGGTATAGACCAAGCGGGTGCGCGTTCAGGTTAACCAGACGTGTCAAGGGTGCCGGTAATCGAACTCGGAAGTAACAACTCCGCCGCTCCGGAGGGGTGTTGACACCTTCCCTTGGTCTAGTCCATTGTGAGGCGCAAGTTCGGCGAGGGGCCCATGCGACTCCAGTTACCGCGCCGGACACCAGCCGCGACCGGACTGCGCAGACCGCCGTCGTGGCGACGACTTCCGTGACGACCACCCCGGACGAGACGACCATTTCCGGACGGGGGCGCGGACCGGGGAACACCCCGTCCGATCCGCCCCGTCCCCCCGCTCCCGCCCCGTGCCGCGAGCGGGCACCCGCTGCCACCACCGACCTCATGTGCGACGGCCGACCACCGTCGCACGCACCGCCGTTGCCCGCACGGGGCGACGGCGAGGATCTGGAGCACCGCATGGCAACGCCCGATTCCTTCCTCCACCGAGCCCCCTGCGACCGCCCCTACTTCAGCGCGGACGCCGACACCTACCTGGCCCGCACGCAACTGCGCGACCTCGACAAGACGCGTCCGCTGCGGGTGCTGTCCGAGGAGGACTTCGCCCACTGGCAGACGTACGGCTACGTCGTCGTCAAGGAGGCGATACCCGCCGGCTCCGCACGCCGACTGCTCGACTTCGCCTGGGAGTTCCAGGGGCTCGACCCCGACCGCCCCGACACCTGGTACCAGGACCGCGAGTACCGCTCCGACCTCGACCGGGAACTGCACATCTACGGCTTCGTCGAGGCGTACCACCACCAGCTCATCTGGGACAGCCGCCAGACGCAGCGCGTATACGACGCCTTCGTCGACGTGTGGGACTGCGAGGAGCTGTGGGTCACCCTGGACCGGCTCAACCTCAACCCGCCCAACGTGGGCAACCGCGACCGCGCGCTGATCGACAAGCCGGACCGTGGCTTCGACATCGAGCTGCACTGGGACGTCGACACCTCCCAGGGCGTCCTGCCGCAGCGCGTCCAGGGCATCATCGCGCTCAACGACACCAAGCCGGACCACGGCGGATTCCAGTGCTGCCCCGAGCTGTTCCGGCGCTTCGACCGCTGGAAGGCCCTCCAGCCCGACGACCGCGACCCCATCCGCCCCGCGATCGACCGCGAGGACATGCCCGTCGTCCGGCCCGACCTGGAGGCCGGCGACCTGCTCATCTGGAACGGCCTGCTGGCCCACGGCGTCGCCCCCAACGTCTCCGGCGAGGGCGTCCGCGCGGTGCAGTACCTGTCGATGATGCCCGCGCTGGAGACCCACCGCACCTTGCGCGACTCCCGCGTCGACTCCTGGCGCACCCTCGCCACCCCCGACTGGAACGCCACCCTCCTCGGCGACGCCCGCCGGCCCGAGTCCGAGCGCTACGGCCCCGCCGAACTGACGGAGCTGGGGGCGAAGTTGCTGGGCCTGGAGTCCTGGCACACGGACGCCGGCACCGACGGCGGCGACACCGACGAGGCGAACGACGAAGCCACCGGGGACGCCGCATGCGCCGTATCTGCCTGACCCTCCCCACCAACCGGCGCTGCCCGGACACCGTCGCGGCCCTGGGCGAGGAAGCCGCCTACGCTGCGGGCCACTTCGACATCGATGTCCATCTCCTGGTCCTCGACTCCTGCCCGCCCGCGGACCGCGCCGCCCACGCCGAGGTCCTGCGGCGGCTGCCGGACCACCCCCGGGTCACCGCGCACCACCTCGACGAGGCCGCCCAGCGCGACTTCCTCACCCGGACCATCGCGCGCTCCGGCAACGCCAAACCCGGGCTGCTCCTCGACCTGATGCTCCCCGACGGACTGTCCTACGGCGCCTGCACCAACCGCGCCTTCCTGATCGCGGCGGCGCTCGGCTGCGACTCCGTCCACCGCAGGGACTCCGACAGCCGCTACCAGCGCGTGGACGGCCGTACGGTCTTCCCCGTCCACCACGAACTGGCCTCCCTCGGGGCGCGCGCCGCCGACGCCGTGCCCCGCGTCACCGAGTCGCGGCTGCCGGCCCCGCTCCTCGAACGCCGCGTCGCCATGGTGGGCGGCTCCTTCGTGGGGGAACTCTCCGTCGACATCGCGCAGATACGGGACGCCGACCCCGGTGTCTACCACGACGTCGTCTCCCTCTGGGCGCCCGAGCACTGGTCCGGCGAACGGAAGCGGGAGCTGGTCGAGGAGTCCTTCGCCGGCGCCGGCACGGAACCCTTCACGGCCGACCACGCGCTGCTGACGGTGGTCGACCCGATGCGCGTGGACATGTGCAACATCGCCTTCCACGGCCCGACGGTCAGCGAACGCGTGCCGCTGCCGCCCGCCCGGGACACCATCGGCAGTGACTACTTCCTCATCCACCTCGTGCACGACGCCGGGCTGCCCGGCGTGCTGCACAACCGCAACATCGTCAACTACTACACCGGAGAACGCAGGACCGGCCCCGGCTTCCTCGCCTACCAGACCCGCTTCGCCAAGTTCCTGCTGTCGATGCTCTACTTCCACCACGTCTACGACCGCATGGCCGAGGCGGGGGACACGCTGCTGGACGAGCACGGCCGGGCCCGCCCCGACGCCGTCGCCGCCCTGGCCCGCGAGAGCACCGGCCTCGACACCGCGGAGAACACCCGCAGGCTCGACGCCCTCGACACCGCCTACCGGCGGCTCGGCGGCCGGTACGCCGACGTCGCCGACCACCTGTCCGGCCGCCGCGCCCGCCTCCTGGCCGAGGCACGCGACGACATGGCCGACTTCGCCCTCCTCACGGAGGCGTGGGAGACCCTGGTGACCGCGGCCCGGGCCACCCCCCTCGCCGCGCCCTCGGGACCGCTGCGGTGAGCGCCGCGAGCACGGTGCCCGGTACAGACCTCGGGGAGCCGCTTGCCGCGGCCCTCGCCGCCGCCACCGGCGACCGGATCGTGTACGACCTGGCCGGCATCGGGAGCCGTCTCGACGCCCTGCGCCGTGAACTGCCCGGCGTACAGGTGCGGTTCGCGGTGAAGGCCTGCCCGCTCGACGGGGTCCTCGCCGCGCTGTCCCGCCGGGGTGCCGGTGCCGACGCGGCGAGCCCCGGCGAGGTCGAGCAGGCGCTGCGCGCCGGGATGCCGGCCCACCGCGTGCACTACGGCAACACCGTCAAGTCCGACCGGAACATCGCCGACGCGTACCGGCTCGGCGTGCGCACCTTCGCCACCGACAGCCTCCAGGACGTGGCCGCCCTGGCCGAACACGCCCCCGGCGCCCGCGTGTTCTGCCGGGTGGCGACCGGCGGGGCGGGCGCGGTGTGGGGGCTGAGCAACAAGTTCGGCTGCCCGCCCGGCGACGCCGTCCGCGTCCTGGCGGCGGCCCGGGACGCCGGGCTCGTACCCGCGGGCCTGTCCGTGCACGTCGGCTCCCAGCAGATGACCGGGGAGGCGTGGCACGGCGCCGTCGAGGACCTGGGCGACGTCCTGCGCGCCCTCGGCCGCCGCGGCATCCGCGTCGACCACGTCAACCTCGGCGGCGGCCTGCCCGCCCTCGGCTACCACGACCGGCGCGGTGCCCGCCTCGACCCACCGCTCGACAAGATCTTCGCGGTGGTCCGGGAGGGCATGGACGAACTGCGCCGGATCCACGGCGGCCCCCTGGACTTCGTCGTCGAACCCGGACGGCACCTGGTCGCCGACCACGGCGCGATCCGCGCCCACGTCACCCGCCTCGCCGAACGCCGGGCCGCCAACGGCGAACGGCAGCACTGGCTGTACCTGAGCTGCGGCAAGTTCAACGGCCTGTACGAGATGGACGCCCTCCAGTACCCGCTGGTCTTCCCGGGCCACGACCCCGACGGTCCGCACGTCCCGGCCGTGGTCGCGGGACCCACCTGCGACAGCGACGACGCCTACTCCCACGAGGCGGGGCTCGTCCGGGTGCCCGCGGCGCTGGCCTCGGGCGACCCCGTCTGGGTGCTGTCCTGCGGCGCGTACGCGACCAGCTACACGACCCTGGGCTTCAACGGCTTCGCCCCGCTCCCGCACGCCTTCGCGGACCGCCCGGAGGGAACCGGAGCCGATGACTGACACCGTGCGCGTACGCCCCCTCGCCGACGGGGACTGGGACGCGGTCGTGACGCTGGAGCGGGACGCCTACGGCGGCCTCGGCCTGTCGGAGGGCCGGACCGCGCTGCAGTCCAGGGCGGCGGCGTCGCCGGACACCTGCTTCGTCGTGGACGTCGGCGCCCGCACGGCCGGCTACCTGCTCGCGCTGCCGTACCCGCCGCACCGCTACCCGGACCTGACGCGGACGGAGGCGGTCCGGGAGGCCGTCCCGCCCGGCAACCTCGGGAACCTCCACCTGCACGACATCGTGGTCGCTCCGGGCCTGCGCCGCCGAGGACTCGCCCGGCACCTCCTGCGCCACCTCACCGGCACCGCCCGGGCTCGCGGGGACCGGCGGATCTCCCTGGTCGCGGTGGGCGGCACCGAGCGGTTCTGGTCGGCCCGCGGCTTCGTGCCCGAGCCGGGGGTGGTGCCCGACGACGCGTACGGCGGCGGTGCCGTCTACATGTCCCGGGCGGTCGCCGCCGCCCGCCCGGCCCGTGACCGTCCCTCCGCCCTCCCGCCCGCACCCATCCTGCGCGAAGTGAGCTGATTGCGCGTGTCCCGTCTCCACGACCCCTTCCTGCGCGGCCAGTTGGCGATCGCCGCGCTGTTCCTGTCCCTCGGCTTCCAGTACGCCACCTGGGCCGCGCGCATCCCGGCCATCAAGACCGACCTGGACCTGAGCGCGGCCGAGGTCGGGGTGCTCCTGATGGCCGCGGGGGTCGGCGCCGCGGTGTCCTTCCCGGCGGTCGCCTGGCTGATGCGCCGCATCGGCTCGCGCCGCCTCGCGCTGCTGTCCCAACTGGGCCTGGCCCTGCTGCTGCTCGCCCTGGCGGCGGCACCCAACTACCCCGTCGCCCTGCTGGTGATGTGCGCCGACGGCGTCCTCGTGGGCTGCCTGAACGTGGCCATGAACGCCCAGGGCGCGGCCCTGGAGGCACGGCACGAACGCAACACGATGGCGAGACTCCACGCCGTCTTCAGCGCGGGCTCCCTGCTCGCGGCGCTGCTCGCCTCCGGCATGACCGCCGCCACCGGATCGGTCGCGGCGCACTTCGCCGCCGCCGCCGTCCTGCTCCTCGCGCTGGGCGCCGCCGCGCGCACCGGGCTGCTCGACGAGGACGCCCCGGCCCCCGCGGAGACCCCCGCCGAGCCGAAGCCGGACCGCCGCCGCTGGACGCTCCCTTCCCGTCTGACCCTGTGGATGTGCTGCGCCATGGTCTTCGGCACCGTGGCCGAGGGCGCCATGAACGACTGGTCCGCGCTGTACCTCAAGGACATCGCCAGGGCGTCGGCGGAACTCGCCCCGCTCGGCATCGCCGTGGTGTCCGGGATGATGGTCGTCGCCCGCCTCTTCGCCGACGGCTGGCGCAGCCGCTGGGGCGACGGACGGGTCGTCCTCCTCGGCAGCGCCGTCGCCGGCACCGGCCTCGCCCTCGCCCTGGTCAGCGGCGGGGTCGCACCGGCGCTCGCGGGCTTCGCCTGCATGGGCCTGGGCATCGCCGCCGTGACCCCCTGCGTCTACGCCGCCGCCGCCCGGCAGGGCTCGGACGCGCTGACGCTGGTCGCCGCCATGGGCACCACCGGACTGCTGGCCGGTCCGCCGCTCATCGGCTTCATCGCCGGCGCCAGCGACCTGGCGTGGGGCATGGGCGCCGTGGCCGCGTCGGCGGGCGCCGTCGCGCTGTGCAGCACCCGCATCCGCTGGACCGCCCCCGAGCCCGTCGCCCAGGGCGAGGCGACCACCCCCGCCTGAGGGCCGCTCACCACCCGGGACGCGCCCGCCTGCCGAACAGCAGCCCGCGCGGCTCGGGCGGGGGCGGCGTGCCCCGCCTGAGCGGCCAGGCGATCAGCATGCCGACGACGAAGCCGACGACGTGCGCCACGTACGCCACCGTGCCCGCGTCGGAGACCGCGCCGCCGGAGGAGTAGACCGCCTGCAGCACGAACCAGAAGCCCAGCACCAGCCAGGCCGGCAGCCGCAGCGGCAGGAAGATCAGGAAGGGCACCAGGACCCACACGCGGGCCCGGGGATACAGCACCAGATAGGCGCCGAGCACCCCGGCGATCGCGCCCGACGCACCGATCAGCGGCTCGGCCGAGTCCGCGTTGAGAAGGGCGAAGCCGTACGTCGCCGCGTAGCCGCAGACGCCGTAGAAGAGCAGGAAGGGGAGGTGGCCCATCCGGTCCTCGACGTTGTTGCCGAAGATCCACAGGAACAGCATGTTGCCCAGCAGGTGCAGCCAGCCGCCGTGCAGGAACATCGCCGTCAGCACGCTCAGCTCCGGCGACTTGTCGTAACCCGGCGGCGCGACCACGCAACCGGGTCCCTGCGGGCCGATCCCCACCGCGCCGGTGGGCACCAGGCGCGGCATCCGGTGCTGGAGCAGCTCCTGCGGCACGGCCGCCCAGTGGTCCAGGAACGCCTGCTGGTCGCACATCTGCGCCAGGCTGCCGCCACCCGTCACCGACCCGGTCATGCCGGGGGTGAACAGGAACACCAGGACGTTCGCGAGGATCAGCGCGTACGTCACCCACGGGGTGCGGCGCGCCGGGTTCACGTCATGGACGGGGATGACCACGAGTCACTACTGCCCGCCCGGCGGACGGTGAACCGGTTCGCCCGCTGAACGCCTCCGTCCGTGTGTACGTATGCCCTCTCAACCGCCCGTGGTCCCGGGAAGGCGGGACGCGGGGACGACGTGAGGAACAGGCGATGAACGAACGGGTCACACCGGCTCCGGCCCTGCACGCCCTGCCCGACGGCGAGGCCGAGGTCGCCCTCGTGCTGCGGCTGCCCTGGGAGGACGTCGCCCGGCTCGGTCAGGAGGCGGGGAGGCTGGCCGCGCAGACGCAGCGGCCGGTCACGCTGGACGAGGCGGTGAGCCGCCGGCTGCGCACCACGCGGGCCGCGACCCACGCCAGGCCGGCCGGCGAGCAGCCGCCCGCGGTGAGCGCCCCGGCGCCGACGACCGGCCCGGCCCCCGTGTCCTCACTGCCCGCCCGGCCCCCGGCCGAGCAGGCGCGGCAGGCCATCGACCGCATCAACGGGACGGCCTGACCACGGGTCGGCGCACCCGCGGCCCGCGCGCCCGGCGCCCGCTCAGCCCCGCTGCTCCACTGCCCGGACCGCCTTGCGGGCGGCCACCAGCACCGGGTCCCACACCGGGGAGAACGGCGGCGCGTAACCGAGGTCCAGGGCGGTCATCTGCTCGACCGTCATCCCGGCCGTGAGGGCCACCGCGGCGATGTCGACCCGCTTGCCCGCGCCCTCGCGGCCGACGATCTGCACCCCGAGCAGCCGCCCGGTGCGCCGCTCGGCCAGCATTTTCACCGTCATGGGGGAGGCGTTCGGGTAGTAGCCCGCGCGGCTGGTGGACTCGATGGTCGCCGTCACGAACCGCAGGCCCGCCCGCAGCGCGTCCTTCTCCCTGAGGCCGGTCCGCGCGATCTCCAGGTCGCACACCTTGCTGACCGCCGTGCCGACCACGCCCGGGAAGGTGGCGTAACCGCCGCCCACGTTGGTGCCGATCACCTGCCCGTGCTTGTTGGCGTGCGTGCCCAGCGGAATGTGCCGCTCCTGCCCGGAGACCAGGTCCAGCACCTCCACGCAGTCGCCGCCCGCCCAGATGTTCTCGTGGCCGCGCACCCGCATCGCCAGGTCGGTCAGCAGCCCGCCGTGCGCGCCGAGCGGCAGCCCCGCGGCCCGGGCGAGCGCGGTCTCGGGACGTACGCCGATGCCGAGCACCACCACGTCCGCCGGGAACTCGTCGTCCCGGGTCGCCACCGCCCGGACCCGGCCGTCGTCCCCGGTCAGCACCTCGGTGACCTCGGCGCCGTTCACCATGGTGATGCCGAGGCCCTCCATGGCCGTGCGCACCAGACGGCCCATGTCCGGGTCCAGGGTCGCCATCGGCTCCCGGCCGCGGTTGACGACCGTCACCTCGTAGCCGCGGTTGATCAGCGCCTCGGCCATCTCCACGCCGATGTACCCGGCGCCGACGACCACCGCGCGGCGGCCACGCGTGCGTGCCAGCGTGTCGAGCAGCGCCTGCCCGTCGTCCAGCGTCTGCACCCCGTGCACGCCGGGCGCGTCGACGCCCGGGAGTTCGGGCCGGACCGGCCGCGCCCCGGTCCCGATCACCAGCTTGTCGTACGACGTCCAGGACTCGTCCCCGGAATCGACGTCACGCGCGCGTACCCGCCCGCCGGCCACGTCGATCTCCGTGACCTCGGTGCGCATCCTGAGGTCGATGTCCCGGGCGCGGTGCTCCTCGGGCGTACGGGCGATCAGGTCGTCCCGGCCGGCCACGTCGCCGCCGACCCAGTAGGGGATGCCGCATGCCGAGAACGAGGCGAAGTGCCCGCGCTCGAAGGCCACGATCTCCAGCTCGTCCGGGCCCTTCAGCCGGCGCGCCTGGGACGCCGCGGACATCCCCGCGGCGTCCCCGCCGATCACGACCAGCCGTTCCCGCTTCCCGCCCCCGGTGCTCATGTCCATGCGCACACGCTACGTGGACGGGACCCCTCACGGCCCTTCGGCACCCTCCGCGTGCGATTCAGTCCCGCGCCCCGGTCTCCCCGCCGCGCGGTGTCTCCGGCCTGCGCGGCAGCCGGGGGCGTACGACCCGCAGCCACAGCAGCGCCAGCAGCGCCGCCACCGCCGCGAACGGCAGCACCGCGCCGAGCACCACCGCCAGCCAGCGCAGCATCGTCACGAAGGCGTGCCAGCCGCCGGCCAGCGCGTCCAGGAACCCGGGGTCCTCGTCCTCCTTCTCCCCGGCGCGCTGCACCGGGGTCTCCGACAGGGAGAGGGTGACGGTGGCCAGGCTCGTGCGGTCCTTCAGGGACGCCTGCCGGGCGAGCAGCGCCTCCAGCTCCGCCTGACGGGTGCTCAGCTCGCCCTCCAGGGTCACCACGTCGTCCAGCTCCGTCGCCCGGTCCATCAGCTCCCGGACACGGGCCACACTGGCGCGCTGCGACTTGACGCGGCTGTCCACGTCCACCACCTGGTCGGTGACGTCCTCGGCCTTGGCCTCGCGGCTGAGCAGCTTCCCGGCGCCCGCCAGTTCGTCGAGCACGCCCTCGTAGCGCTCCACGGGCACGCGCAGTGTCACCCGGGTCCGCTCGTGGCCCTCCGCGTCGCGGGTGGTGGACTCGTCACCGACGTAGCCGCCCGCGTCCTCGGCCGCGGTGCGGGCCGCGGCGAGCGCCTTCGGCGTGTCCTCGACCTGCACGCTCAGCGAGACGGTGCGGACGATGTGGTTCGGGACGGGTTCCGACGGCGCGCTCGCACCCCTCCCGGCGGCACCGGCCCGGCCGTCGGCCCGCGATCCGGTCCCCTGCGAGTCCTTCTGCGGCGCGGCCGCCTCGGCCCTGCCGCCCGCGTGGGAGCCGGAGTCGGAGCCGGCGTCCGAGGCGCTGCAGCCGCTGAGGGCGAGCGCGGCGACCAGCAGCAGACCGCTCACGGCACGGGCACGCGAAACGGGCCCCCGGGCCGCCGGTCTTCTCGGTTCCTGTCGTCGTGCCTGCATCGTGGGACCCCCGGGTTCGTGGCGACTGATGTCTCTACGACGCACGAAGACGCCCCCGGGACGGCGCGGAACGGTTCCGAACAGATCACGGTCCGGACTCACGGCCCCCGGGGGGCGAGACCGGGGCCGGTGCGGATGCCGGGCCGGGCAGGGCAGGAGGGCGGGCGCCGGGACGGCTCGGGGGCGGGGGCGCGTGCGGGCGGGCTTCGGGGC